>JBHJOS010000119.1:0-27837 GCA_050329415.1 Kineosporiaceae bacterium
GCGAGGCGGCGATCAGCTCCATGGCGCGGGTGATCTGCTTGGTGGCCTGCACCGAGCGCATGCGCTGGCGGTACACCCGCAACTGGGAGGCCATGTCTGCCGAGCCGTCCTTCCTGGTCGTCCGTCGTCAGCCGGTCGAGCGTCGCCGTCAGCGCCGACGGACGATCTGCTCCTGCGTCACGTCGTCCTCGCCCAGCTCGCCCGGGTCCTCGTCGGTGCCGGGGGCTCCGATCGCCTTGCCCGACCCGGCGAGGAACCGGTCCTTGAAGGACGCCACCTCGCGCTGGAGCTCGGCGACCGCGTCGTCCGAGAGCGCCTTGGTCTCGGCGATCGTGGTGAGCACCGTCGAGTGGCGCCGGAGGTGGTCGAGGAACTCGGCCTCGAACCGCCGGACGTCCTCGACCGCGAGGTCGTCCAGCTTGCCGGTGGTGCCGGCCCACACCGAGACCACCTGCTCCTCGACCGGGAACGGCGAGTACTGGTTCTGCTTGAGCAGCTCGACGAGGCGCGCACCCCGGGACAGCTGCGCGCGCGAGGCCGCGTCCAGGTCGGAGGCGAACATCGCGAACGCCTCGAGCGAGCGGAACTGGGCGAGGTCGGTGCGCAGCGTGCCGGCGACCTTCTTCATGGCCTTGGTCTGGGCGGCGCCGCCGACTCGGGAGACCGAGATGCCGACGTTGATCGCCGGGCGGACGTTGGCGTTGAAGAGGTCGGACTCGAGGAAGCACTGGCCGTCGGTGATCGAGATGACATTGGTCGGGATGAACGCCGACACGTCGTTGGCCTTCGTCTCGATGATCGGCAGGCCGGTCATCGACCCGCCCCCCATCTCGTCCGACAGCTTGGCGCAGCGCTCGAGCAGCCGGGAGTGCAGGTAGAAGACGTCGCCCGGGTAGGCCTCGCGGCCCGGCGGTCGGCGCAGCAGCAGCGAGATGGCACGGTACGCCTCGGCCTGCTTCGACAGGTCGTCGAACACGATGAGCACGTGCTTGCCCTGGTACATCCAGTGCTGGCCGATGGCCGACCCGGTGTACGGCGCCAGGTACTTGAAGCCCGAGGGGTCGGAAGCCGGGGCAGCGACGATCGTCGTGTACTCCAGCGCCCCGGCCTCCGCCAGCGCCGCGCGGACCCCGGAGATGGTGGAGCCCTTCTGGCCGATCGCCACGTAGATGCAGCGGACCTGCTTCGTGGGGTCCCCCGTGGCCCAGTTGTCGCGCTGGTTGATGATCGTGTCCACGCAGACCGCGGTCTTGCCGGTCTGGCGGTCGCCGATGATGAGCTGGCGCTGGCCACGTCCGATCGGGGTCATGGCGTCCACGGCCTTGATCCCGGTCTGGAGCGGCTCGCGGACCTCCTGGCGCTGCATGACCGTCGCCGCCTGCAGCTCCAGTGCCCGGCGGGTCTCGGCCTCGACCGGGCCGAGGCCGTCGATGGGGTCCCCCAGGGGGTCGACGACCCGGCCGAGGAAGCCGTCGCCGACCGGAACGCTGAGGACCTCACCGGTGCGGCGGACCTCCAGGCCCTCCTCGATGTGGTCGAACGGCCCCAGGACAACGGTGCCGATCTCGCGCACGTCGAGGTTCTGCGCCAGGCCGAGGGTGCCGCGGGCGTCGCCGAAACGCAGCAGTTCGTTCGCCATCGCGCCCGGCAGGCCCTCGATGTGGGCGATGCCGTCGCCGGCGTCGACCACCCGTCCAACCTCCTCCGCCGACGTCGCCGACGGCTCGTAGGAGCGGACGAAGGCGTCCAGGGCGTCGCGGATCTCGTCCGGGCGGATCGTCAGCTCGGTCATGGGTGCTGCTCCTCATCGGGTCCGTCGGGAAACAGGATCGCCGGGTTCGCGGATGGTCAGCGGGTCATCAGCTCGGCTGCGGCAGCGAGGCGACGGGACAGCGTCCCGTCGAACACCTCGTCGCCGACGTGCACGCGGACACCGCCGATCACCGCCGGATCGGTGTCGACCGCAAGCCGGATTGTGCGCCCGTAGCGCGCCGACAGGGCGGCCGCCAGCCGCGTCCGCTGCCCCTCGGTCATGGGTACGGCGACCGTGACGTGGGCGATCAGCCGCTGCCGACGCTCGGCCGCGGCCTCGAGGACGTCGTCGAAGGCCTGTTCGGGGGTGCGCCCACGAGGCCGTGACGCCAGCCGGCGGGCGAGGACTGCCGTCTCGGCCTCACCCCGGCGCTCCAGGAGGCGGTCGACGAGCAGTTCCTTGGCGCTCGCCGGGGCGCGCTGCTCGGTGAGCGCCCGTCGGAGCTCCCGGTCGCCCATGACGATGCGCTGGAGGCGGAACAACTCGTCCTCGACCGTGTCGAGCCGGTCGCCCGCCTCGGCGGCGGCGAGGACCGCGGCCACGCCCGACCGCTCGAGCGCGTCGGCCAGGTCCCTGGTCCGGGTCCACCGCTCCCGGACGGCTCCGGCGACCAGGTCCTGGGTGTCCCGGCCGACGCGTCCGGCCAGCAGCCGCGTCGCCAGGTCCGCCTTGTCCTGCCCGGCCCGGGAGGGGTCGGTCAGGGCCCGGCGCAGGGCAGGAGTGGCGTCGAGCAGGGTGGCGACGGAGAAGAGGTCCTCCCCGAGTCGGACGCGGTCGGCAGCCGCCGGCACGGTGTCGAGGAGCCCCTCGAACCGGTCGACCACGGCGGCCAGGGACTCACGGCTGGCACCTCGCATCACGACGGTGCCCGAGTGGCATTCCGGGAGCCCCGCGCGCCGACGGTCGCGGGAGCATCGACGTCGTCGAGGAACCGGTCGATGACCCGCTGCTGGCGGGCGTCGTCCGTGAGTGCCTCGCCGACGATGCGCTCGGCGAGCTCCACGGCGAGCCGTCCCACCTCCTGGCGGAGCTGGGTGGCGGCCTGCTGCCGTTCGGCCTCGATCTGGCGCTGCGCCGACTCGACGATCCGGGCGGCCTCGGCCTGGGCGTTCACGCGCATCTCGGCGATGATCGCGGCCCCCTCGGCGCGGGCCTCCTCCCGGGCCCGGCCGGCGTCGGCGCGAGCCTCGGCCAACTGGGCCTCGAACTGCTCCTTGAGACGGGCGGCCTCGGCCTGCGCCACCTCGGCCCGCTGAAGGCCGCCCTCGATCCGGTCGGTCCGCTCGTCGAGGACCGACAGGTACCTCGGCAGGACGAGACGCCAGAACAGCAGGAAGACGACCGCGAAGACGACGAGCGACCAGACGATGTCGTAGATCGCCGGGAGCAGCGGGTTGCCCCCCTCGTCGGCGGCGAGGACAGCGGTCGAGATGGCCGCGGGCACGACGACCCCCATCACGTGAAGACGAAACCGGCGGCGAAGCCGATGAGCGCCAGCGCCTCGGTGAAGGCGATGCCGAGGAACATCGTCGTCTGCAGCCGACCCGCCATCTCCGGCTGGCGGGCCTGCGCCTCCACGGTCTTTCCGACGAGCATGCCGACGCCGATGCCAGGGCCGAGCGTCGCGAGGCCGTAGCCGATCGTCGCGATGTTGCCGACGAGCCCGGGAGCGGCGGCCAGGGTCTGGGAGTCCACTGGTGGTCCTTTCCGTCGTGTCAGGTGGTGCGGTCGGTCAGTGCTCGGCGTGCAGGCTGGAGTCGATGTACACCGCGGCGAGAAGAGCGAAGATGTATGCCTGAAGGACAGCGACGAGGATCTCGAACAACGTGAAGGCGAAGCCGAAGAACAGGGTGAGGAGAGCGAACGGCATCAGTCCGGCCTCCCCCGCCTGGAACAGCAGGTGGTCCGTCGCCTTGAAGCAGAGCACCAGCAGGAAGTGCCCGGCCACCATGTTGGCGAACAGCCGGATCGTGAGCGTCGCCGGTCGCAGGACGAAGACGGCCAAGGCCTCGATCGGGGAGTAGATCGGGTAGATGTACCAGGGAACCGACCGGGGGAAGAGCGTGTTCGAGAAGTAGCGGGGACCCTGGGTGCGCAACCCGACGACGATGAACACCACGTACACGATGAGCGCCAGCACCAGTGGCATTCCGATGACCGAAGTCGCTGCGATGTTGGCGAAGGGGACGACCCCGAGGATGTTGGCGAAGAGGATGAGGAAGAACAGCGACGCCAGGAGGGGCAGGAAGCGGCGGCCGTTCTCCTTCCCCAGGATCTGCTCGGCGATGGAGACCCGCACGAAGTCGAGCGCCGTCTCGGCCACGCCGGTGCCGCGCCCGGGAACGAGCGACGCCCGGCGCACGTAGAGCAGGAACAGGACGATGAGCACGACCGCCACGATGACCCGCAGCAACATGATCCGGTTCAGCTCGAACGGCGTTCCCTCGAAGAGGAACGACGGCGGGAAGAACTCGTCGATGGTGGGCGGCGCGAAGGAGCCCGTGCTCGCCGACAACGGCGGTGCGAGGGCGGGCATCAGCGCGGGGAGCGCGGTCAGCGTCGACTCCTGATCGTCGGGCCGGGAGGTCCGGCGAAGCGGGTGATCCTGCCCTGAGCCGGGTCTCAGCGGGCTGGTTCGGCGGGAACACTACCAATGCCCGGAGGCGCTCTCGTACACGGAGGGTCACCTGTCACCGAGGTCACGGTCCGGTGGCGCCGCCCTTGACGACGGGTCCACGTAGGGCACACGGGCAGTCACCAACAGTCGTACTTGGACAGCGAGCGACAGGATCACCCCGACGAGGATGCCGACTCCCACCCACAGTGGCTCACCCAGGCCGGCGTCCCGGACGACGAGCAGGACCGCGATCGCCGAGACCGCCTTCACCAGCCACGACCCCATCAGCGCCGCGGCCATGACCAGCGGGTCTCGGCGTGCTGTCACAGATCCCACCAGCGACGTCACGGCCAGGAACGCGACCGCCAGGCCGATGCCGATCAGTGCGCCGGCCAGGCCGGCCGGACCGTCGACCGCCGCCGCGACCGCTGCCAGGGCGACACCAGCGGCCACGCCGGCCACGACGAGTACCACGACGCTGCGCCGCAGCGTGGCTCCCAGGGCAGCAGCAGCCTCCCCGCCCTCACGAGCCGTGTCGATGGTGCCGCGGTTCATCGCTTCTCCTCGTGTCGGGTGGGTCCGGTGGCAACCGGAACCGGAGTGTGGGCGCGCAGCGGGTCACGTCGCCCTCCGGGTGGGGGTGGCGCATGGAGCGGCGGGGCGGAGTCGGACACAGCGTGCGTGAGCGTGGCTGCGGGCTCGTCCGGCGGGGTCGGAGCGACCGACGGGGGTCGCGGCCGCGCCGTCTCGACCAGGCGCGGCACGATCGTCAGCAACAGGAGCAGAACCGCGGCGACGCCGCCGACGCGCACCACGCTGCCCCACGGCCAGAAGGCCGTCGCGGCCGCGCCGAACGACAGCAGCGCCACCCAGGCGTGCATGAGGGCGACGGCCCAGCGGTGCGAGTGACCCAGGGCCAGCATCCGGTGGTGCAGGTGCTTGCGGTCGGGGCTGAACGGTGAGCGCCCCGCGAGGGTCCGCCGGACGACCGCCATGACGACGTCGAGGACCGGGACGATGAGTGCCGCCACGGGGAGCAGCAACGGGACGAAGGCCGGCGCCAGACCGGTCTCCTCGAGCACCCGCGGGTCGGTGTCCCCGGTCACGCTGATCGTCGCGGCGGCGAGCAGCAGGCCCAGGGTGAGCGCCCCGGAGTCGCCCATGAAGATCCGGGCCGGATGGAGGTTGTGTGGCAGGAAGCCCACCGCCGCCCCCACGGTGACCGCGGCAATGAGGGTCGCGGTGCTCGAGTAGTCGTCGGGACTGGCGTCCCGGGAGAGCTGGTAGGAGTAGGAGAAGAACGCGATCCCGGAGATCGCGACGATGCCGGCGGCGAGGCCGTCGAGGCCGTCCACGAAGTTCACCGCGTTCGCGGTGACGAGCACCACGACGACGGTGAGCACGACGAGCATCCAGCCCGACAGCAGGGTGAGCCCGTTCACCGGCAGCGCCAGCAGCCGCACCCCCAGCAGGGCCATGACCACCCCGGCCAGCGCCTGGCCCGCGAGCTTGGTCCACGCGTCGAGGCCCCAGACGTCGTCGACGACCCCCACGACGCAGATCACGGCGGCGGCCAGCAGGATGCCGAGCGGACCGGTCGTGCCCTGGCCGTAGACCCCGGAGAGGAACGGGATGGTCCAGGCCAGGCCCAGCCCGCCGGCCACCCCCACGAAGATCGCCACCCCGCCGAGCCGCGGCACCGGCACCACGTGCACGTCGCGGTCACGGACCTGGGCCACCACTCCCCACCGGCTGGCCAGGCCGCGCACCACCCCGGTCGACAGGAAGGTCACGATCGCGGCGACCGCCATGACCAGCAGGTAGGCCCTCACGCGGGCGCCCTCGCAGGAAGCGCGCCGGTCGTGGCCCAGGCGTCGGATCCCACCACCTCGACGAGTTCGGCACGTGTCACGGCCCCCTCGCGAACGACCGTGAGGGCCTCTCCGGTGGTGTCGACGATGGTCGACGGCGGCAGATCGAGGCACGGGCCGCCGTCGAGGTACACGGCGACGACATCGCCGAGGCCGTCGCGGGCCGCCTCGGCGGAGGTGGGCGGTGCCTGGCCGGCGAGGTTGGCCGCGGTCGCCGCCAGGGGTCCCGTACGGGCCAGCAGCTCGAGCGCGACCGGGTGCAGCGGCATCCGCAACGCCACGGTCCCCGCTTCCGGACCCCACCCGAGAGACGGCTGCGCCCGGCACACCAGGGTCAGGCCGCCCGGCCAGAAGGCGTCCGCGAGCGCCTCTGCGGCGTGCGTCACGTCGGCCGCCAGCCCAGCCATCCCCTCGGGGGCACCGACCAGGACCGGAGGCGGTGCGGACGCACCGCGGGCCACGACGAGGGCCGCGACGGCATCCCGGTCGAAAGCGTCGGCGGCGAGCCCGTACAGGGTGTCGGTGGGCAGCACGACGAGGCCGCCCTCGCCCAGCGCCGACTCGGCCGCCGCCAGTCCCCGTTCGCGCTCGAGCGGGACGGCGCAGTCGAACATCCGGGCCGTCACGGGTGGCAGTCTGTCACTCGCCCGTTCGGGCAACGGTGACTCTGGCACGGCCCGTGAGATCACGGTGGGTACGCCCGCCCGGCAGGCCCGCCGCGGCGAGCAGGCGGGCCACGACCGGGCCCTGCGCCTCGCCGTGCTCGACGACGACTGTGCCGCCGGGCCGGAGCAGGCGGGCCGCGGTCCGGGCGACCTGCCCGACGACGGCGGTCCCGTCGGGACCGCCGAACAGGGCGAGTGCCGGGTCGTGGTCGCGGGCCTCGGGGTCCGTCGGCGCGGCACCATCCGGCACGTACGGCGGGTTGGCGACGACGACGTCGGTGCGGCCCACCAGGTCCGCGCACAGGTCGTCGCAGGCCCCGGCCACGTCGCCGGCCCGCACCTCCACCAGGCCGCCGCCGTACCGCTCGGCATTGCGCCGGGCCCAGGCGACCGCCTCGGGACTCACCTCGACCCCCACCACGCGGACGTCGACGCCCGCCCCGGCCGCCTCGGCGGCGACCGCGACGGCGATGACGGCGGAGCCGGTGCACAGGTCGACCACCCGGACCGCTCGGCCCGGGACATGGGCTGCCAGGACCGCGTCGAGGGCGTGCTGCACGGTGACCTCGGTCTCGGGCCGGGGGACGAAAACGCCCGGCCCCACCTCGACGGTCACGCCGCGCAGGTGGGCCTTGCCGGTGAGGTGCTGGAGCGGGATCCGCCGGGCGCGGTCGTGCACGAGGTCCCGGAAGGCGGCCGACTGCGGCACGGTCAGCGTCCGGCCGAGGGCGCGTTGCCGCGCCGTCTCGCTTCGGCCGAGCCCGAGCACGTGCCCGGCCAGGACCTCTGCGTCGCCGGCCGCGGTCTCGATCCCCGCGGCGGCGAGCACGGCGGCGGCGTCCCGCACCGTCCGGTCCAGGTCGGCGGGCGTCATCGGAGGACTCGAGTCGTCACGAGTGACCTGAGGCGTAGTACCCGAGCAGGGGCGTCACCTCGACGGTGGCCCACGGGGCGGCGGGGTCCGCGACCCGTTGCCCGGGACCGAAGGTCCCTGCGGGGATGTGGACGCCCTCGTCGCAGCGATGCACGGTGACGGCGATCCCGTCGGTGAGGTCGACGGTCCAGTACGCGGGCACGCCCGTGATCCCGTACTCGACGGGCTTCTCGCGCAGGTCCGGGGTGCCCGCGTGGATCGCCTCGCCCGCGGTCATGATCGCCACGCCACCACCTCCTGCCATGCCACGGTAGTCGCGGCGCCCCGGCCCGGCGGGAACCTCACCCGGACCTGTGGACGACGTCACCGGTCCATCATGGCGCCGCCGCTCCGGTGCGAGCGGCGAGATCCGCGGCGTGCAGGCTGTCGAGAACGGCGTCGAGGTCGCCGTCGAGCACGGCGTCGAGGTTGTACGCCTTGAATCCGGTGCGGTGCTCGTTGACCCGGTTCTCGCCGAAGTTGTAGGTGCGCACCCGCTCGGAACGGTCGACGGTGCGCACCTGTGCCCGGCGGGAGGCGGCGGCCTCGGCGGCGGCGGCGTCGCGGGCGCCGGCGAGCAGCCGGGCACGCAGGATGCGCAGCGCCTGCTCCTTGTTCTGCAGCTGGGACTTCTCGTTCTGGCAGGTGACGACGGTCCCGGTCGGGACATGCGTGATCCGGACCGCCGAGTCCGTGGTGTTGACGGACTGCCCGCCCGGTCCGCTCGACCGGTACACGTCGATCCGCAGGTCGTTCGGGTCGAGCGTGACGTCCACCTCGTCGGCCTCGGGGCTCACGAGGACGCCGACGGCCGAGGTGTGGATCCGGCCCTGGGACTCCGTCGCCGGCACCCGCTGGACCCGGTGGACGCCGCCCTCGAACTTCAGCACGCCGTAGGCACCCGACGCCGAGTCCGTCCCGGCGCTGACAGCGACGGTGACGTCCTTGTAGCCGCCCATCTCGCCCGGCGTGGAGTCGAGCACCTCGGTGCGCAGACCACGTCGCTCGGCGAAGCGCAGGTACATCCGGAGCAGGTCGCCGGCGAACAGGGCGGACTCCGCCCCGCCCTCACCGGCCTTGACCTCGAGGATGGCGTCGCGGTCGTCGTCGGGGTCCCGCGGCGCCAGCAGCTGCGTGAGCCGGGCGGCCGCCGCCGCCTCGGCCTCGGCGAGGGCGGGCAGCTCGGCACGCAACCCGGCGTCCTCGGGCGCCAGCTCCCGGGCCGTCCCGAGGTCGTCGTGCGCGACCCGCCACGACCGGTGCGCCTCGGCCACCGCCCGGAGCTGGGCGTAGCGGCGGCCGAGGCGGCGGGCGTCACCGGGGCGGCCGTGCACCGCCGGGTCCGAGAGCGCCGCCTCGACCTCGGCGTGCTCGGCGAGCAGCGCCTCGACGGCCGGGAACCGGCTCACGCCGTGGCGGAGGTGTCCCTGCGGTACCGCTTCTCGAAGCGGGCCACCCGGCCGCCGGTGTCGAGGATCTTCTGCTTGCCGGTGTAGAAGGGATGGCAGGCGCTGCAGATGTCGGCGTTGATGCGGCCGGTCGCCGACGTGCTGCGGGTGACGAAGGTCTGCCCGCAGGTGCAGGTCACCGTCGTCTCGACGTACTGCGGGTGGATGTCGTGCTTCATGGGGCTCCTCCTGTCGGGCGCCGGGTCGCCGTACCGCGGACCGCGGCGGCGTGAACCGGCACCCCCGGGTGAACGGGGACCGACCGTGCAGTATGCCCGGCCGGTGGTCGTGGGGTCAGTCCTCGTCGCGGGTGCCGGGGACCGGAGTGGTCTTGGCGACCTGCATGAGGAACTCGGCGTTGCTGCGGCTCTGGCGCATCCGGTCGAGGAGGAGTTCCGACGCCTGCTGGAGATCGAGCGCACCGAGCACGCGCCGCAGCTTCCAGGCGACGTTCAGCTCCTCCTTCGAGAGCAGGATCTCCTCCCGCCGGGTGCCCGAGGCGTTGACGTCGACCGCCGGGAAGATCCGCTTGTCCGCGAGCTGGCGGGAGAGCCGGAGTTCCATGTTCCCGGTGCCCTTGAACTCCTCGAAGATGACCTCGTCCATCTTCGACCCGGTCTCGACCAGCGCCGTGGCGAGGATGGTCAGCGAACCGCCGTCCTCGATGTTGCGGGCCGCACCGAAGAACCGCTTGGGCGGGTACAGCGCCGAGGAGTCGACGCCCCCCGACAGGATGCGGCCCGACGCCGGAGCGGCCAGGTTGTACGCCCGCCCCAGCCGGGTGATCCCGTCGAGCAGCACGACCACGTCGTGGCCCAGCTCGACCAGCCGCTTGGCCCGCTCGATGGCGAGTTCGGCCACCGTGGTGTGATCCCCGGGGGGGCGGTCGAAGGTCGAGGCGATGACCTCGCCCTTGACCGTGCGCTGGAAGTCGGTGACCTCCTCCGGCCGCTCGTCGACGAGCACGACCATGAGGTGGCACTCGGGGTTGTTGGTGGTGATGGCGTTGGCGATGGCCTGCATGACGAGGGTCTTGCCGGCCTTCGGCGGGGAGACGATGAGGCCACGCTGGCCCTTGCCGAGGGGAGCCACGAGGTCGATGACGCGCGTGGTGAGCCCGGTCGGCTCGGTCTCCAGCCGCAGCCGCTGCTGGGGGTAGAGCGGAGTCAGCTGGCTGAACTCCGGACGCTCGCGCGCGGCGTCGACCGGCATGCCGTTGATGGTGTCGACACGGGCCAGGGCGTTGAACTTCTGGCGCCGCTCCTCGTTCTCGCGCTGCTGGCGCACGGCCCCGACGACGGCGTCGCCCTTGCGCAGCCCGTACTTGCGGACCTGGCCGAGGGACACGTACACGTCGTGCGGACCGGCAAGGTACCCGGACGTCCGGACGAACGCGTAGTTCTCGAGGATGTCGAGAATGCCGGCGACGGGGACCAGCACGTCGCTGTCCTCGATCGCCTCGACGTCGACGTCCGCCGGCAGGTCCCGGCCGCGGCGCTTGCGGTCCCGGCGGCCCCGGCGACGGCGGGAGCCGGCGTCGCCCTCGTCGTCATCGCGAGGGCCGGTGTCGCGAGGGCCGGTGTCGCGGGAAACCGGCTCGCGGGAGCCCGGCTCGCGCGGGTCGCGGCCCTCGTCGTCCCGGCCCCGGCGGGCGCGCTCGCCCGACCCGAGCCGCTCCCGGGCACCAGTGGCCCGCTCGGGGCGCTGGGTGCCCTCCGGCCGCTCCGTCGCCTCGCCGTCGGCCCCCTCGGAGTGGTCCCGTCCGGGCATGGGCGGCAGCTCGATGACGGGCGGGTCGAGCACGGGAGAGGCGCCGGCTCCGCCGGGCTCGCGACGTCCCCGCCCCCGGGGCGGGGCTGTGACGATGGGTGGGGCCGGGGCCGACTCGCCGTGGTCGTCGCCGCTGTTCCCGCCGTTGGCCGGCACGGTGGCGGCCGGCTGCCGTGAGGGTGCGGAGGACTCCGAAGGAGCGGTCCTGGCGGACGGCGCGGACCTGGCCGGAGAGGTGGTGCGGCCACGGATCGCGTCGAGCAGCTCCGCCTTCCGCATTCGGCTGATGCCGGGGATCCCGAGCTGACCGGCGATGGCCTGGAGTTGGGCAAGCTTGAGAGAAGTGAGATCACCCGACGCGGGGGATGCCACGGCGTCGTGGATGTCGGTCACGAAGGTCCTTCCTCCGGATGAGCTGGCCGGTCACAGGTGGGCCGACGCGATGACGGAGCGCAGAAGCGGATCCGGGAAGGCGGTGGGAACGGTGGACCGTGTGGCCCGAGAACCGTCTTGACGCCGCGGTGAGCATAGCACCCCGGACCCTGGACAGCCGCGCCCGCCGCCCGATAGAGCCCGGTCTGCACGACTTCCGTCGCTCCCATCCGGCCCGATCACCCGGTCGGACCAGCGCCGCGCACGGAGAACCCGCCGAGGCAGACTCGAGCAGCCCGGGCAACGCGCCGACGTCCGCGCCGAGGACCGGACCCTGCACCCCGCGCGCCGACGGATCGGCGCACTTTCCGTCATGGCAGACCCCATGACGGAAAGGTCGAGATCCCCGAGCGCGCGAGCACGCTGTCGCGGATCTCCTCCGAGCTGAGGCCCTCGCCCTGCGACAGGTAGCGGACGAGCACCGACTCTCGCGTACCACGTCGTGCTACGCTGCGGTGGTGTGGGAGCCGAAATCCGATGGACCGAGGAGTCCGAGGAGCACATCGCCCGCCACCGGGTGGCACCGGACGAGGTGGAGGAGGCGGTCTACGGGCGCCCACGGCTCGTCGCTCCCGGACGTCAGGACACACGTCTGGTGTTCGGCACCACCGCCGCCGGGCGGTATCTGGCCGTCGTGGTCGCCGAGTCTCTCGACGGTCTCGACTACGTGGTGACCGCCCGCCAGATGGCCGACAGCGAACGGCGGAGTTTCCTGAGACGAGCGAGGTGACAGACATGACTGCTGAGATGACCACCGGCGCAGCGCCGTCGCCCGAGCAGCTGGCGGCTCTGCGCGCCCACTACGACACCGCGGATCTCACGGCGGATGTCGAGAGCGCCGAGTTCGACGACCGCGTGCTCGACGACGACGAGGTCATGGTCTCGACATCGATCCGGCTGCCTCGATCGCTCGTGCAGCGCCTGCGCCGGCGAGCGGCCGATGCGGGTGTGCCCACGACGACGCTGATGCGACAGTGGATCCTCGACCGCCTGGACGCCCACACCGAGGAGACCGTCGTCTCGGTCGCCGATCTCCAGCGCTTCATCGCGGAACGGGCTCACCCCGCTGCCTGACGAGTGCTCCGCTGCGTCTGGTCACGTCGCACGCGCCTCGACGGTCACGCCCTCCCCCACCCGGTGCCCGGTCACGCGCCACCCTGGCCCCGCGAGCCCGGTCACGACCAGCGGGGGCGAGCCGAGGACCAGCACGGCAGGCCCGGCACCGGAGACCACGGCCGCGTGGCCGGCCCCGCGCAGCCGGTGCACGAGGTCGAGCGTCCGCGGCATGGCGCCCGCCCGGGGACTCTGGTGCAGCCGGTCCTCCGTCGCGGCCAGCAGCAGGTCACGTCGGCCCCGCAGCGCCTCGACCAGCAGCGCGGTCCGCGCGCCGGTGAACACCGCGTCCGCGAGCGGGACCACGTCCGGCAGGAGGGTCCGGGCGAGACTGGTCGCCAAGGTGGTGTCCGGCACGGCGCTCACGACCTCGAGGTCCGGCGACACGGCCAGCGGGCTGGCGCGGTACCGGCCGCCCTCGACCCAGGAGACGACCGCTCCGCCCAGGACCGCCGCAGAGGCGTTGTCGCCGTGGCCCTCCAGTGCCGACGCCCGGTCCACCAGCCATGCCAGCCGATCCCCAGCGGCCGGTGCCCCGGCGAGCGCGGCCAGCTCCCAGGCCATGGCGAGGCCGGCCACCACGGCCGCCGCCGAGGACCCGAGGCCCCGGCCGTGCGGGATGGCGTTGTCGCAGGTCAGCTCCAGGTCGGGCGGGACGAGACCCGGGACGGTCTCGGCGAGGGCCTTGCGCAGGGTCGCGATCACCAGGTGGTCCTCGCCCAGGGGCACGGCCCCGGCGCCCTCCCCCGACACCCGGCACCCGGCGCTCGCCGACGGCCCGGCGGGGCGGCGCGCAGTGAGCCGCAGCCGGTCGCGCACGTCCAGGGCGAGCCCGAACGAGTCGAACCCCGGACCGAGGTTGGCGCTCGTGGCGGGGACGCTGACCTCGACCCTCCCGACCGGGCAGGACACGGTCTCAGCCCAGGCCGAGGGCGGCCGCGACCTGCATGGTGTCGGCGGCGATCCGGGTGGGACGCACCGCGTCGCCGTCCGGGCCGCGCAGCGCCCACTGCGGGTCCTTGAGCCCGTGCCCGGTGACGGTGCACACCACGCGCTGGCCGGGGGCCAGTCCGCCTCGGGCGTGGACCTGGAGGAGACCGGCCGCCCCGGCCGCCGAGGCCGGCTCGACGAAGACCCCCTCCCGGGCGGACAGCCAGCGGTGCGCGGCGAGGATCTGCTCGTCCGTCACCGCGTCGATCAGGCCGCCGGAGGCGTCGCGGGCCACGACCGCCTGCCGCCACGACGCCGGACTGCCGATCCGGATGGCCGTGGCGATCGTCTCCGGGTGGTCGACGGGGTGGCCGCGGACGATCGGTGCGGCGCCCGCGGCCTGGAACCCCCACATCCGGGGGGTCCGGGTCGCGACGCCGTCGCGGGCGTACTCGGTGTAGCCCGCCCAGTAGGCGGTGATGTTGCCGGCGTTGCCGACCGGCAGGCAGTGGACGTCCGGGGCGTCCCCGAGCACGTCCACGACCTCGAAGGCCGCGGTCTTCTGCCCCTCGATCCGCGCCGGGTTGACGGAGTTGACGAGTTCGACCGGGTGGGCGTCGGCGAGCTTGCGGGCCACGGTGAGGCAGTCGTCGAAGTTGCCGTCGACCTGGAGGATCGTGGCCCCGTGGGCCACGGCCTGACTGAGCTTGCCCATCGCGATCCGACCGTCCGGGACGAGGACGGCACAGCTCACCCCGGCGGCGGTGGCGTAGGCGGCCGCCGACGCCGAGGTGTTGCCGGTGCTCGCGCAGACGACGGCCTCGGCACCGCCGGCGACGGCCGCGGTGATCGCCGTCGTCATCCCGCGGTCCTTGAACGAGCCGGTCGGGTTGCAGCCCTCGACCTTGAGGAACACCTCGCAGCCGGTGAGGTCGGACAGGGCCGGCGCCGGAGTCAGCGGAGTCCCGCCCTCGGCCAGGGTGACGATCCGGGTGTCCGGGCCGAGTCCGGCGACGATCGGCAGCCGGTCGGCGTACTCGTGGATGACACCGCGCCAGGGGCGGGCCATGCCCCTCACATCCCCTCGACGCGGATGACCGAGGTCACCTCGTCGACGACGTCGAGGCGTGCCAGGTCGGCGACCGTGGCGGCCAGCGCAGCGTCGGTCCCGGCGTGGGTGACGACGACCAGGTCGGCGCGGGCGCCTCCCTCGACCGGGCGCTGGCGCACGGCCTCGATGGACACCCCGTGCGCCGCGAAGGCCTCGGCGACCCGGGCGAGGACGCCGGGGCGGTCCTCGACATCGAGGCGAACGTGGTAGCGGGTTCGGACGTCGGCGAGCGGCAGCACGGGCAGGTCCGCGTAGGCCGACTCGCCGGGGCCGCCCCCTCCGGTCACCCGGTGCCGGGCCACGGCGACGATGTCGCCGAGGACGGCGCTCGCCGTCGGGGTGCCGCCCGCCCCGGGGCCGTAGAACATCAGCTGGCCGGCGGCCTCCGCCTCCACGTAGACGGCGTTGAAGGCACCGCGCACCCCCGCCAGCGGGTGGCTGCGCGGCACGAGGGCCGGGTGGACCCGCACGGTGACCCCGGTGTCGCGGCCGTCCACCGTGACTCGCTCGCCGATGGCGAGCAGCTTGACGACGGCGTCCATGTCACGGGCCGCAGCCACGTCCTCGGCGGTGATCCCCGTCATGCCCTCACGGTGGACGGCCGCCCCGGGCACCCGGGTGTGGAAGGCGATGGAGGCGAGGATGGCGGCCTTGGCCGCGGCGTCGTAGCCCTCCACGTCGGCGGTGGGGTCGGCCTCGGCATAGCCCAGGGCCTGCGCCTCGGCCAAGGCGTCGGCCAGGTCGGCCCCCGTGCTGTCCATCCGGTCGAGGATGTAGTTGGTCGTGCCGTTGACGATGCCGAGGACGCGACGGACGCGGTCACCGGCCAGCGACTCGCGCAGCGGCCGGATCAGGGGGATGGCGCCGGCGACGGCCGCCTCGAAGTACAGGTCCACCCCGCGGTCCGCGGCCCGTTCGAACAGCTCCGGGCCGTGCTCGGCGAGCAGCGCCTTGTTGGCGCTGACGACGCCGGCGCCATGGTCCATGGCTTGGAGCAGCAGCTCGCGGGCGGGCTCGACACCGCCCATGAGCTCGACGACGATGTCCGCCTTGCGAACCAGCCCGGCGGCGTCGGAGGTGAGCAGCGACGCGTCGACATGGCCGGGACGAGGTGCGTCGGGGCGGCGGACGGCGATGCCGACGACCTCCAGCGGCGCGCCCACCCGGGCGGTGAGGTCGGCCGCATGGTCGCGCAGGAGACGCACCACCTCCGACCCGACGTTGCCGCTGCCCAGCACGGCCACGCGCACACGATCCACGGCCCGCAGTGTGACAGAGCGGCGTGTCGCCCGCGGGCGTCACCCGGCGTCGAGGGCGAGCAGGTCCTCCTCGGTCTCCCGGCGCAGCAGGACCCGGCTGCCGCCGTCCCGGACGGCGACCACGGGCGGGCGCGGGGTGTGGTTGTACTGGCTCGACAGGCTGCGGCAGTAGGCGCCGGTGACCGGGACTGCGAGCAGGTCCCCCCGGGTGACGTCGCCGGGGAGGAACTCGTCCCGGACCACGATGTCGCCGCTCTCGCAGTGCTTGCCGACGACGCGGGCGAGCACCGGTGCGGCGTCGGAGGCGCGGGAGGCAAGCGTCGCCGAGTACTCGGCGTCGTACATGGCGGTTCGGACGTTGTCGCTCATGCCGCCGTCGACGCTGACGTAGCGCCGGCCGCCGCCGCCGTCCAGGCGGACCTCCTTGACCGTGCCCACCCGGTACAGCGTGAGCGTCGACGGGGCGGCGATCGCGCGGCCGGGCTCGACGCTGACCCGCGGCACGTCGACGCCCGCCGCCCGGCACTCCGTCACCAGCGAGTGGGCGAGCCGGGGGGCGATCTCGTGCGGCCCGAGCGGGGAATGGTGCGAGACGTAGGCGACGCCGAACCCGCCGCCGAGGTCCATCTCGGGCAGCGCGACCCCGTGATCGCGGCCGATGCTCGCGTGCAGGCCCACCAGCCGGCGGATCGCGAGGTCGAACGCCGGGGTGTCGAAGATCTGGGAGCCGATGTGGCAGTGCAGCCCGGTCAGCTCGAGCTCGGGCCGGGCGAGGACCCGCGCGGCCACCCCCGCGGCCTCCCCGTCGGCGAGGGAGATCCCGAACTTCTGGTCCTCGTGGGCGGTGGCGAGGAACTCGTGGGTGTGGGCCTCGACCCCGACGTTCACGCGGATCATGACGCGGGCCCGGGCGCCGCGGGCCCGGGCCGCGTCGGCGAGCCGGTCGACCTCCTCCGCGGCGTCCACGACGACCCGGCCGACGCGGGCGTCCAGCGCCCGGGCCAGCTCGGCGTCGGTCTTGTTGTTGCCGTGCAGGGTGAGGTGCGCCGGGTCGGTGCCCGCCCGCAGCCCGACGAGCAGCTCCCCACCGCTCGTGGTGTCCAGGCGCAGGCCCTCGGCCGCTACCCACCGGGCGACCTCGACGGTGACGAACGCCTTGGCCGCGTAGTAGACGTCGGCCCCCCCGCACACGTCGCGGAAGGCGCCGTCGAAGGCGTCCCGGAACGCCCGGGCACGGGCGCGGAAGTCGAGCTCGTCGACGACGTAGGCGGGCGTGCCGTGCTCCGCGGCGAGGTCGGCGACGCTCAGCCCACCGACCGACAGCGCCCCGTCCGGGCCGCGTCTGACGGACGACGCCCACAGCTTCGGCAGCAGGGCGTTGACGTCGCCGGGCGGCCGCAGCCAGGAGGGGCGGGCGGCCGCCCCGAACATGGCCTCGGCGTGCAGGACGCCGGCCTCGTGGGCACGCACCCGGACGTTCTACCGGATGGGTCCGAGGCTGTGGACGGCGCCCGTCCCGAGTCGTGGGTCAGTGGGACCATCGACACGTGACTGAGGACACCAGCGCCATCGAGGGCGTGGCACGGCTGCGGGTCGCGGCCCGCGACGGTTCCCTCGCCGCGGTCGCTCACCGGCACGGGGTGTCGGTCGTCGCCGGCTTCGGCAGTGCCGTCACCGGCGACGCGCCGCGCGGCATCCCCCGCGACATCGATGTCGCCGTGGGTTTCCGGACCCGCCCGGCGGACGGCGGCCTGGCTCTGGTGGGCGACCTCATGCGACTGGCCGGTTCGTCGCGGGTCGACGTCGCCTTCCTGGACGAGGCGGGCGTCGTCCTCGTCGAGGAGGCGTTGGCGACCGGGGAGACCTGGTTCGAGGACGCGGAGGGCGAGGCCGCGAACCGCCATCTACGGGCCTCGCTCGTCCGGATGGACACCGACTGGCTCCGTCGGCTCGACCTTGCCCTCATGGCCGAGGCGGGAGACCCGGGCCGGTGAGCCCACGACACCTGAGGACGGCCCTCGTCCACTCCCGGCTCGACGAGATCCGGTCACTGCTCGATGACCTCGATCGCCTCGGCATCGTGACTGTCGAGGATCTGACGACCGACCGCTTCAGACGGCACGTGACGGAACGCGTCCTCTCGGCGATGGTCGACCTGGCGGTCGGCGTCAACAGTCACGTCCTCGCCACGCGCGGGCGGGTGCCCGCCGACGCCGCGTCCACCTTCACGGCGATGGCCGGGGCGGGCGTCCTGGCGGACCGCCTCGCCGAGGATCTCGTCGGGTCGGTGGGGCTGCGCAACGCGATCGTGCACGAGTACGCCGACGTCAACCTCGGGTTCGTGGCCGCGGCGGTGCCCATGGCCAGGCGGCGGTACGGCGAGTACGTCCGCCAGGTGGCGGCATGGACCGCCGCCAACGGATCTCCAGGCGGGTGACGCGCCGGAGCCGAGCCGGCCCGAGCAGCGACGCCCCTCGGTGACGGCGGCGTCCCACGGGCCGTAGCCGGAGGTCGGGTACGGGTCCACCGTCGACGCCAGGGCGGTGACATGGACCTTCCGGCGCAGCGCCAGCGCGAGCTCGGCGACGGACTCCCCGGCGCGGGAACCCACAGCCGTCGCGCGCTCGACCGGGCTGTCGCGCGGTGGGCGGCGTTGGCCGCGGCGGGCGTCGCCGCGGCCGTCACCGGCGTCATGACGACGTCGTGGGTCGCTCCTACAACGTCAGGTGAAGGCGCAGTGCGTCGTTCAGGCTCGACCGGAGCGCGGGGGTGAGGCTTCCGACGACCGACCCGACCCTGGCGACGTCGACGGCACGGACCTGCTCCGCCTGGGCCTTGGAGTCGGCGTCCAGACCGGTGTCCATGGCGGGCAGGAGGACCTGGAAGGGGTAGACGCGCCGGACGTTGCTCGTGACCGGGACGACGGTGACGACACCGCGCCCGAGGCGCGTCGCCGTCCGGTTCGCACCGTCGTTGCTGACGATCACTGCGGGGCGTCGCTTGTCCGATTCCGCCCCTCGGACCGGCTCCAGGTCCACGAGGCAGATGTCACCTCGAAGCACGCGTCCCGGTCCCTGCGTTCGGCTCCTCGACGAGCCCGTCGGCCAGGGAGCCCTCCCAGGCGGCGGCCTCTCCGGTGCCCGCCCACTCGTCCCACGCGTTCGCGTAGTCGTCCTCCAGCGAGCGTTGACGAAGCAACGCGATAGCGCGCTGGATCACTGCTGATCGACTGGGAACGCCCTCCTGACGCGCGTACCAGTCGACTGTCGCGAGATCCTCCGCAGAGAGGCTGACACTGACCTTCACCCCACTGATGCTACTCAGGTAGCAATCTGATGACTACCCGGTGAACGTCGCCGTCACATGCGTTCCGGGGCGCTCACTCCCAGCAGACCCAGGCCGTTGGCCAGGACGACGCGGGTGGCCTCGTTGAGCCACAGCCGGGCACGGTGGAGGTCGGTGACGGGCTCGTCACCCAGCGGGGTGACGCGGCAGGCGTCGTACCACCGGTGGAAGTGCCCGGCCAGCTCCTCGAGGTAGCGGGCCACCCGGTGCGGCTCGTGCAGGGCGCCGGCCTGGGCGACCACCCGCGGGTACTCCCCCAGCGCCGCCAGCAGCACCGCCTCGGTGTCGTGGGTGAGCAGTGCCGGGTCGAACCCGTCCGCGCGCCGGACCCCGGCGGCGACGGCGTTGCGGGTCACCCCGCTGATCCGGGCGTGGGCGTACTGGACGTAGTACACGGGGTTGTCGTTGCTGTGCCGGACCAGGACGCCGAGGTCGATGTCGATCGGTGAGTCGACGGAGGACCGGGCCAGGGCGTACCGGGCGGCGTCCACGCCCACCGCGTCGACGAGGTCCTCCATCGTCACGACGGTGCCGTACCGCTTGCTCATCCGGACGGGCTGGCCGTCCTTCACGAGGTTGACCATCTGCCCGATGAGGATCTCGAGGTCCACGTGCGGGGTGTCGCCGAAGGCCGCGACCATCGCCATCATCCGTCCGACGTAACCGTGGTGGTCGGCACCGAGCATGATGACGCACCGGTCGAAGCCGCGGCGGCGCTTGTCCAGGTAGTACGCGAGGTCCCCGGCGATGTAGGCGGGCTCGCCGTCGCTCTTGACGATGACCCGGTCCTTGTCGTCGCCCAGATCGGTGGACCGCAGCCACAGCGCGCCGTCGGACTCGTACAACCGGCCCGAGGCCCGCAGCCGCTCCACGGCCTCGGAGACCCGGCCGGAGGAGTGCAGTGACGCCTCGTGGAAGTACACGTCGAAGTCGACGCCGAAGGCGCGCATCGAGGACTTGATCTCGCCGAACATCAGCTCGACACCGTGGGCCCGGAAGTACTCCTGCGCCTTGTCGCGGGGCAGGGTGCGCGGGTCCGGGTCGCCCGCCGCCGCGGCGGCCGCCACCACTCGGGCGGCGATCTCGTCGACGTACTGCCCGCCGTAGCCGTCCG
This sequence comes from Kineosporiaceae bacterium, assembly GCA_050329415.1. GTDB lineage: Bacteria > Actinomycetota > Actinomycetes > Actinomycetales > JBBAYJ01 > JANNOG01. The sequence goes on from JBHJOS010000119.1 coordinate 20,402, forward strand.
GCGGCGTCGGCTCACCCAGCGCCCGGGCCAGGAGCGTCCGCGCGAACCGGTCGATCTGGGCGCCCTGGTCGTTGAAGTAGTACTCCCGCGCGACGTCGGCACCGAGCGCCGCGAGGATCCGGGCCAGGGAGTCGCCCACCGCAGCCCAGCGGGCCCCCCCGAGGTGGATGGGCCCGGTCGGGTTGGCCGAGACGAACTCGAGGTTGACCCGGACGCCGGCGAGGTCGTCGCCGGTGCCGTAGCGCTCCCCCGCGTCGACGATCACCCGGGCCAGGCCGCCGGCGGCGGCCGAGTCGAGGGTGACGTTGATGAATCCGGGGCCGGCGACGTCGACCTTCGCGATGCCGGGGACGCCGGCGAGCCGGGTGCTGAGGGCCGTGGCGACCTCGCGGGGCGGGCGCTTCGCGGCACGCGCCAGCTGGAGGGCGACGTTGGTGGCCCAGTCACCGTGCTCGCGCTGCTTCGGTCGCTCCACCCGGACCTCGGGCGGCACCTCGACGGCGAGCTCGCCGGCCTCGACGGCGTCGACGAGTGTCCGGCGGATCGTGGCGGCCAGGGCGTCGGGGGTCACGGACCGCAAGCGTAGGGGCGCAGGCCAGGGCCGGACGCCACGTCATGGACGTGTGGCACACCGTGGCACGGTCAGGTAGGCTGTGCCCCGTGTCGGCTCCCGAGCACATCACCCAGCGCGATCTCCGCCATCGCTCCCGGGAGATCATGGATGCCGTCGAAAGGGGGCACGGCTACGTCGTCACCCGGGACGGACGCGAGATCGGCGAGCTGATCCCGCTGCGCCGACGCCGCCGTTTCGTTCCGCGGGCCGAGTTCGCCGCCATGTCGCGGAACGCGCCGCGCATCGACGCTGCCGCCTTCCGGGCCGACCTCGATGCCGTCGTCACCAACGAGCCCGACGACCCGTATGCCAGGTGAACCGCAGCGGGACGGGCACCCGTACGGCCTCCTCGACACGAACATCCTCATCCACCGACACGACCTGGATGTCAGCGAGTTGCCTGACGAAGGCGCGATCAGCGCGATTACCCTGGCAGAGCTGTCCGCGGGACTCCACATGGTCTCGGGACGGCCAGGCGAACACGCCGAGCGTGCCCGACGACTCGACATCCTCCAACGCACCGAGAACGAGTTCGACCCGATCCCGTTCGATGCGGATGCCGCGAGGGCCTACGGGCGTCTCAGTGCCGCCTTGCTGGAGATCGGGCGAACCCCGCGCCGCCGGATCGCGGACCTCATGATCGCTGCGACTGCCATGGTGGAGGACCTGCCGGTCTTCACGACGAACCCCGGCGACTACGTCGGGCTCGGGGACTACATCCACGTCGTCCCCGTCAGGCGTCCCGCCACCTGACGACCTCGAAGGTGGTGTCCGCGGTCGCGACGGCAACCGTGCCGGCGCCGAGCCGGGCGACGTCCGGGACCTCGCTGCCGCGGGCACGGGCGAGGTCGCGGGCGGCCTCGACCTGGGCCGGGGAGTGCAGCAGACCGAGGACATGGGTGGCGACAGCCGCAGCCAGACGCGGGTCCAGGTCACGCGGCGAGGAAGTGCCGAGCACGACGCCGTAGCCATGGCGACCGGCGTGTCCGAGCAGGTCGACGAGGACGTCCGCGCCGGCGCCGGCCGGGGCGACGGCATGGGCGTCGTCGAGCAGCACCAGCCCGGCGAGACCTCCGTCCGTCGCCGGGCGGGACCGCATGAACGGGTACAGCGCCGCCAGGAGACGAACGCCTTCCGGGCCGAGCGGCGCGTCCGCCCGGCCCAGGGCCTCGGCGGCCTCGCGGGCCAGCCGCCGCTCCCGGGCCGAGGCGACGGCCCCGGCCGAGGGGTCGAGGAGCGCGGCCCGCAGGGCGTCGAGCCCATGGTCCCCGGCGTGGGCCAGCGCCTCGGCCGCCCCCGCAAGCGCCCCCCGCCCCTCCGCGGCGCCCGCCCCCGGTCCGGCCAAGCCCGCCGCCGTGGCCAGCGACCAGGCCGTCGCCGCCGCTGCTCCCGCCAGTTCTCCCGGCTCCCCGCGCACCGCCGAGAGATCCGGCACCGGCCGGGTCGACAGCCCCGGCCACCCGGCCAGGCCCTCGACCCGGTCGCCCTGATCGGACACCACGAGCACCGGCACCCCGTGTCCGGCGACCTCCCCGGCGACCCGCTGCAGCAGGTCCTCGCGCGCCGAGCCCGTGCCGCCGACGACGAGCACGTGGCGGGCGAGCGCCGGGACCGGCACGCCGACCGGGACCCCCGACCGGACGGTGCGTCCGAGCACGAGCCGCGGCGCCGCCGGGTCCGCAGGCGCGGGCGACCGGCCGGCAGCGACCGGGTCGGCGATGTCCCGGCCGGCGTCCGCCAGAACGGCGCCGAGCAAGGCGGACCGGCTCGCCGGGCGGCGCTCGGCCAGCCATTCCCGCATCCCGGGCGGGTCCGCCTCGACGAGCCTCCGCAGCGCCTCGAAGGTCCGGACGTCCTCGTGGTCGAGGTGCACGACGCTCCCGACGCCGTCGCCAGGCGACTCGTCCGACGGCCAGGCCCGGTCCGGCATCAGCACGAGTCGACGTTTCGTCACCCCGGCGGCCGCGCCGCTGGCCACCCGGGCATCGTCGACCCGCCCCGCCACCGACCGGTGGTGCGGCACGAGGACCGCCCGGAACGCCCAGTGCCGCTCGTCCTCGGTGTCGGCGTCGAGGACGAGCCGCAGCCGCGCGTGCAGCGGCGGACGGCGCGGCGCCGACAGCGGGTCGACCACCCACTCGCGCACGTCCCCGGTCGCCCGCGCCTCCTCGACGAAGCACGTGAGCGCCGCCCGCAGCAGCGACGGCAGGGTGACGTCCTCGGACTCGGGGTCGAGCAGCACGGCGACGTCGGCCCGGGCCCGGTGCCGCTCGAACTCCGCGTCGAGCACCTCGTGGGCGTCCAGGGCGTGGGCCGGAACCCGCGCGGCGGGGATCGTCGCCACCGCCTCCCACGACGTGAGCTCGGCGACGTCGCCCGCCTCGACACAGCGTCGGGCGTGGTCGTCGACGCGCTGGAGCAGCTCGCGGGCGGTGTAGCGGGTCGCGTCGCGCAGGACCGCGGGCGTCACCGGCCAGGTCGGGTGGGGCGGGTCGAAGTCGACCGCGACGTAGCGGTGCGCCAGGTAGGCGGCGAGCAGGTCGCGGGCGACCTGGGCGCTCGGGACCGCGTCGAGCAGATGGAACTCACGGAACCGGTCGGTCGCGGTGGCGGTCGCCCGGCGCCGGATCAGCCGCCAGGTCGCGGGCAGGACCGACAGCACGGTGAGCGTGCGGCGGGTCTCCTCGCGCATCGCCATGAGCCCGTCCGCGACCGAATCGAGCATGACGGCCACCTCGTCGTCCTCGTCGGTGCCGAGCCGGGTCGCACCGCCGGCCCGGGACTGGGCGACGAGGGTGTCGAGCTGGTCGACCGCGATCACCGTGGGCTGCCCGGTGAGGGCGAGGAGGCGGGACAGGTCCCGCACGACCAGCTGTGGCGAGCGGTGGCCCCGCTGCAGTCCCCACCCGGCACGCTCGACGGGGTCGAGGTCGTCGGCCAGGGAGAGGAACGCCCGCCCGGCGTCGCTCTGTGCGAGGTCCGGGGAGTTGTAGAGCAGCAGCGCCCGGGCGCCGTCGGCGCTCTCGGTGCCCACCTGCCGGTCGAGGCGGCGCAGCCCCGAGACGAACGCGTCGAGGTCGAGCCGGGTCGGCGGGCGGTCGCCGCGCAGCACCTCGCGCAAGGCCGGGGCTGAGTCGGTGCGCTCGCCCAGGGTGTCGAGCAGGAGGGTGAGCTGGTCGCGCCGGTTCGCGGCCGGCCGCAGCAACCCGTCGAGGACCCCCTGGGCGACGCTGCGCCAGAACTCCGTCCCGGCGAGTGCCTGGACGAGGAAGAAGTACCCGTCGCCGCCCTGCACCTGGCGGCGGATCCAGCCGAGCAGGTGGGTCTTGCCGACCCCCTTCGGTCCGGTGAGCGCGAGCCCGACCGGGCTGGCGTTGGAGGTGCGCCAGGCGTCGTCCATGCCGAGCAGCAGCGCCCGCTCGGCGCCCGACTGCAGTCCCGCGACGTGGACGGGGCCGGGGTCCCACACGTCGTCGGGGGTGGCGGCCCAGCTGAAGCGGAGCGAGGCCAGCGCGTCGAGGGCGTCCGAGGTGGACCGGGTGCGGATCATGAAGGGCCCCTCGACTCCGCCGGAGCGGGTGCCGCCGGGGGGATGATCGCGAGAAGGTGGACGTCCTTGGCGCCGATCCGCAGCGCGGCCGCCCGGTCCGCCGGGGTCAGGGACTTCTGGTCGTCCTCGGGCACGAGGTGGACCCCCTCGGTGCCGAACATCCGGAGCAGGGCGGCGTCGACCTCCTCCCGGGGCACGCCCGCGACGCCGATCCGGAGATCGGCGAGGCCGACCCATTCCCCCGGTGCGGGGGCGGCTGCTGCGTAGGCGGCCCGGACGGCGGCCTCGGCGTCGGGGCGGAACACCTCGGACAGCGGCAGGCCGGAGCGGTCGAGGAACCGGCGCAGCCCGGCCAGCAGGCCGCGCAGCGCGCCTGCGGCCGGTCCCGGCCGGGGACCCGCCGGGCGCGACAGCCCCGACAGCTCGCGGGCGCACCAGGCCCAGCCGTCGTCCGTGAGCTCGTGAACCAGGCTGCGCCCGCGGTGGGAGGTGTCGACGAGGCGAGCCGCGGCGAGCCGGTGCCGTTCGGTCGGCGTCGGCGCCAGACCCTGCGCCCGCAGCTCGGACGTCGACATCGGGCGGGCCTCGGCCATGAGGGCGAGGAGCAGGCACCGCTCGCGCACCGACAGGTCGGTCAGCGGTGCCGTCGGTCCGGGGCTCACCACCGCCCCACCCCCTCTCGTCACCGGTCCGGCAGGTCGGGCTGGTGGCTGATTGTGCCGTCCGCCGTGGGTCAGTGGTCGGAGGCGTGCCGTGGCTGCGGCGCCGCCCGGAGGTCCGACGCGCAGTGGTACCGTGGCGGACTGTTGCCCCCGTAGCTCAGGGGATAGAGCACCGCCCTCCGGAGGCGGGTGCGCAGGTTCGAATCCTGCCGGGGGCACAGTGTGTGACCTGCGGTCCTTGTGGGACCTCAGGGTCCATAGCTGCAACCTGTGGGATGAAATCTCCCTGAGCTGCTGATCATGGCGCGTGCCCGCACCCGATGACTGGGTCACCTCGAGACGCTGCCGTCTGGCAGCTTCCGGGCCGTCGTGGCGGTCGGCTTCGACTCGCTCACCGGCCTTCGGCGTGCCCTGCCCCAGACGGCTCCGACGCCGGCGAAGGCTGACATGGCACTCACCCGCCTTCAGGGTCAGGTGGACAGGCACACCCTAGGTCGACGATCACGGTCCACGAAGCGATCGAACAGTGGCTCGACGGGCCCAACGTCGCGCGACCACGCCCGTCGTCGACGAGGTGGCTCTCAGTCCTCTACGCAGCCTTCCTGGACCATGGCCCCACCGTCATGACGCGTCATGGACGGTCCGCCCGTGAGGCGTCTCGTATGGGTCGTTGTGGGCCGACATGGATCCCGTCATCACCGAACGACCCTCCGCGAGCAGGCCCGCAACGGGGGACAGCGGTGGTCACGACCGGCCGCCTCCCGCAGAGGTGAACGAGCCCCGTCCCCCGAAACCGCCCGGGGCGGCGCGCCAGTCGGGGTGGAAGTCGACGACGTCCCCATCCGTGACCTGGACCTCGTCGCCACCGGCGGCCGCGACCGTCCACACGTGGCGCGGTGCCAGTTCGTCGTCGTCACCGCGGACGAAGGCGATCCGGGTGCCGTCCGGCGACCACGCCGGGTCGTACTCGTTCGTCCGGCCGTTCGTGACCTGCACGTCACCCGTCCCGTCCGGCGCGATCGTCCGCAGGTGGGCACCGTCGCCCGCGTCCCAGCGGTAGTACGCGATGCGGGTGCCGTCGGGCGACCAGTCGGGGCTGCTCTCCCAACCGGGGGTCGCAACGATCTGAACCGGGTCAGAGCCGTCGTCGTCGACCCGCCACAGGTCGGTCGCCTCGCCGGCAGCCGCCTCGCGCGTGAAGACCAGCGAGGCACCATCCGGCGACCAGGCCGGGGCGAGGTCGTCGACCCGGTTCAGCGTCAGCTGGACCAGATCCGTCCCGTCGAGGTCGATGACGTACAGCTCGGTGTCCGGGCCGGGACCCGTCCGGGCGAAGGCGATCCGGTCACCGTCCGGAGACCAGGCGGCGGAGCGGCCGCCGGCGGTGTTCGGGACCGGCTGGAGATCCGTCCCGTCTGCCCGGGCGATCCAGATGCCGTTGACGGCGCCAGCGCGGTGGAAGGCCAGCCATTCGCCATCGGGCGACCAGGACGGGTCGACGTCGCTGACCGTGAGATCCGTCGTCACCTGGAACAGCCCGGTGCCGTCGGTCTCGACGGTGTAGACGTCCTCGATGATCTGGTCGGCGGTGTAGCGGGTGAAGGCCAGGTCACCACCCCCGTCGGACGGGCAGGGCATCGTGAGTGCGGTGGCTCCGGTCATGGCCGAGGCGACGGCGAGGACGGCGCCCATGTCCCTGAACCCGGAACGGAGGGGGTGGCTGTCGGTGACGGAGAGCTTCATGGGAGTCCTCCCGGGTCAGCGCAGCCGTGCCTGCCACGACCGTCGTACGGAGGACGCGGCAGAGTGGAGGACCTGACACTTAGCGCCCGACCCTGCGGTCGCAGGGGACGCTGACAGCATCACGAACCGCGTCGCGCGTTCCACGAGCGTGGCGATCTGGGACTTGCCGCACTTGCCGATGATGAGGTCGCCCTCCCAGAACCCCGGCACTGCCCGGTCCTCGGCCTCGGCGGGGCGGTCGCTGATCGGGACCATCCGCGGGATCGCGCCCCTGGCCACGGCGGGACGGGTCCGCGGCACCCGGGGGGCGGCCCTGGCGCAGGGCCAGCGCCAACTCGGTCCGCAGCTGCCCCAGGGTCGCCCGACCTTGCGGGCCGCCTTGAAGGCCCTGCCCTGGAAGGACGTCCCGGCGCACTCCTCCACCGAGAAGACCAAGGGCCGCCGAGTCCGGCGCACCATCCAGGCCACCCAGGTCCCGGACTGGATCGGTTTCCCCGGCGCGGCCATGGTCGCCCAGCTCCGCCGCACCGTGACTGTCAAGGCCAACAAGACGATCGAGGTCGTCTACGTGATCACCTCCGCCGACGTCGCCCCGGCCACCCTGGCCGCCTGGGTGCAGGGCCACTGGTCGGTCGAGAACAAGCTGCACCACGTGCGCGACGTGGCATACGCCGAGGACGGCTCCCGAGTCCGCAGCGGCCACGCGCCCCGGATCATGGCCACCCTCAGGAACACTGCGATTCCCCCACCCCGCTCCGCGGGGCGGGAGGTGCCCCCAGCCTGCTCCGCCTGACCGGCGCCACCAACATCACCGCCGGGCTACGCCACCACGACAGACGACCAGCCAAGATCATCAAACTGCTGACCA
>JBHJOS010000141.1:0-2263 GCA_050329415.1 Kineosporiaceae bacterium
GCCAGGCCTCCCGGGACCACGGGGGCTACTCAGCACAACCAGTTCGGTTTTGCCGGGCCGGTGCGTAATGGACGCCGTCGGGCCAGGTGGTCTGGCCTGGGTTGGCGTCCTCGGCCGCCTCGGCATGAGCTGCGTCCGGATCCGCAAGGAGGTCCGGCCGGGGCGGGTGGACCGTCGGCCAGGAGTGGTCGAGCCAGTAGCGGCGGAACGACATGGCGGTGATGCCGCCCGACGGACGCTGCGGGTTCAGCGCCCCAGCCGGGCCCGGGCCGGTGCCAGCAGAGCCGGTGCGGGCCAGATGGATCGCACTGGTGAGCAGGTCGACGCCGGCGTAGGCGGCCAGGCCGATCGACCCGGAGGCGCGTGCGTTGACCTCGTAGACCACTGGGCGGCCGTCAGGAGTAGTGATGAGCTGGATGTTCGCCAGGCTCGACCAGTTGAGTTCGACCACGATCCGCTCGACGACCGCGTGCACGGCTGGCGTCGGCGCGCTCACCTGACCGGCTACGGAGAGGCCGCCCAGGGTGGCGGCGCGGGTCCGCGCGACCGCGGCGAGAAGCCGGCCCTCGTGGGCGAGCACGTCCACGCTGGTGTCGACGCCGTGTACCTCGTGCTGCAGCACCAGCTCCCGTGCACCGTCCTGGTTGTCGAGGGCCGCGGCCAGGGCGGCCAGCGGCAGGCTGGGCCGAGCACCGGGCCGCATCGGATCGGCGTCGGCCGCGACGCGCCAGACCCCGGCGCCGCCGGCCAGGTGACGGGGCTTGAGGATCAGGGTGCGACCGGGGTACCCGAGCTGCTCTGCTGCCTCACGCAGCTGCCCGCCGGTGCTCACCTCGCGGGTCTCCGGCACCGGCACCCCGAGCAGGGCGAGACGGTCGGTGGTGGCCCATTTGTCGCCGGCCAGCGCCACCAGCGGTCCGGGCGGACACACCAGCGCGACCCCGGCCCGCTCGAACCGTGCGTGGTGCCTGGCCAGGGCACTGGCGTCCCGGTCGGTCCACGGCAGCACCGCCGTCATCCGGTAGGAGACGGCGGCCTCCAGGACGGCGGCGGCGTAGTCGGGATCCTCTGGTGATGGAACCGGCGCGACCTCATCCAAGCCCGGTGGTGCCGGCTCGCCCGTGGGCCGGTTGGACACCGCGACCACTCGGCATGACGCACAGCCGCGGCGGAGGCCGCTGACGGTGGGAACGGTGACCGGGTGGAATGGGTCGGTGATCAGCAGGGCGAGGTGCTCATGGGCGTTCATCGGTCCACGAGTCCGCCGTCGGGCCGGCGGTCGGTGGCGCCGCCCTCCTGGTGCGCGGCGATGGGGCCGTGGTGCTGGGCGGCGTCGAGGACACCCGCTGACACGTCGGTGTCGCTGCCAGTACAGGCGGCGCCGGCCACGAGCACGCCCCCGAGCAGCACGAGGGCGTGCCGGGGGTGCCAGTCTGGGCGTGCGCCGAGCGCTTCTGCCCGCTCGTTTCGCGGCAGCTGGTCGTTTCGGCGCGCCCGCACGCGGCACCGCTCCTGGGGGGCGGCCGGCAATCCCAGCACCGTGATCTCCTAGGAGAAGGGTCGTCGGAATGTGTGCCTGGACGCAAGCGTCGCGGGCAGGCAGGTCCGAGACGCTCATACGGTCGTTCGCGACAGGGCCTGGACGTCTGCGCGGGTGAGTGGGGGGAGTCTACTTCGCCGCGGACCATCAGTGGACGCGAGCCGTGAGTCATCAGGGGCCATCACCGGGCGCTGATGAGCGGTACGGTGACACTCGCGCTACACCGTCACCGGAGGTGCTCGTGCCGACCACGCGACCGACGTCCTACCGACTCGACCCCGCTCTCAAGTCGCGCCTGGGGGCCAGGGCCGTCCGGGAGCGCACGAGCGAGCGTTCCCTCATCGAATCCCTGCTCGAGGAAGCCCTCGACGCGCGCGACCATCCCGGGATTGTCTTCCGGGACGGGCCGTCCGGGCGCCGGGCCGCCCTCGCCGTCGGGCCGGACGTCTGGGAGGTCGTCTCGGCGCTCCGCCACACGACGGGGACCGCTGAACAGCGGGTCACGGCTTTGTCCGAGCAGTTCGACCTGCACCCCCGACACATCCGGGTGGCGATCGACTACGCGGCCATGCACCGGGAGCAGATCGACGCCCAGGTCCGCGCCAACGACGCAGCGGCGGCCGAGGTCGAGGCGATGGCCCGGTCCCGCCAGGCGCTCCTGGCGTCGTAGGCGGTGCGATTCCTCGTCGACGAGATGTTCCCGCCCCGGACGTGCGGGGAGCT
>JBHJOS010000163.1:0-37234 GCA_050329415.1 Kineosporiaceae bacterium
ACCTGTCGTACGTCGGGCGGGCCGCGCCGACGTTCGCGATCCTCGTGCTGCTGGCTCTGGCGCCCGACCCGTTCGGCCGCAACCAGCTCAGCACGGTGACGGCGCTGGTCCTGTTCGCCTTGCCGGTCCTGCTCACCAACGCCTACGTCGGGGTGCGCGGGGTCGACCCCGACGCCGTCGACGCCGCTCGCGGCATGGGGTTGTCGGGCTGGCAGATCCTCACCCGGGTCGAGCTGCCGCTGGCGGCGCCCCTGGTCGTCGGTGGGCTGCGATTGGCGACCACGCAGGTCATCGCGACCGCCACGATCGCGGCGCTGGTCGCCGGGGGTGGCCTCGGGCGTATCATCACGTTCGGCTTCGCCGTCCAGGACACCGCGGCCCTGCTCGCCGGGTCGATCCTGGTAGCGGGGCTGGCGCTGACCGCCGAGGGGCTCTTCGGCCTGCTGCATCGGCGGGTGTCACGGCGTCCGGGGGAGGGCCGGTCGCCCGCCCGAGCACAGTCGCGTTAGCACGCTCTGCGCCGCGCCCGCCGCGGTCAGCGGCGCGTCCGATCATCACGATTGCGTGACGGATCACCGGATCGGCCACCCCCTCGGCGACCCGCCGGAGGCGGGAGGGGAGGATCTGCCCGCGGGCGAGGCCCGACTGCGGGTGCCGACCGGGCACCGGCCGGACACGCGGGAGCCGACTCCCGGGACACAGAAGGCAGGCAATCCATGCGGACTTCACCGACCATGCGTCGACTCGCGCCGGCGGCTCTCGCCGTCGCGGCGCTGACCCTGGCCGCCTGCGGCGACGGCGACGCCGACGCCGAGGACACCGGCGAGGGCGGCGCCTCGCCGGACGCCACGGACGGCGCCGGGGGCGAGGCCGCCGGCGGCGCCCTCACCGTCGGCGGCGCGAACTTCACCGAGATGCTGATCATGCAGGAGATCTACGCGGCGCTGCTGCGCGACGCGGGCTACGACGTCGAGATCGTCAGCGCGGACAACCGCGAGATCTACGCCGAGGCGCTGGCCGCCGGCGACATCGACGTGGTGCCCGAGTACGCGGCGACCTTCACCGAGTACCTCAACCAGCAGGCCAACGGGCCCGAGGCCGAGCCGATCGCCACCTCCGACGCCGGCGAGACGGTCGAGGCCGCGCAGCCGCTGGCGGCCGACCTCGGGCTGGAGATCCTCGAGCCGGCCGAGGCCGCGAACCAGAACGGCTTCGCCGTCCTCGAGTCGTTCGCGACCGAGAACGACGTCGTGACGCTCAGCGACCTCGCCGGCGTCGGGCAGCCGATCGTCCTGGCCGCCACCGAGGAGTGCCCCGAGCGGCCGTTCTGCGAGCCGGGGCTCGAGGAGACCTACGGCCTCGACATCAGCGAGGTGCTCCCGCTCGGGTTCGGCAGCACCCAGGCCAAGCAGGCGGTGGCCGACGGCCAGGCCGACCTGGTGCTCACCGGCACCACGGATGCCACGCTGGCCGACTTCGGGCTCGTCCTGCTGGAGGACGACCAGGGGCTGCAGCTGGCCGACAACCTGGTGCCGGTCGTCAACGCCGACGCCGCGGCCGACCAGGCGCTGGTCGACGCGCTGAACTCGCTGTCCGCGGCGATGACCACCGAGGACCTGGCCCAGCTCAACCTCCAGGTCGACGGCGAGCGCCAGCAGCCGGCGGACGTCGCCCTGGCCTACCTGGAGGAGCAGGGCCTGGTCGGGGGCTGACCCCGGCGGCACGACTCCTCGGCGCGTTCGGGGCGGCGCGTCGACACCCCGTGACCGACCTGTGACGGGTGTCGGCGCGTCGCTCCTCGCGACGTTGTGGCAACACCTCTAGCGTGCTCGGCGTGACAGGACGACACGCGGCAACCGGCCGCGCGTTCAGCCGGGCCCGCTTCGCCACCTGGAGCGCCCGGACCCGTGACCGCGTCGCCGACGCCGCCACCGTGGCCGGCGGCGCGGGAGTCGCGCTGGCCGGCGCCGACGTCGGTGGTCTGGCCGGCGCGGGACTGGTTGTCGCCGGGGTCGGCGCCCCGGCCGCGTGGCTGGCGTGGGGGTCGGCCCGCACGCGTCGCAAACTCCACTCGGAACAGGCGGCCCGGCGTCGTGCCGCCGCCATGGCGACTGCACAGGATGCCCGCATCCACGCGCTGCGCCAGCGGCTGCGCGACCTCGACCAGGCCCAGGCGGCCGGCCGGGACGAGCTGCGGACCGCAACGACCGGCCTGCTCGCGACCAAGGTCGAGCTCGCCGCCATGCGTTCCGAGCTCGATACCGCCCGCCACGAGCTGGGCGAGGCCCGCGAGCAGCTGGTCGACATGCGGGACCAGCTGGCGTCGCTGTTCGCCGCCGCGTCGGCACCGTCGCTGGTGCTGCCGGGTGTGTCGACCGAGACCGTAGGCGTGCAGCTCATCCTGCCCTCGGACATCGGCTCCGGTCGCGACCGGGCCGAGCCGTTCGCCGCCGGTGACCGGCCGGCTTTCCAGGCCTTCGCCGAGTCGGACCTGGACGACCTCACCGGGATCATCAGCGTGTCCGCGATGCTCGAGCACGCTCGCGAGCAGCAGCGGGCCGAGGCGGACGGCGACGACGACGAGGTAGCCAGCTCCGCCGCCTGACGCCACCGCCGGCCGGGCGGCGCACCAGGAGACGCCATCGATCGGCGGGCGCCGCCCGCCGCCGCGGTGAGGCAGGATCGGGGGGTGAGCGACATCGACCCGTTCCGGCCCGAGGGTGTCGACTGGACGCCCGTGTCGCGGCGCCTCATCGGGGTCCGCATGGTGAGCGTGGCGCTCTCCGCGGCCGTGCTGGCCGTCGTGATCGTCGTGGTCGCGGTCGTGGTCGGCACCTGGCAGATCTGGCTCGCCCTCGGGTTGCCCCTGGCCAGCCTCGCCTGGTCCGCGGTCCTGGTCCCGGCGCGGGTGCGGTCGTGGGGCTACGCCGAGCGGGAGGAGGACCTCATGATCAAGCGTGGGGTGCTGTTCCGGGCACTCACCGTCGTGCCCTATGGGCGCATGCAGTACGTCGATGTCAACGCCGGGCCGCTGGACCGGCTCTTCGGAGTCGCGACGGTCCAGCTCCACACGGCCAGCGCGGCCACCGACGCCACCATCCCGGGGCTGGTCCCGGCCGAGGCCGCCCGGCTGCGCGACCGACTGACGGCCCGCGGCCGCGCCCGCCTGGCAGGACTGTGACGGTGGACGCGGGCGGGCCGGCTGTCGCCCCGGTGACCGGCGCCGTCGCGACGGGACCCCGCTGGCGTCGCCTCCACCCGGCCACACCCCTGGTGAAGTCATGGTTCGCCGTGCTGGTGGCGCTCGGCATCGTGGCGGACAGCTTCGTCGGCGGGATCGGCTTCCCCGGTGCCGGCTTCGGGCCCGCGGACTTCGGCCCGGACCTCGGGTTGTCGACCCAGCTGCTGGGGGTCCTCGCGATCGCCGTCGTCGCCCTCGTGGCGAACGTCCTCGGGTGGTGGATGACGGCCTACCGGGTCGAGGAGGGTGCGCTGCAGATGCGCAGCGGCGTGCTGACCCGCAGCTTTCGCCAGGCCCCGCTGGACCGGATCCAGGCCGTCGACGTCGTCCAGCCCATCGTGGGCCGGTTGTTCGGGCTCGCGGAGCTCCGGGTCGAGGTGGCGGGCGGGTCGGAGTCCGACGTCAGGCTCGCCTACCTGCCCGAGCGGCGGGCCCAGCAGGTGCGAAACGCCCTGCTCGCCGAGGCCGCCGGGATGTCGCTCGACGGCGACGAGGCGCCCGAGGCCCCCGAGACTCCCGTCCTCGCGGTCCCGGTCGACCGGCTGGTGGCCAGCCTCCTGCTGTCCGCCGGCCCCGCCGTGGCCGTCGTCGCTCTCGTCATGGCCGCCATGGTGGCGAGCGAGGTCCCGTGGGCTGCCGCGGCCGGTGCCTTCCCGGCCCTGCTCGGCCTCGGTGGGTTCCTGTTCTCGCGGTTCGCCCGGGGCTTCAACTTCCGCCTGGCCGCCAGCGAGGACGGCATCCGGGCCCGCGGGGGCCTCACCGAGACCCGCGCCGCCACCATCCCGCCCGGCCGGGTCCAGGCGCTGGAGTTCGGGCAGCCGCTGCTGTGGCGACCGTGGGACTGGTGGCGGGTCCAGGTGAACATCGCGGGCTACGGCGGTGCGGGGGAGGACGCCCAGCAACGCACCGTGCTCCTGCCCGTCGGCACCCGGCTCGATGCGCTGTGGGTGCTGCGGCTCGTCGTCCCCGACATCGGCACCGACCGGCCCCTCGACGTCCTCGGCGCGGCCCTCGCGGGCACCGGCCCCGATGCGGGGTTCGTGCACTCCCCCCGCCGGGCGCGCTGGCTCGACCCGATGACCTGGCGCCGCAACGGCTACGCGGTGACCGGCACGGTGGCCCTGGTCCGAACCGGACTGCTGCGCCGCCGGCTGGTGGTCGTGCCGCACGCCCGGACCCAGAGCCTCGGCCTCACCCAGGGCCCGCTGACCCGGCGGCTGCGGCTGGCCGATGTCGGGTTGCACTCGACACCAGGGCCGGTGACCCCCGTCGTGGGCCACCTCGACGTCGCCGACGCGGTCCGGCTCGTGGCGGAGCAGGCCGTCCGGGCCGGCAGCGCGCGCGAGTCGGACCGCTCCGAGCGGTGGATGTCCGGGCCGGACCCGGAGCCCGAGCGGCCGTGACCCCGGTCGGCGACACGGCTCCCGGACCGCACGAGCGGCCCGGTCGGCTGGGCGTGGGGATCATCGGGGCGGGTCGCGTCGGCGCGGTCCTCGGGGCGGCCCTCGCGGGGGCGGGGCACACGGTCGTCGGAGCCAGTGCGGTGAGCGCGGCCAGCATCGAGCGGCTGGAGGTCCTCCTGCCCGGGGTGCCCCGCCTGGATCCCCTCGAGGTCGCGCGCCGCGCCGAACTGGTCCTCCTCGCCGTGCCGGACGACGCCCTCGCCGACCTGGTCGCGGGCCTCGCCGCGGTCGGTGCCTGGCAGACCGGCCAGCTGGTGGTCCACACCAGTGGCCGCCACGGTGTCGCGGTCCTCGCGCCGGCGGCCGCCGCCGGCGCCATCGGCCTCGCCGTCCACCCCGCGATGACCTTCACCGGCACCAGCCTCGACCTGGCGCGGCTGCCCGGGGCCGTGATGGCCGTCACGGCCTCGCCCGTCGTGCTGCCGATCGCCCAGGCGCTCGTCCTCGAGATGGGCTCCGAACCGGTGGTGGTGGCCGAGGAGGCCCGTGCGGCCTATCACGCGGCGCTGGCGCACGTGGCGAACCATCTCGTCACCCTGGTGGCGCAGGGGATCGACGTGCTCGCCGGCGCCGGGGTGGAGCGGCCGTCCCGGGTGCTCGCGCCGCTGGCCGGGGCGGCCCTCGACAACGCTCTGCGGCTCGGCGACACCGCCCTCACCGGCCCGGTGTCCCGCGGGGACACCGACACCGTCGCGGCGCACCTGCGGGTGCTCGACGCCGGTCCGGTGGCCGGAGCCGCCGCCACCTACCGCGCCCTGGCCGGGGCGACCGTGGGCCGGGTCGCCGCGTCCGGCGCCCTCGACGCGGATGCGGTCCGGCGCCTGCGGGAGCTGCTGGGCGCGGACCCGGGCGAGGCGGACCGATGACCCGACCGGGGGTCCTGCCCGCCGCCGCGGAGACGCTCGTCGCCACCCGGGCCGAGCTCGCCCGCCACCGCGACCGGATGAGCGGGCGGGTGGCCGCCGTGCTCACCATGGGGGCGCTGCACGAGGGGCACCTCGCCCTGGTCGAGCGGGCCCGCGCCGTGGCCGACCACGTGGTCGTCACGGTCTTCGTCAACCCGCTGCAGTTCGGGACCGGCGAGGACCTCGACCGCTACCCGCGGACCCTGGAGGCCGACGTCGCGCTGCTGGGCGGCCGGGCGGACCTGGTGTTCGTCCCCGGGGAGGCCGAGGTGTACCCGGGCGGTCCGCCCCAGGTCCGGGTGTCCGCCGGGCCGCTGGGGGAGGTCCTCGAGGGCGCCCACCGCCCCGGTCACTTCGACGGCGTGCTCACCGTCGTCACGGTGTTGCTGCATCTGCTGCGACCGGATGTCGCCGTCTTCGGCGAGAAGGACGCCCAGCAGCTCGCCCTGGTCCGCCGCCTCGTCGCTGACCTCGCGGTGCCGACCCGGATCGAAGCGGTGCCCACGGTCCGTGACGCCGACGGCCTCGCCCTGTCGAGCCGCAACGCCTACCTGGACCCGGCCGACCGCCGCCGCGCCCGCGCCGTGCCGGCCTCGCTCGCGGCGGCCAGGACGGCGGTGAGGTCCGGCGTGGGCGCGGCAGCGGTCCGGGCCGCGGCGGCGGCGGTGCTCGCCGCCGCCGCGGGGGTGACGACCGACTACGTCGAGGTG
The DNA here is from genome assembly GCA_050329415.1 of Kineosporiaceae bacterium. GTDB lineage: Bacteria > Actinomycetota > Actinomycetes > Actinomycetales > JBBAYJ01 > JANNOG01. The sequence continues at coordinate 6,320 of JBHJOS010000163.1, forward strand.
GTGGACCCCGCCACCTTCGCCCCGTCGCCCGCGGAGGGTCCCGCGCTGGTCGTCGTCGCCGTCCGGGTGGGCGCGACCCGGCTCATCGACAACGCCGCCGTCGATCTGGCCCGGTGACCCGCGGGCGCGGGTCACCGGGCGCGAGCGGGGTCCGGTCGCCGGATCAGCGGCAGTCGCTGCCGGAGCACGTCTCCAGCTCGGCGAGGCGGGCGTCGAGAGCGGCCGCCAGCCCGGAGTCGGCCGCGCTCACCTCGGGCGCCGCCAGCAGGTTCGCCAGCTGGTACGGGTCCTGGCGCAGGTCGTAGAGCTCGATGTCGGTGACGCGGTCCGGATCGGCCTCGTCGGCGTAGGTCTCGATGTAGATGTGGGTGGTCGTCCGGACCGCACGCCACTTCGGGACGTCGATGATCGCCGGCAGGTCCGTGTCGTACTCGTCGCTGCCGTACTCGGCCAGGAAGTCCGTCCGCCATCCCGGGGGGGAACCGCCGTCGAACAGCGGGACCAGCGTGCGGGTGTCCAGGCCTTCGACCTGGATCCCGGCCAGGTGGAGGACCGTGGGTGCGAGGTCGGGCAGGAGGGCAAGGGCGGCCGTGGAGCCGGCGGTGACCCCCGGCCCGGCGACCACGAGGGGGATACGGATCGACTCTTCGTAGGCCGCGAACTTCTGGAGCAACCGGTGGCTGCCCCAGTTGTACCCGTTGTCCGAGGTGAAGACGAAGTAGGTCTCGTCCAGCTCGCCGGCCGCCCGGACCTCCTCGATCAGTCCGGCCACCATGTCGTCGAGCGCTTGGAGCGAGCCCATCCGGTCCTGGTACTCCTCGTCGACCGTCGCTCCGACGACGGTCGACCGCAGGTCCGCGTTCTCCTGGAGCCACTGCGGCTTGTCCGAGATGTCGGCCTCGTCGAAGTTCGGCGAGCGCGGCAGGGTCGCATCGACCCAGGTGTGGTCGGCGTGACGCGGGGCCGGCGGCATCGGGGCATGAGGGGCCGTCGGACCGGCGAGCAGATGGAACGGCTCACCCGCGGCGGCGCTCTCGCGGACGAAGTCCCGGGACTTCGCCGCGAGCACGTCGGTGACGTAGTCCTCCTCGGCGCTGCCGTAGCTCACCAGCGTGCCGTTCTCGTTGAGCGTGTAGTCGTAGCCGGAGAAGGCGGCGGTGTCGGTGGTGCCCACGTAGGTGTCGAGGTCCGGGGGCACGTAATCGGCCGGCACGTCGTTCATCCACTTGCCGACGAATCCGGTGGCGTATCCCGCGTCCTGCAGGTGCCGGAAGACGGTGTCGTCCTCGTAGCCGTTGGCCAGGAAGGTGTCGAAGCCCGAGACCGTGTCGGGGTCGCCGTTCTCCAGCACGCCGGTGTTGTGGGCGAGGTCACCGGTGTACAGGCTGGCCCGGGCCGGGCAGCAGGTGGGGTCGGGCGAGAACGCCTGCTCGAAGACCAGGCCGCGGTCCCGCAGCAGGGCGGCGGTCTGCGGCATGGCGTCCCAGAAGGGCACCCGGGCGTCCAGGTCGTCGGCCATGACGACGACGACGTTGGGTCGGTCGGTATCGGAGGCGGTGTCGTCCGCCCGGGCGGTCGGGGTGGTGCCGCCGTCCGGCGCCAGGACCGACCAGGCGGTGAGGGCGACCACGGCGAGGGCGGTCGCCCCGGCCACGGCTCGGTACCGGCCGCGACGGCGCCGGGACGCGGGGACGGGCGGTGGATGGGTCGTCATGAGCCCACCCTCCGCGGCGGGTGTGCGGGGCCGGTCCGGGCAGGGTTCGGGCTCCGTAAGGCCGGCGGCCCTGGACCGGTCATGATCCAACTCACCGGAGGGTTCTGCATGATCAGGACCGTTCCGATCATGCGGAACCCTCCGGCGAGCTGGATCACCGGTGGGTCAGCGGCGGACGAAGCGGTGGGCTCTCGTGCGCAGCGGGTACCGCAGGGTCCCGGCGGCGCCGGCGTGGTCCTCGGCGAGGTGGCGGACCCGGGCCAGCACCTCCCCCGGGTCCGGGCCGCGGGCCACCCACGACCAGGTCGCCACCAGGGACAGCAGATCGTCCACGGTGGTGTCGTGACTGTTGTCCACCGCGAAGGCGGCACCGGGGCCGAAGGCCGGGTGAGGCAGGACGAGCTCGCCGTCGCGAGCGGGGTCGACGAGGTCCGCCCGGGTCGTGAGCGCCGCCAGTTCCCGGGCGAAACCGTCATCGGCGTCCAGTACGTTCCACACCAGGGCGACGACGCCACCGGGCCGGAGCACCCGGGCGAACTCGGCGGCCGCCCGGGTGTGGTCCATCCAGTGCCAGGCCTGAGCCACGGTCACGGCGTCGACGGAGGCGTCGAGGACCGGGAGCGCCTCGCCCGTACCCACGAGGGCCGTGATCCCCGGCGCCGCCCTCCCGAGCTCGGCGAGCATCCCCGGGTCCGGGTCGACCGCCGTCACCCGGTGGCCGGCGGTCGCGACGACCCGGGTGAGCTTGCCGGTCCCGGCGCCCACGTCCAGCACTCGCGCCCCGGCGCCGACCGGCTCCAGCAGCCGGCGGACGATATCGGCCGGGTACCCGGGCCGGTATGCCTCGTACGCCGCTGCCCGGTCGCCGAACGACAGCGCCCGCGCGTCCCCGCTGAAGGAGAGGCCCGACGTGCGGTCGCCGCTGCTCCCGCGCCCGTTCACCGACACGGTGCCTATCCTCGCACCCGTGCCGGCGACCCCCCCTTCCGCGACCGTCAGCCCGCCCTCCGGGACCGCCGGGCGGGCCGCTCCCGGGACCGATGACCTTCCCGAGCAGATGCGGGTGCGTGTCGCCAAGCGGGAGCGGCTGCTGGCGACCGGGCCGGCGCCCTATCCCGTGGCGGTGCCCCGCAGCCACACCCTCGCCGAGGTGCGGGCCGGGTGGCCGGACCTACCGCCCGGGACCGAGACCACCGACGAGGTCTCGGTGGCGGGCCGCGTGGTGTTCCTGCGGGAGGCCGGGCGGCTGTGCTTCGGGACCCTGCAGGCCGGCGACGGGACCCGGCTGCAGGTCATGGTGTCCGAGGCGGCAGTCGGGGCAGCGGCGCTGGCCGCCTGGAAGGACGATGTCGACCTCGGCGACCACGTGTCGGTGAGCGGTGTCGTCGGCAGCTCACGGCGTGGGGAGCTGTCCGTCCTGGCCCGGGCATGGGTGCTGGCGGCCAAGGCCCTGCGGCCCCTGCCCACCCTCCACAAGGAGCTGTCGGACGAGGCTCGGGTCCGGCAGCGTGATGTCGACCTCGTGGTCCGGCCGCAGGCGCGCGACGTCGTCCGGACCAAGGCCGCGGTGCTGCGCGCCCTGCGCGAGACGTTCCACGCCCGTGGCTTCCTCGAGGTCGAGACACCGGTCCTGCAGCTGCAGCACGGCGGAGCGGCGGCGCGGCCGTTCCGGACCCACGCCAACGCCCTCGACACCGAGATGTCGCTGCGGATCGCCACCGAACTCCACCTCAAGCGGTGCGTCGTGGGCGGGATCGAGAAGGTCTACGAGATCGGCCGGGTCTTCCGCAACGAGGGGATCGACGCCAGCCACCACCCGGAGTTCACCATGGTGGAGGCGTACGAGGCCTACGGCAGCGGCGCCACCATGCGCGAGCTCACGCGCGACCTCGTCCTCGCCGCGGCACGGGCTGCCGGGCGGGAGGAGATCGACGACGGTGCGGGCGGGCGGATCGACCTCACCGGCGAATGGCCGGTGCGCACGGTCCACGAGGCCGTCTCGAGCGTCCTCGGCGAGGAGGTCACGCCCGGCACCTCGACGGCGGTCGCCCGGCGCCTCGCCGACCGCGCCGGCGTCCCGGTCCAGGAGGGCTGGACGGCCGGGGAGATCGTCGTCGAGATGTACGAGAAGCTCGTCGAGGCAACGGTCCGCGAGCCGGTGTTCGTCGGGATGTTCCCGGCGGAGGTGCGGCCCCTGGCCCGCCAGGACCCCGACGACCCGCGGCTGGCCGCCGCCTGGGACCTCGTGGTCGGCGGGACCGAGCTGGTGACCCTGTACACCGAGCTCACCGACCCCGTCATCCAGCGGGAGCGGCTCAACGAGCAGGCGCGGCGCGCTGCCGCGGGAGACCCCGAGGCCATGCGCTTGGACGAGGACTTCCTTCGCGCACTGGAGCACGGCATGCCACCCACCGGGGGGATGGGAATGGGCGTCGACCGACTTGTCATGCTCCTGTCGGGCGTCGGCATCCGCGAGGCGGTCCTCTTCCCGCTGCTGCGTCCCGAGCACTGATTCCGGCGAGGCGAGGACACGGTCATGGGCTGGGACACACTCCGCGAGGTCCTCTACGGGCTGGTCCCCACGGCCGGTGTGCTGCTGGTCTTCTATCTGGTGGTGCGGGCGATCCTTCGCGCCGACTCCTCCGAGCGTCGCGCTGCCGAGGAATTCGGCGGCGGCACCGGCGAGGGGCCGGACGGCCCCAAAGGCACCGACGACGCCGGGTATGGGGAACGGTAAGCGCGGGAAGGGGACGTCCGGAGCGTGAGTCGGGTTTGCTTTCCGGCGGGGACTGGAGCACAGTGATGCAGGAACGTCCGCATCATTCTGTGAGGAGAGAGGCCAAATGGCTCAGAAGGTCAGCGTCCAGCTGGTCGACGACCTCGACGGCAGCGAGGCCGTCGAGACCGTCACGTTCGGAATCGACGGTGTCAATTACGAGATCGACCTGTCCGAGGCCAACGCCTCCCGACTGCGCGAGTCCGTCTCGCCGTTCGTCGGTGGCGGGCGGAAGGTCGGCGGTGGCGCTCCCCGGCGCCGTGGCGGAGGGGCCCGGACACCTCGTTCGGCGGGTACCGGGCCGACTGTCGACACCAACACGGTGCGCGAGTGGGCGAGAGCGAACGGCTACCAGGTCGCGGACCGCGGTCGCATCAAGTCCGACGTCATCGCCGCGTACCAGGCGGCCAACGGCTGATTCCTCCTGGTCTCCTGTCGCGATCCCTCGCAACCCCTCGGGATCGCCACCCGGGATACCGATCGGGTTCCCTTCCCGGGCGACGGATTCCCGTCCGGGGGACCCACTGCCGTCGGTCGGCGGGACACAGTGTCCCGCCGGCCGTTCGGTGTCACCGGGGAATGGTGCCGTCCTCGCCGACCGCCGCGGGCGTGCCGCGGGCCTCACCGGTTCCGGCGGGCGGCGGCCCGTCGGCCCTCGCAGTGGGGCCGTGGACGTCCGCTGTGGGGCCGTGGACGTCCGCGGTCTCGGCCTGCCGCGCGCGGGCGGCACTGGCGCGGGTCGCCACCAGCGACGTCACGGTGACCGTGGCGAGGGTGAGCACGATGACGACGAGGCTCCACGAGGTGGGGATCTCGGGGACCCCCGGGAACTCGTCGTGCGCCCAGTGCAGGACCAGCTTGGCGCCGATGAAGAAGAGGATGAAGGCCAGCCCGAACGACAGGTGGATCAGTCGTGACAGGGCGCCTTCGAGCAGGAAGTACAGCGCCCGCAGGCCCAGCAGGGCGAAGGCGTTCGTCGCGAACACCAGGTATGGGTCGCCCGTGATGCCGTAGACCGCCGGCACCGAGTCGATCGCGAAGATGAGGTCCGTGATGAAGATCACGACGATGACGACGGCGAACGGCGTGAGTGTCCGGACCCCGTTCTCGCGGATCAGCAGCGACGTCCCGTGGTAGCGCCCGGCGATCGGTGCGAACCGGCGGAGGAACCGCACGGTCCGCATGTTGTCGACGTCCACCTCCTTCTCGTGCCCCGACAGTGCCTCCCGCAGCAGCTGCACCCCGGTCACGGCGAGGACGAGCCCGAAGACCAGGAAGGCGAACGACAGCTGCTGGATCGCGGCGGCCCCGACGGCGATGAAGATGCTGCGCAGCACCAACGCCCCGATGATCCCGAACAGCAGCGCCCGCTGCTGGAGCTCGCGCGGCACGGCGAAGCTCGTCAGCAGCAGGATGAAGACGAACAGGTTGTCGACGCTCAGTGACTTCTCGACCAGGTACCCGGTGTAGTACTCCACGCCGGTCGTGGTGCCGTAACGGCTGAGCACGAAGACGCCGAACGCCAGCGGCAGGGCGATGTAGAAGGCGGACCACAGCGCTGCCTCCCGCAACGACACCGCGTGAGGCCTGCGCGTGAGTGCGAAGTCCAGGGCGAGCAGCGCGACGACGGCGCCGATCGTGGCTGTCCACAGCCACGGCGTTCCGATGGTCTCCAGGGGCACGGGGTCTCCTCACACAGGCGGCCGGGCGGCCGGTGGGTGTGCGAGGTCTCCGTCACCCCGCGGCGGGGCCCCGAGCCGGGGCCGCCGTGATGCGACCGTGCTGACCGGACACGGGCCGTGGGACGTACTCCCCTCGACTTCGAGAGGGTACGACGCGGAACCGGGCCGCGCCCGTCGACCGGGCCACACTGTGTACCGTCGATCCCGGACCGAGCCCCCGCTCTTACGCCCAGGGCGGAACGTCGGCCTGACCGGGAACGACACCGGCGTCGCGGGCAGTTGGACGCGACGTACCGGCTCAGGTCGTGGCGCGTGGTGCCGATGCCCGCCCACACTGCGACATCGGATGCGACCGTCGTCCGCGACCCACCGGAGTCCCCGCCGCACCCTGCACCCACCCGCCCCGCGAGGAGCGCACATGTTCGAGAGGTTCACCGACCGGGCCCGCCGGGTCGTCGTCCTGGCCCAAGAAGAGGCCCGGATGCTCAACCACAACTACATCGGGACCGAGCACATCCTCCTGGGCCTCATCCACGAGGGCGAGGGTGTCGCGGCCAAGGCACTGGAGTCGCTGGGCATCTCCCTCGACGCGGTGCGCGAGCAGGTGCAGGAGATCATCGGCCAGGGCCAGCAGGCGCCGTCCGGGCACATCCCGTTCACTCCCCGCGCCAAGAAGGTCCTCGAGCTGTCGCTGCGCGAGGCCCTGCAGCTCGGCCACAACTACATCGGGACCGAGCACATCCTGCTCGGCCTCATCCGCGAGGGCGAGGGCGTCGCCGCTCAGGTGCTGGTCAAACTGGGCGCCGACCTCAACCGGGTGCGCCAGCAGGTGATCCAGCTGCTGTCCGGGTACCAGGGCAAGGAGCCGGCCACCGCCGGAGCCCCCAGCGAGACCTCCACCCCGTCCGGGTCGCTGGTCCTCGACCAGTTCGGCCGCAACCTCACCCAGGCCGCGCGCGAGTCCAAGCTCGATCCCGTCATCGGGCGCGAGAAGGAGATCGAGCGGGTCATGCAGGTGCTGTCCCGCCGGACGAAGAACAACCCCGTGCTCATCGGCGAGCCCGGCGTCGGCAAGACCGCCGTCGTCGAGGGCCTGGCCCAGGGGATCGTCCGCGGCGAGGTGCCGGAGACGCTCAAGGACAAGCAGCTGTACACGCTCGACCTCGGTGCCCTGGTCGCCGGGTCCCGCTACCGCGGCGACTTCGAGGAGCGCCTGAAGAAGGTCCTCAAGGAGATCCGTACCCGCGGCGACATCATCCTCTTCATCGACGAGATCCACACCCTGGTGGGTGCGGGTGCCGCCGAGGGCGCCATCGACGCCGCCAGCATTCTCAAGCCGATGCTGGCCCGCGGCGAGCTGCAGACGATCGGGGCGACGACCCTCGACGAGTACCGCAAGCACGTGGAGAAGGACCCCGCTCTGGAGCGCCGGTTCCAGCCGATCCAGGTCGCCGAGCCGTCGCTTGCCCACACCATCGAGATCCTCAAGGGCCTGCGGGACCGGTACGAGGCGCACCACCGGGTGTCCATCTCCGACGCCGCGCTGGTCACGGCGGCCACCCTGGCCGACCGCTACATCAACGACCGCTTCCTCCCGGACAAGGCCATCGACCTGGTCGACGAGGCCGGCGCCCGGCTGCGGATCCGACGCATGACCGCGCCGCCGGACCTGCGCGAGTTCGACGAGCGGATCGCCGACGTCCGACGCGACAAGGAGTCGGCGATCGACGCGCAGGACTTCGAGAAGGCGGCGGCGCTGCGCGACACCGAGAAGAAGCTGCTGGCGCAGAAGGCGGAGCGCGAGAAGCAGTGGAAGTCCGGCGACATGGACATCGTCGCCGAGGTCGACGAGGAGCTCATCGCCGAGGTGCTGGCCGTCGCGACCGGGATCCCGGTCGTCCGGCTCACCGAGGAGGAGAGTCAGCGACTGCTCAACATGGAGAGCGAGCTCCACAAGCGGATCATCGGCCAGGAGGAGGCCATCAAGGCCCTGTCCCAGGCCATCCGGCGAACCCGCGCCGGACTCAAGGACCCCAAGCGCCCCGGCGGCTCGTTCATCTTCGCCGGCCCCACCGGCGTCGGGAAGACCGAGTTGGCCAAGGCCCTGGCCGAGTTCCTGTTCGGCGACGAGGACGCGCTCATCCAGCTCGACATGAGCGAGTACTCGGAGAAGCACACCGTGTCGCGGCTGTTCGGCTCACCCCCCGGCTACGTCGGGTACGAGGAGGGTGGCCAGCTGACCGAGAAGGTCCGGCGCCGGCCGTTCTCGGTGGTCCTGTTCGACGAGGTCGAGAAGGCCCACCCCGACATCTTCAACTCGCTGCTGCAGATCCTCGAGGACGGCCGCCTGACCGACAGCCAGGGCCGGATGGTCGACTTCAAGAACACCGTGATCATCATGACGACCAACCTCGGCACCCGGGACATCGCCAAGGGCGTCTCGGTCGGCTTCTCGGCCGGCGCGGACACCAAGACCGGGTACGAGCGGATGAAGGCCAAGGTCACCGACGAGCTCAAGCAGCACTTCCGGCCGGAGTTCCTCAACCGCGTCGACGACATGATCGTGTTCCCGCAGCTCACGCAGGAGGAGATCGTCCGGATCGTCGACCTCATGATCACCAAGGTCGACGAGCGGATGAAGGACCGCGACATGGGCCTGGAGCTCACCCAGGCGGCGAAAGATCTGCTCGCCACCCGGGGGTACGACCCGGTGCTGGGCGCCCGGCCGCTGCGCCGGACGATCCAGCGTGATATCGAGGACGCCCTGTCCGAGCGGATCCTGTTCGGCGAGTTGAAGGCCGGCCAGATCGTCCTGGTCGACGTCGAGGGCGAAGGAGCGGGAGCCGGGTTCATCTTCACGGGCACCGACAAGCCGAGCGCGGACGACCAGCTCCTGGCCGAGGCCACGGCGATCACCGAGGACCCCCCCGCTCAGTCCGCCTGACCGCCACCGACCCCCGGGCCGGGCACCCCACGAGGGTGCCCGGCCCACCGTCGTTCCCGCCCTGCGTTTGTCGTCACTCGCCGGGGTGGTGCCCCGCCCTGGTCTGCGTTTGTCGCCACTCGCCGGGGGGGGGCCGTGGTCCTGCAATAGTCGTCACTCGCCGGGGGGACCGCGACGTCCCGCGGCGAGTGACGACTATCGCCGGAGGTGGGGAGGGTGAGTGAGGTGGGTGTGCAGATCCGGTCGGCTCTGCCGCGGGACGTGCCGCGGATCGCGGAGCTGGCGGGGGCCCATGTCGCCGACCGGCGGCTGCTCGCCAAGGACCTCGTCACGCTGTACGAGGATGTCCAGGAGTTCGTCGTCACCGAGTCCGCCGGGCAGGTGGTCGGCGCCGGGGCACTCCACGTCATGTGGGCCGACCTCGGAGAGATCCGCTCGCTCGTGGTGGACCCGGCGGCTCGCGGTCGCGGGGTGGGGGCCGCGCTCGTGGCGAGCCTGATGGCACGGGCGCGCGCCCTGGAACTCCGGCGGCTGTTCTGCCTCACCTTCGAGGTGGCGTTCTTCGAGCGCCTCGGGTTCCGCCCGGTCGAGGGGCCGGCGGTGACGCCCGACATCTACGAGGAGATGCTCCGTTCCCATGACGACGGTGTGGCCGAGTTCCTCGACCTCGCCCGGGTGAAGCCGAACACCCTGGGGAACACCCGGATGATCTGCGACCTGTGACCCCCGACCTGCAGCCCGGCGACTGGCCGCCCCTGGTCGCCCTCGTCATCGCGCTGCTCGCGGTGGCCGTGCGCCCGGTGTGGCGGTGGGCACGGGTGGTCGTCACGATGGCGCACGAGGGCGGTCACGCGGTCGCCGCCGTGGCGACCGGGCGCCGCCTGGCAGGGATCACGCTGCACACCGACACCTCGGGGCTGACCGTGAGCCGGGGCCCCGCCCGCGGCCCCGGGATGGTTCTCACCGCCTTCGCCGGCTACGTCGCGCCCTCGCTGCTCGGGGTGCTGGGGGCGGTCGCCGTCGCCGCCGGGTGGGCCGGGTGGCTGCTCTGGGTGGCCACCGGCCTGCTGCTGCTCATGCTGGTCGCGGTCCGCAACGTCGTCGGGGTGCTGGCCGTCGTGGCGACGGGCGGGCTCCTCGCGGGGGTGTCGGTGGCCGGTTCCGCCGAGGTCCGGCTGCTGGCCGTGCAGGTGCTCGTGTGGTTCCTGCTGCTGGGCGGGGTCCACGCGGTGCGCGAACTGGCCCGCAGCCGCCGCCGGCGCGGGGCGGTGACGTCCGACGCGGACCAGCTGGCCGCGCTCACCGGGCTGCCCGCCCTGCTGTGGGTGGCGCTCTTCGCCCTCGTCACGCTCGGCTGCCTGGCGCTCGGCGGGTGGATCCTCGTGGCCCCGCTGTTCTGACCGGGGCCACGAGGACCGGTGTCAGGCCCCGGCCGGTACCCGCAGCACCAGGGCGTCGCCCTGGCCGCCGCCGCCGCAGAGGGCAGCCACGCCGGTGCCGCCGCCCCGGCGGCCCAGCTCGAGGGACAGGGTGAGGGCGAGGCGGGCACCGGACATGCCGACCGGGTGCCCGAGCGCGATCGCGCCTCCGTTGACGTTGACCCGCTCGTCGGTGTCGGTGTCGCTCAGCCCCAGGTCGGCTGCCGACGCCAGGACCACCGCGGCGAACGCCTCGTTCATCTCGTAGAGGTCGAAGCCGTCGGCGGCGACGCCCTCGCGTTGCGCGGCCTTGCGGATCGCGTTCGACGGCTGGGTCTGCAGCGACGGGTCCGGTCCCGCGACCATGCCGAACGCACCGATCTCGGCCAGCCACGGCAGGCCCTGCTGCTCCACGAGGTCCTTGCGGGCGACGACGACCGCGGCCGCGCCGTCCGAGATCTGCGAGCTGGTGCCGGCCGTGATCGTCCCCTGGGGGTGGAACGCCGGCCTGAGCCGCGCCAGGCCCTCGACGGTGGTGTCCGGGCGCACCCCCTCGTCGGAGGTGACCGCGACCGGGTCGCCCTTGCGCTGGGGCACCTCGACGGGCACCACCTCGTCGGCGAACCGGCCTTCCTTCCACGCCAGGGCGGCCCGCCGGTGGGAGCGGGCGGCGAAGGCGTCCTGCTGCTCCCGCGTGAAGCGGTGGCGGCTCGCCACGGCCGTGCCCTCGCGGTTGGCCTCGTCGGTGAGGGCGCCCATGGCCTGGACCGTGAAGGCGTCCTGCAGGCCGTCGATGACCATGTGGTCGTCCAGGGTCACGTCGCCGTAGGTGAAACCGGCGCGGCTGCCACGCAGCAGGTGCGGGGCCTGCGACATGGACTCCATGCCGCCGGCGACCACCACGTCGACGACCCCGGTCGAGATCATCTGATCGGCGAGAGCGATCGCCGTGAGGCCGGACAGGCACACCTTGTTGACGACCATGGTGGGGACCGACATCGGCAGCCCGCCGACGACGGCGGCCTGCCGGGCGGGGGCCTGGCGGGCACCGGCGGACAGCACCTGCCCCATGATCACGTAGTCCACCGTGCCGGGGCCGAGGCCGGAGCGGGTGACCGCCGCGCGGATGGCGGCGCCCCCGAGGTCGGTCGACGGCAGGGAGGACAGCGAACCCTTGAGGCGCCCCATGGGGGTGCGGGCGCCGGCGACGATGACGGAGGCCATACGCCAGGTTACGTCAGCGTCACGCCCCGGCGGGAAGCCGGAGACCGCCGCCGACCGGCTCCAGGAGGCCGTCGGTGACGAGGCCGTCGACGCACCTGGCGAGCTGGACGCGGTCGGGCCACACGGTGTCGATGGTCGCGGTGGGCACCGCTCCCTCGGCGTCCCGGGCCAGGGCCATGACGAGGCCCCGAACGTGGCGGTCGCTGCCGTGCCAGGGCTGTGCCCGGGTGGTGCGGCCGGTCGCGGGGCGCGGGCCCGGGCACCGACGGCTCAGCGGGCAGGTCCCGCACGACGGCCGGCGGGCGGTGCACACCAGGGCGCCCAGCTCCATGACGGCGGCGTTCCACCGGGTGGCCGTCGCCGGGTCGGCCGGCAGCAGCGCCTGCGCCCGCTCCCGCTCGTGCCGGGTCGGGGCGCTGGGGCCAGGGTCGGCGTCACCGGCCGTCCGGGCCAGGACCCGGCGCACGTTGACGTCGAGGACGGCCACCCGGACGCCGTGGCCGAAGGCGGCCGTGGCGGCGGCGGTGTAGTCCCCCACCCCCGGCAGCGCCCGGAGTTCGGGCACGGCTGCCGGCACCTGCCCGCAGTGCCGCTCGGTGACGGCGACCGCGGCCGCGTGCAACCGGAGGGCGCGGCGCGGGTAGCCGAGCCGGCCCCACATCCGCACCGCCTCGCCGGGGGCCTCCGCTGCCAGCGCAGCCGGTTCCGGCCAGCGCGCAGTCCACCGCCGCCACGGCTCGACGATCCGGGCGGCCGGTGTCTGCTGGCTCATCACCTCGCACACGAGCACCCCCCACGGGGTGCGGTCCGGGGCGCGCCACGGGAAGTCCCGGGCCGACCGCTCGTACCAGGTGAGGACCTCGGCGATCACGGCGGTGTCACTCGGCCCCGGCGGCACCTGGTCCGAGGGCGGCGGGTCCGGCCGTGGTGTTCCGGCTCAGACGTACCGCTCGAGGATGCTGGTCTCGGCCAGTCGCGACAGTCCCTCGCGGATCGCCCGAGCCCGGACCGGGCCGATTCCCTCGACCCCGCCGAAGTCCTCGATCCCGGCGGCGAGCATCTTCTGCAGCGACCCGAAGTGGTCGACGATGCGCTCGGTGAGTGTCTCGGACAGTCGGGGCACCCGGTGCAGCATCCGGTAGCCGCGGGGGCTGACCGACACGTCCAGCGGTTCGGGACCCTCGGTGAAGCCGAGCGCCGCTGCCACCTGGGTGAGGTCGACGAGCTGCCCGGGGCCGAGGGCCATCAGCCGGTCGAGTGCCTCGGCGGTCTCGTCCCGGGTGCCGCCGCGACCGACGTAGTCCCGGACGACGGCCTGGCGCTCGGCACTGAGACCGGAGATGAGCTCCTCGAGCTGCAGCGACAGCAGCCGGCCGTCGGTCCCGAGCTCGACGAGGTACTCCTCGACCTCGGCGGAGATCCGGCGCACCATCTCGGCTCGCTGCATGACGGTCGCCACGTCCCGGACGCTCGCCAGGTCCTCGATCTCCAGCCCGGCCAGGGTGCCGGTCACCTCCTGGAGGCGGTGGGAGTACCGCTCGAGGGTGGCGAGTGCCTGGTTGGCGCGGGTGAGGATCTCGGTCGAGCTCTCCAGCACGCGGCGACGCTCGCCCATGTAGAGGGCGATGAGGCTCATGGACTGGCTCACGGAGATCACGGGGTGCCCGGTCTGCTTGGCGACCCGCTCCGCGGTGCGGTGGCGAGTGCCGGACTCGACGGTGTCGACGGAGGGGTCCGGGACCAGGTGGACGGCCGCCCGCACGATGCGCCCGACCCCGGACTCGCCCGGCACGCTGGGGTCGAGCACGACTGCGCCGTCCATCTTCGCCAGCTCGCGCAGCCGAGTCGCCGAGAAGTCGGCGTCGAGCACGAAACCGCCCGTGCACATGGTCGCGATGGCCTCGTCAAAGCCCATGATCACCAGAGCACCGGTGCGACCCCGGACGATCCGTTCGAGCCCGTCGCGCAGCGGCGTGCCTGGCGCCACCGCCGCCAGCACCCCTCGGAGTCGCTCGTCCATCGCGTTCACCCCCCGGTTCTGATCGTTCTGTCGTTCACCTGACCTCCGTGAGTCCGCTGCTGGCGTGGACCGGAGTCTAGATCCCATGACACAAGAGCACCAAAGGAACACGAGGTGTGACCCGGGCAAGTTTCCCCCGGCCGGTGCTAGCTGCTGACAGGCACCGGGTCGGGTCCCCCCACCCCTGACAACTCCTGCGACGGTAGTCGACCTTGGTCGCCAGGGCGAGCACCGGGAACTGCGCGCAGAGCGGCTGCCACCGCGTCGGCGACGGTGGCCACCTCGACCACCCGGATCCCGTCCGGCGGAACGGGCGCCCCGTCCGCCCCGGCCGGCACGACCGCGGTCCGGAAGCCGAGCCGCGCGGCCTCGGACAGCCGGCGGTGCAGTGCGGGCACGGTGCGGACCTCCCCGCCGAGTCCGACCTCGCCGATCGCGACCAGCGAGGGCCGCGTCGCGACGTCGCGCACGGACCCGGCGAGCGCGACTGCCAGCGCGAGGTCCACACCCGGGTCGGACAGCCGGAGCCCGCCCACGGTCGCCGCGTAGACGTCGGCGGCCGGGGTGCGGATGCCGGCCCGGCGCTCGATCACGGCCTGGACCATGGCCACCCGCGAGGCGTCCAGGCCCGATGTCACCCGCCGGGGCGAGCCGGCGGTGGGGACGACGAGGGTCTGCACCTCGACCGCCACCGGGCGACGCCCCTCGACCGAGACCGTCACGCACGATCCGGGGGCCGGCTGCCGGCCGGACAGGAACACCCCCGAGGGATCAGCGACCTCGGTCATCCCCCCGTCGTCCAGCTCGAAGCACCCCACCTCGTCGGTCGGGCCGTGCCGGTTCTTGACCGCCCGCAGCAGCCGCAGCCGCGCGTGCCGGTCGCCCTCGAGCAGGCACACGACGTCGACCAGGTGCTCCAGCGTGCGGGGCCCGGCGACCGAGCCGTCCTTGGTGACGTGGCCGACCAGCAGCGTGGTGGCGCCGGTGCGACGGGCCATGACCCCCGCCGCTTCCGCCACCGCCCGGACCTGGGTGACGCTGCCGGGCGCGCCGTCCACCTCGTCGACCGTCATGACCTGGACCGAGTCGATGACCACGAGGTCGGGCCGGCAGTCCTCGGCGGCGGCCGCGACGGCCGGCATGGTCCGTGCCTCGACCAGGAAGAGCCCGACGACGTCCGCCCGGACCCGCCGGGCGCGGGCGTGCACGGCGGCGGCCGACTCCTCGCCCGTGGCGTAGAGGACCCGCCCGCCGGCCCGGGCCGTCGCGGCGGCCAGCTCGAGGAGCAGGGTCGACTTGCCCACCCCCGGCTCCCCGGCGAGCAGCACCACCGCTCCCGGCACCACGCCGCCGCCCAGCACGCGGTCCAGCTCGCCGATGCCGGACGGGCGTGCCGAGACCGCGTCCAGCGGCACTTCGGTGATGGGCCGAGGAGCGGCCGCCGGCCCGGTCGTCGCCCGGGCGGCCGGGCCGGGTCGGTCCCCAGGCGTCTGCTCGACCGTCCCCCAGCCGCCGCACCCGCCGCAGCGGCCCACCCACTTCGCGCTGGCGGCACCGCAGGCCGTGCACTCGTAGCCGGGTGCCCGGCGCCGTCCGCTGCTCACGCACCGCACCGTAGGCGCCCCCCCGGACACCGCAGCGGGAGACGCCGTCGGGCACCGGGCTCGCGACTCGTCCGGACCGGCGGGCCCTCAGACCGCCAGCAGCGTCGCCGTGAAGATGAGGACCCCGGCGCCGACCGCGACCCCCGGGATGAGCGCCCAGGTGAGGACCGACCTGCTCCGGGTGTGCAGGTACTCCCCGACGCCGGCCCCGGTGAAGATCGCGATGCCCGCCACCGAGATCGCGGCCGCCAGCCACACCTCCCCGGGCTCGGGGTCCACCGCGGTCGGGGCCACAATGAACCACGGGACGACGGTGGCGACGGCGACGCCCACCAGCCACACCAGGACCAGGAGCAGGCTCAGCGCGGACGGGCGGGGCCACAGCGCCGCCGGCGGCGTGTCGTGGGGTGGCTTCGTCGTCCGCCCGGGTCGCGACTCGTTCACCCCCACAGGTTCCCACGGGCTACCGTGCGCCACATGCGGCTCGGGGTGCTCGACGTCGGGTCCAACACCGTCCACCTGCTCGTCATCGACGCGCGGCCGGGCGCCCGCCCGCTCCCGGCGGCCTCGCACAAGTCGGAGCTCCACCTCGCCGAGCACCTCGGCCCCACCGGCGACGTCACGGCGGCCGGCGTCGAGGCGCTCGTCACGGCGGTCGGCGACGCCATGGCGGCGGCCGCCGACCAGGGGGTCGAGCAGGTCCTGCCGTTCGTCACGTCGGCGGTCCGCGAGGCGGGCAACGCCGAGGCCGTCCTCGCGGAGGTGGCGGCGCGGGCCGGGGTGGCCCTGCACGTCCTCACCGGGGAGCGCGAGGCAGCGCTGACGTTCCTCGCGGCGCGGCGCTGGTACGGGTGGTCGGCGGGGCGGCTGGTCGTGCTGGACATCGGCGGCGGGAGCCTGGAGGTCGCCGCCGGGCAGGACGAGGCCCCGGACATCGCGCTGAGCAGCCCGCTCGGGGCCGGCCGGCTCACCCGGGAGGCGTTCGCCGGGGCCGGCCGCGACGTCGCCGCCGACCGCGAGGTCGCCGTGCTGCGGGTGCGGGTGCGCCGGGACGTGGCCCGGCTGGCGTCCGAGCTCAACCGCGCGGGTCCGTGGGACCGCATGGTGGGCACCAGCAAGACCTTCCGCAGCCTCGCCCGGGTCGCCGCACACGACCCCGACGGCCGTCTCACCGGGGACGTCGGCGTCCTGGATCGCGCCGCCCTCAGGGCCTGGGTGCCGCGCCTGGCCGGCATGGACGCGAGCGGGCGCGCCGAACTGCCCGGCGTCACCCTCAACCGCGCGCCCCAGCTGCTCGCCGGGGCACTGGTCGCCGAGGCGCTCATGGACCTCCTCGACACCCCGGCCGTCGCGATCTGTCCGTGGGCGCTGCGCGAGGGCGTGCTGCTGCACCACTTCGACGCCATGCTCGACACGCGGCCGCAGTCCGCCATCGTGGCCGTCCCTCCGGTCCCCGCCTGACAGCGCCCGGAGCGGCGACCCCGGCGCCCGGAGCGGCGACCCCGGCGGCCCGGGCGACGCGCGCCCCCTACGATCCACCGGTGACCGATGACCGCGCCACCGGCGGTGCATGGCCACATCCACCCGGCGGTGCCGGCGGGCCGGAGCGCCCGGCGATCGCCGTCGGGCTCTCGACCATGGCCGTGTTCCCCGACGGCGTCCAGACGGCCTTCTCGATGGCGGCCGACCTCGGCTTCGACGGAGTCGAGATCATGGTGTGGTCCGACCCGGTGAGCCGTGACGCCGCGGCCATCGCGCGGCTCGCCCGGGACCACGGGGTGCCCGTGCTCAGCGTGCACGCACCCACCACTCTCCTCACCCAGGGGGTGTGGGGGCGCGACCCGTGGGAGCGGCTGCGCCGCTCCGCCGAGCACGCCGAGGAGCTGGGGGCCGACGTCGTCGTGGTGCACCCGCCCTTCCGCTGGCAGCGCGAGTACGGGGCGGGCTTCTCCGACGGGATCGCCCGCCTCGGTGACGAGCACCACGTGGACTTCGCCGTCGAGAACATGTTCCCCTGGCGTGTCGGCAATTCCCGGCTCGAGGCGTACTCGCCCGGCTGGGACCCCACCCACCACGAGTACGAGCACGTGACCCTGGACTTCTCCCACGCCGCCACGGCGCAGCTGGACTCCCTGGACCTGGCCCGCGTCTGGGGGGGACGGGTGCGCCACGTCCACCTCGGGGACGGGTCGGGGTCCGTCAAGGACGAGCACCTGCCACCCGGGCGGGGGAACCAGCCCTGCGCGGAGGTGCTCGGCCACCTGCGTGACGCCTCGTGGCAGGGTCACGTCGTGGCCGAGGTCAACACCCGCCGGGCCGGCCCCCGGCGGGCCGCCGTCCTCGCCGAGACCCTCGCCTTCGCGCGGACGCACCTCGACCAGGCCTGGCGCCGGTCTGCCGAGGGCTCACCGGACCCGCGGGTTCCGGCCGACCCGGGGCACGCGTGAACGCCGCTCGCCGGGTGGGTGACTTCGGTGGCGCCCTCACCGCGCGGCTGGGGCGCCGCCACGCGGCCGGTCCGGAGCCCGCCGATGCCCTCGCGCGGGCGGCCGACGTCCGGTCCGCCGCCGACGGTGCCGCCGACGTGCTCGTGCGCTACGTCGGGCACCCGCGGCCGGGCGACGCCGCTGCCGACGCCGCACGGGACCGGTTGGTGGCCGTGATCGAGGGTGCGGCGGCCACGGGCCTGGCCGCCGGCGGCGGGCTGGACGTCGCGGTGCCGGCCGCCTGCCTGGGGGAGGGCGACGCTGCGGCGGGCCGGGTCCGCGCAGTGGCGACGGCCGCGGCGGCGGCCGGGTGCGCGGTCCTGCTCTCCCCGACGGACGGCCGGGACGCTCCCGCCGTCGCCGGGCTGGTGCGCCGCCTCGCCGGGGAGTACCCGAGCGTGGGCCTCGAGGTGTGGGCCGGCCTGCGGACGGCGGGCGGCGACCTGCGCGAGGTCCTCGACCGCGGCTACGCGGCCGTGGCGGGCGATGACCCGCTGCCGCGCGTGCTCCTGCGGGCGGGCGGCGGGGCCCGCGGGGTTCCGCCGAGCCTGGCGCTGCCCGGTCCGTCGGACGCCGACCGGGCGTTCCTGCGTTATGCCAAGCGCGTGCTCCGGGCGCCGCTGCGGGTGTCCCTGGTACCGGGGGACGCCACCCTGCTGGGGATCACCGAGGCGGTCGCGGACGGCGCGCGAAGTGTCGCCGGGTCGGCCGCCGCGGGCGGGTCCGACTCCCCGGGGGCCGTGGCCTGGTGGGAAGTCGTCGTCGAGCTGGGGGTCCGCGTCGACCAGGGCCGCCGCCTCACGGTGTCCGGCCGCCGGGTGCGGGTCGAAGTGCCCTTCGGGCCGCGTTGGCGAGCGGTCGGCCTGCGGCGCACGGTGACCGCCGGGAAGGGCCGCGGACGATGACCGCGGCCGGGGCGGGGACCGTGGCGGGAGTCGATGGGGCGCGGCCGACGGTGGCGGTCGTGGGGGCCGGCGCGATGGGCGGCGCTCTGCTCACCGGTCTCGCGCGCGCCGGCTGGGGACCCGGCGAGCTGCTGGTCGTGGAGCCGGACGCGGCGCGGCGGGCGGCCGTCACCGCCGCCACCGGGTCCCTTCCGGGCGACGTGCCGGCTGCGGCCGCGGCCGACGTCGTGGTGGTCGCCGTCAAGCCCGCCCAGGTCGCGGGGGTCCTGGCGGAGCTCTCCGGGCACCTGGGGTCGCGTCGTCCGGTGGTTGTGTCGATCGCGGCGGGTGTCACGCTCGCGGCGCTGGAGCGAGCCCTGCCCGCGGGTGTCCCGGTGGTGCGAGTCATGCCGAACACGCCGGCGTTGATCGGCGAGGGCACCAGTGCGCTGTCGGGAGGCAGCCGCGCCGAGGATCGGCACCTGACCCTGGCGGAGCGGGTGATGGCCGCCGTCGGCACGGCGGTCCGGGTGCCGGAGTCGTTGCAGGGGGCCGTCACGGCGCTGTCGGGTTCCGGGCCCGCGTATCTGTTCTACCTCGTCGATGCCATGGTCGAGGGCGGGGTGCTGCTCGGCCTGGACCGGGCGACGGCCCGCGAGCTGGCGGTGCGCACCGTCCTCGGGTCGTCGCGGCTGCTCGCCGAGACCGGTCGGCACCCGGTGGAGCTGCGGGAACAGGTCACCTCCCCGGCCGGGACGACCGTCGAGGCGCTGCGGGTGCTGGACGACGCCGGGGTGCGGGCCGCGGTCCTGCGGGCGATGCGGGCGGCCCGGGACCGCTCGCGCGAGATGTCGGGCGGCTGATCGCTGCCGGGCCGGGTGCGGCACAGTGGAACCGCTCCGGGTGGCGGGGCGGGACGAGGGAGGCTCAATGGCGGGCATCTTCCGTCGCTGGCTCGGCGGCCGGCGCCGACGGCAGACGTTCGACCGCGAGGGCACGCGTACCGACTTGTCCGCGCTCAAGGACTTCGCCACGAGCCGCCGCGGGGTCGAGTTCTACGTCGAGCCGGAGACGTTCGCCACGGACACCACCGCGGTCGCCGTGGCGCACGACGGTGAGTGGATCCGGCGCCGGGTGGGGGACCCCTCGGCGGCGGTGACACTGGCTCGCTCGCTCAACCTGCCGCTCTACCGGGCCGAGGTGACCGGCTACCCGCAGCGGATGCGGGACTGGTCGGCCCGCAACCGCGACCGCGGCCTGCGCTGAGCCCGCCGGGAGCCGGGGGACCGAGGGCGGGCGCTCAGCCGATGAGGGGACGGCCGGGGGGCAGGCGGTAGAGCTTGCGCCGGCTGCGCAGGGCGAGGGCGGCGGCCAGCGTGGTGGGGCCGATCCGGCCCAGGAACATGCAGACGATGAGGATCCACTGCGGCCCCTCGTCGATCCGGAACGTGACACCGGTGGTGAGGCCGACGGTGGCGGTGGCGGAGACCACCTCGAACAGGGCGTCCGCCAGCCGTTCGTCGGTGAGCTCGAGGAACAGCAGGGTCGCCGTGACGACGAGCCCCATGGTCAGCGCCGTCACCGCCAGCGCCTGTCGCAGGGTCGTCGTGTCGATGCGCCGGTCGAAGGCGGTGGTGTCGGTGTCCCCCCGGGCCTCGGCGACCACCGCCATCACGAGGACCGCCAGGGTGGCCACCTTGATCCCGCCCGCGGTGCTCGCGCTGCCCCCGCCGACGAACATCAGGGTGATGGTGACGAGCAGGCCCGCATCCGTCATGTCGCCGTAGTCGACGACGTTGAACCCGGCGGTGCGGGGGCTGGCGGAGAGGAACAGCGACAGGAAGAACCGGTCGGTCCCGGAGGCCCCGGCGACGGTGGCGGCGTTGCGCCACTCCGACAGCCACACCAGCGCGGTGCCCGCGACGAGCAGCACGGCGCTCGTCGTCAGGACCAGCCGGGTGTTGATCGACCAGTCCCGCGGCCGGGTCCGGCGCACCAGCTCGAAGATCACCGGAAACCCGATCCCGCCCAGCCCCAGGGCCACCATGATCGGCACAGTGATCCACTCGTCGGTCGCGAAGGGCATGAGATTGTCGGTGAACAGCGCGAACCCGGCGTTGTTGAAGGCCGAGACGCTGTGGAAGGCGCCGAGCCACAGCGCCCGCGGCAGCTCCTCGTCGTAGTGCAACGCGAACCGGGTCGCCAGCAGGGCCGCGACCACCGTCTCGACAACCAGGAAGATCCGGACGATGTTGACGATGAGGGAGCGCACCGTCCCCAGCGCCAGTGCACCGGAGGCCTCGGCGGCAACGAGTCGGGTGCTGAGCCGCAGCCGGCGCGCGATGACGAGACCGAGGAGCGCGGACAGCGTGGCCACGCCCAGCCCGCCGACCTGGATGAGCACGAGGATGATCGCCTGGCCGGTGGTGGACCAGTAGGTCGGGGTGTCGACCACGATGAGCCCGGTGACGCACACCGCCGACGTCGCGGTGAAGGCGGCCGTCGTGAACGGCACGCCCGCCGCGGGCGCCCCGGCGCCGGCCGACACGGGCAGCAGCAGCAGGCCGGTGCCGATGGCGACGAGGCCGAGGAAGCCGATCGGGACCAGCCGGACCGGCGACGCGACGAGCCCGCGCAACCGCCCGCCGGTGCTGGGCATGCCGCGCCGCGGGATCGGCGGTACAGGCCCGGGCCCGCTCACCCGATGAGCGGCTTCGCCTCGGGGTAGCGGTACAGCCGCCGCCGCTCGCTGCCCGCCACCGCGGCCGCCACCGCCACCGGCCCCACGCGCCCGACGAACATCGCCCCGGTGACGAACCACACGGCCGCGGGCGGCAGGTCGCCGGTGATCCCCGTGCTGAGCCCCACCACCCCGGTGGCCGACGTCGCCTCGAACAGCACGTCCGCCAGGGCGAACCCGGTGGTCTGGAGCAGGAACACCATGGCGACCCCGGTGAGGATCGTGCTGACGCCGAGCACGACGAGCGCCTGGCGCACCGTGGCGGTCGAGATCCGGCGGCCGAAGGCATGGACGTCGGCGTCCCCCCGGGTCTCGGCCACGATGGCGAGCACCAGCACCGCGAGGGTGCCGACCTTGATGCCGCCGGACGTCCCGGCGCTGCCCGCGCCCACGAACATGAGTCCGCTCGTCACCAGCAGTGCTGCGTCCCCGACCTCGGCGTAGTCGATGGTCGCGAACCCGCTCGACCGGGACGTCACCGACATGAAGACGGCGGCCATGATGCGGGACGGCCAGTCGAGCGCGCCCAGGGTCGCGGGGTTGCCCCACTCCAGCGCGCCGAGGGCGAGCGCCCCGGCCACCAACAGGACCGCCGAGGTGATGAGCACGAGGCGGGTGTGCACCGACCACAGCCGGGGGCTGCGCACCCGCGCCAGCTCGACCAGCACCGGGAAGCCGAGGCCGCCGAGGACCACGGCGGTCATGACCGGCACCACGATCCAGGGGTCGGTGGCGAACCCGACCAGGGAGTCGCCGTACAGCGCGAACCCGGCGTTGTTGAAGGCGGAGACGCCGTGGAACACCCCGTACCAGAGCGCCTGAGGCAGGTCCATGTCGTAGGCGACGAAGAACCGGCCGGCGAGGATCGCCGAGACCACCGTCTCGACGACCGCGGTCGTCAGCAGGATGCTCGGCAGCACGGAGCGCAGCGAGCCGATGTCGCCGCGGGTCTCGCGGCCGGCCGCCAGCAGCGACCGCAGTCCGGTCCGGCGGAACAGGGCGATGGCGACGAGGCTGGACAGTGTCGCGATGCCCAGTCCGCCGACCTGGAACAGCAGGAGCAGCACGACGTGGCCGGTCGTCGACCAGTGGGTGACGGTGTCGACGACGACGAGGCCGGTGACGCACACCGCGGAGGTGGCCGTGAACACCGCGGTGCGCAGGGGCGCCCCGGTGTCCGTCGCCGTGTCCGCCGTCGATGCCGGCAGCAGGAGCAGCCCGATGCCGACCACGATGATCGAGGCGAGGCCGATCGGGATGAACCGGGCCGGGTGGAGGAGGACTCGCTCGGCCCAGGAGTCGAGCCGACGGCGTCCCGCCTGCAGGAGCATGACGCCGTCAGGGCCGCGAGGCGAAGCGCTCGACCAGCTCGACGTGCCCGGACACGATGAGCAGGTCGTCGCTGTGCACCTTGGTCTCGGGCACCGCATAGGTGAAGTTCTCCCCCGGCGGCTTCACCCCGACGACCGTGACGCCGTACTTCTTCCGCAGGTCGGTCTGGGCCAGGGTGAAGCCGATGGTCTCCTTCGGTGGGCGCATCTTGACGATGGCGAAGCCGTCGTCGAACTCGATGTAGTCGAGCAGCCGACTGGTCACGAGGTGGGCAGTGCGCTCGCCGGCGTCGCGTTCGGGGTAGATGACGTGGCGAACGCCGATGCGGTCGAGGATGCGCCCGTGAGCCAGGCTGATGGCCTTGGCCCACACCTGGGGGATCTGGAGGTCGACGAGGTTGGCGGCGGTGAGCACGCTGTCCTCGATCGAGGTGCCGACCCCGACCACCGCCTTCTCGAACTCCTGGGCACCGATCTGCTTGAGGGCGTCGAAGTTCGTGCTGTCGGCCTCCACCACGTGGGTGAGCCGGCCGGACCACTCCTGGACCAGCTCGGGGCTGCGCTCCACGGCCATCACCTCGTGGCCGAGCCGATGCAGCGCCTCGGCGGTGGCCGAGCCGTACCGGCCGAGCCCGATGACGAGGACCGCGTCGGAGCGCAGGCGGCGGGACGGCACGGCGCAACGGTAAGGCCCCTCGGCGGGGACGGGCGCGACCGGCGCACCCGAGTCGGATCGGGCGCCTTGGCCGTGCGCGGTCCCGTCGCGGCGGGTCCGGCTCGACCCCGGATATCCAGATCCCGCCTCGCTCGCGCCGGACCATTCGTCCTCACCCCCGCCCTCGTCGTCGCACGCCTCGCCGCGGGGATCTCCGGTGGACGCTTGAGAGGAGAGCCGGGGATCGCGGGAGCCGTAGAGAGGATTGCTGGGGTCGCCGAGAGAATCGCCGGGGTCCCCGGGAGGGTCGTCGAGAGAGTCGCTGAGATCACTGAGGGTCTCCAGGGTTGTATCGAGGATCATCGAGGAACCGCCGACGGGCATCGAGGGACTCGCCGGGGGGTCGTCCGAGAGAGACGACAGGGAATCGTCGGGGAGACTCTCAGGAATGTCAGCTGCGCGCGCCCGCGTTTTCCGTCCTCCCGATTCCGGCGTTGTCCCGCCCGGTCTCGGACGGGCGGCCGGCCGGCCGCGCCGGGCCGGCCGACGAGCTCCCAAACAGTGTCTTCTTCCACGAGGTCCCGGATCCGGGCGGACGGGGGACGCCGCGCGGACCGTGCGCAGGTGCCCGACACATCCCCACCGTGACGAGGCGTCACCGCCGACGAATCGGTCCGGAAGATCGGGAGAATCCGAGAGTCAGCACCGCTCGCTCTGCAAGTCAGGCGCGGGAGTCCTTCCTCGGTGCGCACCGCGACCGCCCGTCGACCACGAGTGAAATTGACGGCGCCCCGTCGTCTCCACTAAAATTTCGACATGTCCGGAGGGGAAAGTCTGCGCGAGGTTCTCGGTGCGTTGGAAACCGCCGCCGAGCCTGTGCGCGACCTTTTTCCGACATTGCTCGGAGAGCAGTCGTGGCGGGTTCCCGAGCGGGAACTGCTCGACGCCCTGGGGTCGCTCCACCGGGTGCGCGGCCTGGTCGAGGCGGCCCACCTGCGCGTGCTGCGGGAGATCGACGCCCGCGGGGTCACCGGGACCGTCGGCTCGGCCCCGATCGCCACGACGACCGAGGGTCTGGTGCGCGAGGTGACGGGCGCAGGCCCGGCGGCGGCCCGCCGGGACGTGGCAGCGGCACGCGCGACCGGCCCGGCGGACGTGCTGGCGGGCTTCGGTGACCGGTTGGCCGACGGGCGGGTGCGGCGCGAGCACGTGGACGTTGCCGTCCGGTGCCTGGACCGGGTGCCCGCCCACCTCGTGGCCGAGCCCGACGCCCGGGCCACCGTGACCGCGTTCCTGCTGGAGGTGGCCGACTCGCGGGCGGACGACCGCACCCTGGACCGCCACGCCCGCCAGCTGCTGACCCGCCTGGCGCCGGACCCCGAGGAGCGGCTGGACCCGGACGCACCGGCGCGGCGGTTCCTCGACCTCGGCGACGACGGCACCGGGATGGTGAGCGGCCGGTTCGCGCTCGACCCGGTCGCCGGTGCGGAGCTGCGGGCGGCGCTCGACGCGTACTCCGCCCCGGAGCCGGTGACGGACGTCGACGGCGCGCCGCTGCGGGATCCGCGCACGCCGCGACAGCGGCGGGCCGACGCGCTGACCCGCCTGGTCGAGGCCGCCCGTGGGATCTCGGTACCCCGCCGGGGAGAGCGGCCCCGGGTCGTGGTCCACGCCACCGCCGCGCAGCTCGCCGGGGGAGGGGCGGGCCTGGCGACCACGGAGTCCGGGGAGCCCGTCGCGGACTGGGCGCTGAGCCGGCTGACGTGCGATGCGGTGCTGCAGCGGGTCGTCGGGGATGCCTCCCTTGGCCCACTGGACGTCGGTCGGGAGCACCGGCTGGTCACCCTGGCCCAGCGGCGGGCGGTGGCCGCCCGCGACCGCGGGTGCGTGATCTGCGGGGCCCCACCGGACTGGTGCGACGCCCACCACATCGTCCCGTGGTCCCAGGGCGGCGCGACCGACCTCGACAACCTCGCCCTCGTCTGTCCGGGACACCACACCGCCGTCCACGCCGGCACGTGGACCTTCGACCGGGACGCCGATGGCCGTCTCGTCCTCGTGCCACCCCGGCACGTCGACCCGAGCCGGACCCCGCGGCGGCCCACCGCCCACCTGATCGCCGAGACCCTCAGCGAGATCGAGGAGTTCACCGCAGACCTGTCCCGACGATCACTGCCGCTGCTCACCTGAGGCCACTGACCGGCAGGGCGGCCGGAGGCGGCCCGCGCCCGCGCCCGCCCGCGCCCGCGCCCGCTGCGCCCGGTGTGGGTGGTGCGCCCGGTGTGGGTGGTCGGCGGAGCCTCGTCACGCGCGGCCGAGCGGGGACGCGGGGACGCGGGGGACCTCCCTGTCCGGCTGGTCGGGACCGGACCGTACTGTCGGTTCGTGAACTTCGAGCGGGTCCGGGCGGGGGCCACCGTGAGGGTCGCCGCCATGGTGGGGGCGGTCCTCGCGGGCACCGGACTGGCGGGGTGCTCGGGGGAGGACGACGGGGTCGCCGTGGGCGTCGTCGGGACGGAGGACGTCGCGGAGGTCGTCGACGCCCCTGGCTCGGTGGTGGCCACCGCGACGGCCACCGTGTCCGCGTCAGGCACCGGCACCGTCGCGCGGCTCGACGTCACCGAGGGGCAGCGCGTCCAGGCCGGCGACGTGCTCTTCGTGGTCGACTCCCCGCAGGCGCAGGAGCAACTGGCCCAGGCCCGGGAGGCCGACGCCGCCCTGGTCGTGGACCCGGCGGTGCCGGGGGTGTCACTGGGCGGGGAGCAGTCCGACGCCCGGGCGGCCGCCGCCCAGGCCTTCGCCGAGGCGCGCGTCCGGGCCGAGGCCATCGCCGACCCCGAGGTCCGCGAGTCCACGCTGCTCGCCATCGACACCGCCGAGGCGAACTACGAGCTGTCCGTCGCGTCCTCCGACGCCGTCGCGAACCAGGTCCAGGCGGGCGTGGCGGCGCTGGCGGACGCGGTGGGCGCACTCGGCGAGGCCCAGCGCATCCAGACCAGGGCCGCCGTCACCGCCGCGCAGCAGGCCGTCGACGCGCTGACGGTGACGGCGCCGATCTCCGGGACGGTGAGCCTCACCGCCGCCGGGGGCAGCGGTGGCGCGGGGGCGGCAGACCTCTCAGATGCCGCCTCCCTGCTGTCCGGGGGTGGCGGCGTGCCGGAGGACCTCGGGGGGCTCCTGGGGGGCGGGGGCGGCAGCCAGGTGACCGGACTGTTGCGGGCGGGCCAGCCGGTGAGCTCGGGCCAGCCGGTCCTGACCGTCACCGACGACTCCGCGTTGTCCGTCGCGGCCCAGGTCGACGAGACCGACGTCCTGCTCGTGTCGGCCGGCACGCCGGCAGAGGTGGTGCTCGACGCGCTGCCCGGGGAACCGGTGACCGCGGAGGTGATCAGCATCGACCCGGCGCCGACCCTGAGCGCGCGGGGCGGCGTCGCCTTCACGGTCCGGGTGCCCCTGCCGGACACCGTCCGCGAGGGTCTGCTGCCCGGGATGAGCGCCATCGTCGGTCTCACCGTCCGCGAGGCACCCGACGTGCCCGTGGTCCCCGCCACCGCCGTCGTGCGCCGGGACGGCGGCGACGCGGTGTGGGAGGTGGACGACGAGGGCCGGGCCCG
The DNA here is from genome assembly GCA_050329415.1 of Kineosporiaceae bacterium. Taxonomy (GTDB): domain Bacteria; phylum Actinomycetota; class Actinomycetes; order Actinomycetales; family JBBAYJ01; genus JANNOG01. Next base: position 33,412 of record JBHJOS010000163.1, read on the forward strand.
GCTGCGCTCGGTCGAACTGGGGGTGCTCGGCGACGGCATCGTCGAGGTCGTCTCCGGGGTGGACGACGGCGACCGCATCGTGACGTCCGGGGCCGACCTGGTGAGCGAGGGCCAGGAGGTCGGGTGACGCCGCCGGGGACCGAGCAGTCGGGGACGGACCCCCTGGGGGCCGAGCAGTCGGAGGCGGAACCCTTGGCGACGGGTCAGCCGCGCCCGGCCGTCGAGCTCGTGGGCGTCGAGCGGGAGTACCGCACCGGCGGCGAGGTGGTGCGTGCCCTGCGCGGGGTGGACCTGCGGATCGACGAGGGCGAGTACGTCGCGCTGATCGGGCCCTCCGGTTCCGGCAAGTCGACGCTCATGCACCTGGTGGGCGCGCTGGACCGGCCGACCCGCGGCACGGTGCGGATCGGCGGCAGCGACGTCTCACGGATGTCGGACTCGGCCCTGGCGCAGCTGCGCAACGAGCACGTCGGGTTCGTGTTCCAGCAGTTCCACCTGCTGGCGCGGACCTCGGCCCTGGACAACGTCGCCCTGCCGCTGGTGTACCGGGGGGTGCCGGCCGGGGCGCGGCGCCGGGCCGCCGAGGAGGCGCTGTCCGCGGTGGGCCTGGGGCACCGGCTGCGGCACCGACCGTCCCAGCTGTCGGGCGGTGAGCAGCAGCGGGTCGCCATCGCCCGCGCGCTCGTCGGTGCCCCGCGGCTGCTGCTGGCCGACGAGCCGACCGGCAACCTCGACTCCCGCAACGGGGCCGAGGTCATGGCCCTGCTGGAGCGGCTGGTCACCGAGCGCGGGGTCGCGGTGGTCCTCGTCACCCACGACCACGACGTGGCGAACCGGGCGCTCCGCCAGGTCCGGATGCGGGACGGCGAGATCGCCGAGGACACCGGCGTGCGCGTCCCGGTCGGCGCCGGTGCCGGACCCTCGATCGACACCCCGGCCGACGCCCCCGCCGGTTCCGCACCGTGACCGGTGCCGAGGCCTTCCGCAGCGCCGTGACCGCGCTGTCCGCCAACCGCTTGCGCTCGCTGCTCACCATGATCGGGGTGATCATCGGCGTGAGCGCGGTCGTCGCGCTGGTGGCGCTCGGCTCGGGGGCCCAGCGCGAGGTGACCCAGCAGGTCCAGGGCCTGGGCTCCAATCTGATCCTCGTCTTCCCGGGGTCGTTCGAGCAGGGCGGCGCCCCGACCGTCAGCCGCCTCAGCCTCGAGGACGAGGAGGCCATCAGCCGGATCGTGGGCGACCCGCGGCGGGTGACGACCACGACGACCAGCGGTGAACAGGTCCGGGCCGGGCCGGCCGAGCTGTTCGCCACCGTGCAGGGTGTCGACGCCGACTACGTCACGGTGTTCGACCGGGAGCTGACCAGTGGGTCGTTCTTCACCGATGGCGATGTCGACACCCGGCGTCGGGTGGTCGTGCTGGGCTCGGGCGTCGCGGACCAGCTGTTCGGCTCCATCGACCCGGTGGGGCGGCAGGTGAGCGTCGCAGGGGTCCGGTTCCAGGTGGTCGGGGTGTTCGCCGAACGCGGGTCCACGTTCGGGGTGAGCCAGGACGACGAGGTCTACCTCCCGGTGACCAGCGCGCAGCGGCTGTTCGGGATCTCCACGGTCGACGGGTTCGCCGTCAAGGCCGCCGACCTCGACCGGATCGAGGAGCTGCAGGAGGCCATCGTCGCCGAGCTGGAGGACCGCTACCCCGGCGGGGAGTTCTCGGCGCTCACCCAGACCCAGATCCTCGGCGTCATCGGCCAGATCCTGTCCCTGCTCACCGGGGTGCTGGCGGCGATCGCCGGGATCAGCCTGGTCGTCGGCGGGGTCGGTGTCAGCAACATCATGCTGGTCTCGGTCCGGGAGCGGACCCGCGAGATCGGCCTGCGCAAGGCGCTCGGGGCGCGCCGCCGGGACATCACGCTGCAGTTCCTCATCGAGGCGGTGCTGCTGACGACGGTGGGCGGGACCCTCGGCCTGATTCTCGGGGTCGGGGGGTCGCTGCTCGCGGACTCCTTCAGCCCGCTGCCGGCGGCGGTGACGTGGTGGGCGCCGGTGCTGGCGTTCGGGGTGTCGGTGGTGACCGGGGTGGTGTTCGGAGTCGCCCCGGCCCGCCGGGCCGGAGGGCTGGACCCGGTCGTCGCGCTGCGCGCCGACTGAGGTCACCTGATCGTCCGCCAGCGGCGTCGTGCCGCCCGTCGGGGTGCGGGAGACCGGCGGCCGCGCGGTCAGAGCACCCCGGCCCCGGTGCGCGCGTGACGGGCCGCGGGGCGCGACAACCGATCGGGTGCCGCCCCATGGCCCCCGTGGAGTCCCCCGTCGCGGCCCCGATCAGGCCGCGCCCCGCCCTCGCTGACGCCGAACCGGTCGTGCCAGCGCCGCAGCGGCCCCGGGGCCCACCAGTTCCACTCCCGCAGCAGCGTCATGGTGGCGGGCACCAGGAGCATCCGCACCAGGGTCGCGTCCAGCACCACGGCGACCGCGAGGGCGACGCCCATCTGCTTGATGAGCAGCAGCTGGCCGGTGCCGAACCCGGCGAACACGATGACGAGGACGAGGGCGGCGCTGCTGACGATGCGCCCCGACCGCTGCAGCCCCTCGGCCACCGCCTCGTCGTTCGGCAGGCCGAGGTCGTGGTGCTCCTTGATCCGGGCGAGCAGGAACACCTCGTAGTCCATGCTGAGCCCGAACCCGAAGGCCAGCACGAGCGGGACGATGACCACCTCGACCCCGCCGGTGCTCGTGAAGCCGAGCAGGCCCTCCAGGCGGCCGTCCTGGAACACCCACACCAGCACGCCGAGCGCCGCGCCCAGCGACAGCACGTTCATGACCAGCGCCTTGACCGGCACCAGCAGGGACCCGGTCATGAGGAACAGCAGGGCGAGGGTGGTGAGCACGACGACCGCGACCGCCGCCGGGGCGTCGGCCCGGATGGCGTCGAGCAGGTCGACGAGGGTCGCGGCCTCGCCGGTGACGAGCACCGGGAAGGGGGCGTCCGGCGCGGCGTCGCGGATGTCGCGGACCACGCGGCGTGCCTCGGCACCGACGGGGTCGTCCGCCGTGACCAGTACCCCGACGACGCTCTGCGGCCCGGCCCCCGGTGCCTCGCCCAGCACCTGGGCCGGGGTGAGGCCCGCCACCCCTGGCAGGTCGCCGAGCCCCGCCGCCCAGGCGTCCACGCCGGCGGCGTCGTCGCTCGCCACGACGAGGGTCACCCCGGGCTGGGCGACCTGCGGGTGGTCCGCGGCCAGGACCTCGGCGTACACCCGCTGCTCGTCGCCGACCGGGAGCAGCTCGATGCCCGAGTTGCGCATGTCCAGGCGGGCCGCCGGCACCGCGAGGAGCACGAGCACCAGGGTCACGCCCGCCGTGACGACGACCGGTCGGGCCTGCACCCGGCGAGCCAGCCGCGCGAACGTGCCGCTGCCGGTGGTCCGGACGTCGCCGAGGCGCTGGACCAGCGCCCCGACGTGCGGCAGCCGGGACAGCAGTCCGGGGCGCTCCAGCGCCGCGCCCGCCCATGCCAGCAGGGCGGGTACCAGGGTGAGCGCGACGAGCACCGCGAGGATCACGACCGACACCCCGGCCGCACCCATGGCGCGCAGGGCTGGGGTGTCGAACACGAGGAGTCCCACCAGGCTCAGCGCCACCGTGACCCCGGAGAACGCCACCGTGCGCCCGGCCGTCGCCATCGCGAGCGACACGGCGAGGGCGTGCCGGTCGCGTCGAGCGCGCCGGGTCCGCCCCGCGACGCCGAGCAGCTCCTCGCGGTACCGCGACACCACGAGCAGGCTGTAGTCGATGCACAGCCCGAGACCGAGCACCGACACCACGGT
>JBHJOS010000043.1:0-11400 GCA_050329415.1 Kineosporiaceae bacterium
GCCCAGCAGCGCTGGACGTGCTCGACGACCGCGTCCGCCCCGCGGATCCACAGGTAGGTGTCGTGCTCGCCGGCGAAGCTGGCGTCCGGCTGGTCCTCGCAGGTGGCGGACGAGCGGACAGCGACGGCGACGTCGGCCGTTCCGCAGCGCCGCGACAGCTCGGCGTATGCGTCGCTGATCTCGGTCGTGAGCCAGTCGGGCATGGCGGCGAGCGTGATGAGTGCCCGTGCCTGCGCGCCCGCGGCCTTCACCGCGTGCGAGTCCTGGGGGTCGAGGTGGGCGACGAGGTCGTGGATCGCGGCGTCGATCCCGCTGTCCGCGAGGACCTTGCGGTAGGCCGAGGCCATCACGGCGAAGCCGGGCGGGACGGGGAGCTCGGCGAGCGTCAGGGTCCCGAGGCTGGCGTTCTTGCCGCCCACCTCGAGCGCGTGGTCGGGGTCGTAGGAGTCGAACCACCCGATGTGCATGGGACCTCCACGGGGCCCCGGACACCGGCGTCCGGGCTGCCGTCAGTCAACGGGACCAAGGTCCCGGCGACAACAGCCATATCCCGCGATGCGGGATGGTCGTCGCTATCCTCACCCGGGTGGCGGCACGGGAGGGCGCGGCGATCCTGGGATCGGTGCGCAACGCCGCGCGCGTCCTGCGTGCCTTCGCGGAGGCCGGGCAGGAGCTGGGGGTCTCCGAGCTCGCGCGCCGCCTCGACCTGAGCACCAGCACCGTGCACCGGCTCGTGGCCACGCTGGCGTCCGAGCGGCTGCTGGAGCGGACGCCGGGCGGCCGGTACCGGCTGGGCCTGGCGGTCTACGAGCTGGGGACCGGGGTGTCCGAGCACGTCGACCTGCACCAGGCGGCGCTGCCTGTCCTCACCCACCTGCGGCACGTCACGGGGGAGATGGTGCACGTCGCCGTCCTCGACGGGCTCGAGGTCGTCTACGTCGAGCGGCTCGAGAGCCACCACCTCATGCCGATCTTCCGGCGCGTGGGCCACCGCCTGCCGGCACCGGTCACCTCCTCGGGGAAGGTCCTGCTCGCGGCCCTGCCGCCGGACGAGCTCGACCGTCGCCTGGTGGACTGGAAGCCCACTCCCGTGACGCCGCGGGCCATCGTCGACGTCGGGCGCCTGCGCGCCGAGCTCGCCCGGACGGCCGGGCGCGGATGGGCGGACAACATCGAGGAGGGCCATCCCGGGGTGGTGTCGGTCGGCGCCCCGATCCGCGGCGCCGACGGCGTCGTCACCGCCGCCGTCAGCGTCGTCGGGGCGTCGTCGAGGCTGACGCCGCCGGTCATGCGGCGCACCGTCCCCCAGGTGGTGGAGGCCGCCGGCCTCATCTCGCGGCGGTTGGGCCACCGCCCGCCGCGCGGGTGAGCGTCGCGGCCGTCGGTCGCGGGGCCGTCAGTGGATGCCGCGATGGCCCCCCGCGTCCAGGTACAGGACCGAGCCGTGCAGGAGGTCGGCCTCGGGTGCCAGGAGGATCTCCACTGCCCAGGCGACCTCGTCCGCCGTCGGGAGGCGACCGAGCGAGTTCTCGGCGGCGTAGCCCGCCCACACCTCGTCGGTGGGGCGGGACTGCTCGGCCGCCACCGCCTCGACGATCCGACGCAGGCGCGGGGTGTCCGCCGGACCGGGGCTGATCGTGTGGGTCGTCACGCCGCGAGGCCCCCACAGCAGGCTGAGCTGGCGCATGGCGTTGAGGACCGCCGCGTTGACCGCGCCGGGGCCGGCCTCGGTCGCCCGCGGCTCCAGGCCGAGGGAACCGGCGAACGCCACGATCCGCGACCCGGGACCGAGGGCGTCGCCGCACCCCCTGATCAGGCGCAGCAGGCCGCCCACCTTGATGTCGACCCCGCGGGCGAGGACCCCCGGGTCCACCGTGTCCAGCGACCCCTTGACCGGCAGCCCCGCCGCGAACACCGCGAGGCGCACCTGTCCGCCGGCGGCGGCCACCGCCTCGCGCAGCGCGGGGACGGCCGCGTCGTCACCGATGTCGGTGGCACACGTCGTCACCGTCGCCTGCCCGGCGGCCAGGCCGGCGAGCGCCTCGCCGGACCGGGCGACGGCGAGCACCCGCAGGTCGCGACCGACGAGGCGCCGCACGACGGCGCCCCCGATCGCGCCGGTGGCGCCGACGACGACGCAGAGGTCGGGTCCGGTCGTCATGCGGTGCCCGTCAGGAGCCGGGCGTCTCGGCCGCGCGGGCGGCCGCGGCCGCCCGGCGCGCCTCGACGTCCGCCGCCCGGGCGACGTCCGCGGGGACCCCGCCGATGCCCCACGCCTCCGGCGGGAACTGCGTGATGTAGGTGCGGATCCGCTCCGGCGGGGAGCCCGTGATCTCGGCGACCAGCGCGGCGACGCGCTCGTGCAGTTCCCGGATCATCTCCGGCGGGCGCCCTTCCATGAGGTCGATGCGGACGAGCGGCACGGTGGTCTCCTCCCGGGTCGGGTGACGGTTGACGATCAGGGGGCGAGGCCGAGCTGGGCACGGGCCCAGGCGACGGCCTCGTCCGGGTCCTCGTGCCGGACCCGGTGGGCGTCCAGCCCGGCGGCGAGGGCGCCCTCGACGTTCCACGGCATGTCGTCGAGGTAGACGACGTCGCCCGGCGCCAGCCCGAGGGCGGCCGCTCCGGCGGCGAACGCCTCGGGGGCGGGCTTGAGGATCCCGGTCACGGACGCGTCCACGATCGTGTCGAACAATCGCACCCACTGCTGGCGGTCGACCCATTCCTGACCGTGGAAGTCGCGCAGGTCGTTCGTCAGGGCGGCCAGCGGCAGCCCCGCCGCCGTGACCTCGCGCATGAGGTCGACCGTCACGCCGTTCAGCCATTCCGCCTCCGGGCGGGCGTACAGGACGTTCATGAGATCCCGGGTCGTCCAGTGCAGGCCCAGGGCGGCCCCGAACTCCCGTGCCCGCGTTTCCCAGTAGGAGCGCTCGCTGACCTCGCTGCGGAGCATCCGCTGCCACAGGTCGTCCTCGGGACCGCCCAGGGCGCCGACGGCGGCGAGCGCCGGCTCACTGGCCGCCCAGCGGTTGGCCAGCGCGGGCCCGCCCGCGAGGACGACCCCGCCGATGTCGAGGAGGAGCCCCTTCGTGACGGTCATGCGGTCGACTCCGGATAGCCGCGCTCGGCGTACGGGAAGCCCTGCAACTCCAGGCGTGCGGTGGCGGGCGCCTGGGACGCGGCGACTATCGTCGTCGATCATGCCCTCACCTCGGCGGCAGGGTAGGGGCAGCGGGGGGCGGGAGGCATCTCTGTGTTCTGATTTGCGGAACGACGTTCCTGCGAGGCCGTCGCGGGACAGCATCCCGCGATGCGGGACAAGCCTCTTGGGTGCGCTCGACCCGGCCGTCATCGTGGGCGGCATGGACTCCAGGCTGATGGTCCGCTCGATGACGGTGGAGGCCGCGGGCGTGCTCTCCCTGGAACTCGTCGACCCCGGGGGCGACAAGCTCGACGAGTGGGAGCCGGGCGCGCGCCTGGACGTGGTCCTCGAGACCGGGGCCGGCGACGTCGTGCGGCAGTACTCGCTGTGCGGCGACTCGGCCGACCGCTTGTCGTACCGGATCGGCGTCCTGCGCGAGGCGGCCGGTCGCGGCGGCTCGCGCCACGTCCACGACGTCCTGCGACCGGGCGACCTGGTCCGGGTGCGGGGCCCCAAGAACCACTTTCGGCTGGTGGACGCGGACGAGTACGTGTTCGTCGCGGGCGGCATCGGCGTCACGCCGCTGGTGCCGATGGTGGACGAGGTCCGCCGGCGCGGGCGCCCGTACCGGTTCCTCTACGGGGGGCGCAGTGCGGCGTCCATGGCTTTCGTCGACCGCCTGCGCGAGAACGACGACCGGCTGACCGTGTGGCCGCAGGACACCCACGGGCTGCTGGACCTGCCGGGGGCGGTCGGTGACCCGCGTCCGGGGCTCGCGGTCTACGGCTGCGGCCCGGAGCCGCTGCTGGCGGCGATGGAAGGCCTCATGGGCGACTGGCCCCCGGGCACCCTCCACGTCGAACGCTTCGCCGCGCCCCCGGCCGACGCGGACGCGACCCCGCTGGAGTCGGGCGCGTTCGAGGTCGTCCTCCAGCGCAGCGGCCGGTGTCTCACCGTCTCCCCGGAACGGTCTCTCCTCGACGTCCTCGTCGAGGCGGGCGCGCCCGTCCTCAGCGACTGCCGGGAGGGCATCTGCGCCTCGTGCGAGACCCCCGTCGTGTCGGGGGAGATCGACCACCGGGACCACGTCCTCATGCCGCAGGAGCGCGCGGCGGGCAGGGTCATGATGGCCTGCGTGTCCCGCGCGGCCGGACGACTCGTCGTCGACCTCTGAGGGCCTGTCTCGGATGTGGCGGGGCAGGGTCCGGTGGTGTCGGACCGGTTGCACGGGGCGAGCACGGGTAGGGGTGGCGGCCGGGGTGATGGCCTCCCCGAGGCTGTGCAGAACCTACAAATTCCGCTGGGTCCTGGCAGATCTCGGGCTGACGCGCCCGTCAGAACACGTGATGCCGCGGCGCCACCGCCACCGCCACCGCCACCGCCACCACTCACCGCCATCGCAGCGGGTCTGTCCCCCCGGATGCCCCGGGAGGCTCCTGACCTGCACGCGCGCGCGGTCCCGGGCGCTGCCCGGCGGTCCGGACGGTCCCCAGCGCTGGACGCCGGCTTCCGTCCAGGGCCCGCGAAATTTGTAGGTTCTGCACAGCCTCCGGAACACCATCACCCCCGCCGCGACCCCGCCCCGCGCGACCGGTCCGACACCACCGAACCTGCCCCGTGACATTCGGGACAGGCCGCGGCGCACGGCTCTCGGGCCGGTCGGTTTCCCCGGTTTGGTCACGGTGAGGTTACGATGCCGCGTCCGCCGTCCCCGATCAGGAAGAGCGCTCGTGCCCAAAGGCCGCCACGCCGCCGAGCCAGTCCGGCGACCCCTGCCACGCCTGCCGCACCTCCCGCGCTTCCCGCGCCCGGTCGTCCTCGCCGGCACCGGAGTCGCCGCCGCGACGGTCGGCGGCACCGTGCTGGCCTTCACCCTGGGCGTCGGGCAGTTCCCCGGCGGCGGGGGCGGGACCGTCCAGCCCGTCGCCACCGGCGCCGCCACCACCAACTCCGCCACGAACTCCGGCGCGGACACCGGCTCCCTCGTTGCGGCTTTCGAGGCCCGTGAGCTGGGCCAGGTCAGCCGGGCCAGGACCCGCACGGCAGCGCCGACGCCCGTGCCGGCCACCTCGGCGGAGCCGAGTGCCCCCGCGGAGCCTGCCCCGGCCCCCGAGCCGCCGCCCGTCCCCGCCGTCGTCGGGCAGCTGTGGGCGACGACCGACGTCAACGTCCGCTCCGGGCCGTCGTCCAACACCGAGCGGATCGGCTCCCTCGCCGCGATCACCCAGGTCGATGTCACCGGCGCGACCGAGAACGGCTGGTCGCAGGTCGTGATCGACGGCCGTGCCGGCTGGGTCAACTCCTCCTACCTGTCGGAGTCGAAGCCGGAACCCGAGCCCGAGGCGGCGGGCGTGTCGGACGCCTCCTGCGACATCAACCCCGAGATCGAGTCGGGCATCACCGCCAACGCCCGGGCCGTCTACCGCGCGGTCTGCGCCGCGTTCGGCGACTCGGTCTCCGCCTTCGGCGGCTACCGCCCCGGGGGCGGCAGCGACCACGGCAGCGGCCGGGCCGTCGACGCCATGGTGTCCGGCGAGCCCGGCTGGGAGATCGCCCGCTACGTCCAGGCCAACGCCGCGGCGTTCGGTGTCACCTACGTGATCTACGAGCAGCGGATCTGGCAGGCCGGCAACCCCACCAGCGCGTGGGAGTGGATGGAGGACCGCGGCGACGCGACCGCGAACCACTACGACCACGTCCACGTCAGCGTCTCCTGACGGGTTACTCGGGCGGGGGCGATGAGTTCCCGCTCCCGCGAGCGTCGGAACCGCCGGACGAACCATTCGCAGGAGGAGTCAGGATGTTCCACGACACGAAGGCGTTCAGCGGGTTCGCGGTCGGCGACCTGGCGGCGGCGCGACGGTTCTACGGCGAGGTGCTCGGCCTGGCCGTCACCGAGGACGACGGCCTGCTGACGCTGCACCTCGGCGGCGGGACGGAGGTGCTCGTCTACCCCAAGCCGGATCACGTGCCGGCGGCCTTCACGATCCTCAACTTCCCGGTGGCCGACATCGACGCCGCCGTCGCCGGGCTCGCCGCCCGCGGCGTGCGCTTCGAGCGGTACGAGCAGTTCCGGCAGGACGACCGCGGTGTCGCCCTCGACGCGGGCCCGCCGATCGCCTGGTTCACCGACCCGGCGGGCAACGTCCTGTCCGTCCTGCAGGTGCCCTCGGCCTGACCTGTCAGCTCGGCTCGACCTCGGTCGCCCGGCTGCTCCGCCGGAGCAGCCGGGCCAGGTTGACCGACCAGCCGACGCCGAAGGCCATCGGCGTGACGAGTCGCGGGTCGGCGGGCGCCCAGAACGACCGGCGGAGCCGCTCGAGCGTCGGCCGGCGGAAGTCGTAGGGGACGGGGACGTCGACGGTGCCGTGCCAGGTGCGCTCCGCGCGCGGCAGCCGCAGCTGCCGGCGGACCGCGACGGCGGCGATGACGAGGACGATCACGGTGAGCGCCCCGTTGCCGCCGCTCTGCCGGGGCCTGTCGCGCGGCCCGTCCTTCTTCTCGCTCATGCTCGGCAGTCTCCTCCGCCCACCGGGGACGCGCAACGGACCAGCGTCACCGTCGGTCCCGTGCCCCGCCGTGTCCGCCGGCTCGTCCGGCACCATTCGGCCTGTCGTGTCCGGCCCGGTTCGTAGGGTGTCGCCCGTGACACCCGAGACGCGCCCGGACACGTCGGCCGCCGAGTCGCGCCAGGCCCCGGCGCGCCTGCGGCTGGAGGCGCTCCGGTACGCGACGACCGGCGAGGCCGCGCAGTACCTCGCGGTCGTCCGGGTGTTCGCCGACGGGACCGCCGGGCTGATGAGCGACCTGTCGGCCGCCGAGGTCGCCGACCGGCTGGGCGCCGACCACGGCCTGGACCTCGACGTCGACACCGTCGAGGAGCGCCTGCGCTACCTGGTCGAGCACGGCAACCTGGCCCGCAGTCCGCGGGAGGCCCGCGCCCGCTCCATCGCCGAGTACCTGGCGACCCGGACCCGCTACCAGCTGACGCCCCGCGGCGAGCTGGCCCACCGCCTGGTCGAGCAGTTCCTCGCCGACGGCGACGCCGCCCGCGAGGTCTCGACCGAGATGCTGCCGCCCATCCTGGCCGCGCTCGTCGACCTCCGCGACACCGCGACCGCGCTGGCGGCCGGCGGGGCACCGCCCGACCCGCAGGAGCTCGCCGCCCGGATCGGCACCCTGTTCGCCCAGTTCGAGCGGCTGGTCGGCTCGACCCGGGCGTTCTACACCTACCTCAACGAGGTCCTCAGCCGGTACGACCTCGACCGGGGCGAGTTCCAGGCCTTCAAGTCGATGCTCGTCGACTACCTCCAGGGCTTCATCGACGACGTCGCCCGGCACATGCCCCAGATCGCCGACGTCCTGCGCGACCTGCTCCCGCACGTTCCCGCCCTGGTGGCGGCCGCGGACCGGGGGACCCGCCTGACCGACGTCTCCGGCGCCCGCGCCCGCCGGGCGGCCGGGCTGTCCGAGGCGGACTGGGACGGCCCCGTCGCGTGGTTCCTCGGCTCCGGGGCCCGCGACAGCGACGCCGATCAGGTCCGTCGCCTGGCCACTGCCGCCATGCGCGGCCTGGTCGTCAACCTCCGGCGGATCGCCGCGGCCGGCACCACCGATGTCTCCCGGGCCGGCGACCTGCTGCGCCTGGCCGGCTGGTTCCACCGCGCCGACGACGACACCGCCCATGCCCTGTGGTGTGCGGCCTTCGGGCTGTACCCGGCGCGCCACCTCGGATTCGCCGCTCCGGACGACGACACCCCGGCCACCGCGTCCTGGTGGCGGGCGCCGGTGGCCGAGGTCCCGGTCGCGCTGCGGGTCCGCGGCGAGCGCCGGATCGCCGGGCGCACCGCCCGGCGCGCCGACTTCACCGCGGCCAAGGGACGGCGCCTGGCCCAGCGGGCGGAGGTCGAGCGGCAGCGGGCCACGGCGGTCGCCGAGCTCGCGGCCGTCGCCGGTCCGATCGACGGGGTCCGGCTGTCGGTCGCCGCCCGGGACCTCCTGCTGGAGATGCACGCCCGGGCCACGGCCGACGCCTCGCCCCGGGCCGCGCGGTACCAGGGAGCCGACCCCGCCGGGCTGGAGATCGTCGTGACCCGCAGCGTCGGCGCCCGCACCCGCAGCCCCTCCGACGCCGGGGAGCTGGTGTTCGTCGGGTCGCAGGTCGCCGCGGTCCCCACCTCCGGCCCGGGCGGGGGCGGTGACCCGTGACCCGGCGGGTCGTCGACCGGTCCGCCGTCGACCGGTCCGAGGGTGAGCGCGACGCCCACCGCGCCGCCGAGCGTCGCCGCGCCATGCGGGCCCTGCTGCGCCGCCCCCTGCTGCACGGCCAGGGCGACCAGGCCGACGACGCCACCCGCGAGGACCTCCGCCTCCTCCGGCGCCACCGCGAGGAGGTCGCCCGCGAGTTCGCCCAGGGCCTCGGGTACCGGCTCCTCGTCGAGGCGTCGGGGGCACGGCTCGTCAAGGCCGGACTCGGCCGCGACGCCTCGCGTCCCCTGCGCCGCCCCGCCAGGGGTTCCGCCCTCGGCCGGGTCTTCACCCCGCGCGGCTACGCGCTGCTCACCCTCGTCCTCGCCGTGCTCACCCGCGCCCCCGGGCAGCTGCTGCTGGACGAGCTGGTGCCGCTGGTGCGATCGGCCGCCGCGGACGCCGGCGTGGACGTCGACCTCGACGCGTTGCCGGACCGCCGGGACCTCGCCGCCGCGCTGCTCGTCCTCGTCCAGCTCGGGGTCCTCACCGAGCGCGACGGCGACCTCGAGGGGTGGGCGGACTCGCCCGGCACCCAGTCCCTGCTGGAGGTGTCCCGCGACCGGCTGCGCCTGCTCCTCGCCGTGCCGCTGGCCGGCGCCCGCGGCCCGGAGGACCTGCTGGACGCCCCCGACCTGCCGTCCGCCGCCGGCGGCGCCCGGATCGCCGTGCGCCGCCGGCTGGCGGAGTCGCCGGTGCTGTCGCTCACCGACCTCGACGACGAGCAGGCGGCCTGGTGGAGCCGCAACCGCCACCGCGAGGCCGAGTGGTTCGCCGACCGCCTCGGCCTCGACGTCGAGCTGCGGGCCGAGGGCGCCCTGGCCGTCGACCCCGACGAGGAGCTCACCGACGTGGCCTTCCCCGGCACCGGGTCGGCCCGCCACTACGCGCTGCTGCTGCTGGCGCAGGTGGTCGACGACGCCCGGGACGACGCGCGCCGGCACGAGACGGTCGATCGGGTGTGGTGGCCGGTGCCGCGAGCCGCCGTGGACCAGGCGCACGGGGCCGTGCACGAGGCCCGCCGGGCGGGCCTGCGCAAGGAGCACCGGGAGGACCCGGCGGCGCTGCTGCGGGAGGTCGAGGGCCTGCTGTCGGCGGTCGGGTTGATCCGGGTCGACCCGCCTGCCCCCGGCGGCCCGAGCGGCTCCGGCGCCCCCGGCGGATGGCGGGTCCACGCTGCCGCCGCCCGGTACGCGCCCCAGGTCGAGCCCGCGTCGACCGTCGCGGAGCAGCTGTGGTGACCGCGGCGGCCACCTCCCGGTTCCGCCTCTCCCGGGCCGGCGTCCTCAACGTCTGGCAGTACGACGAGCAGGTCTTCGACTTCGCCGACGGCCGCCTGCTGCTGCGGGGCGCCAACGGCGCCGGCAAGTCCAAGACCCTGGAGCTGCTGCTGCCGTTCGCCCTCGACGGGGACAGCGCGGCCATGGAGGCGTCCGGCCGCCGCGGCAACCAGCTGGTGTGGCTGATGACCGACGGCGTCGAGGGCGACACCCGCACCGGGTACGTGTGGGTGGAGGTGTCCCGGCCCCGCTCCGACGGCACGCCGGGCCGCGAGTCCGTGACCTGCGGGGTCGGGATCCGCGGGTCGGCCTCCGCCAAGCGGGTGGACAAGTGGTTCTTCGTCTCCGACCGGCCCGTCGGCGACGGCTGGTCGCTGCTCGAGGGCGGCAGCCCGCTCACCCGGGACCGGCTGCGGGACGTCCTCGACGGGACCGGCGCCGTGTACACCCGGGCCGGGGAGTACCGGGCCGTCGTCGGCCGCCGGCTCTTCGGCCTCGACCCCGCGGCCTACGACGACCTGCTGCGGCTGCTGTACTGGCTGCGCCGGCCGCAGGTGGGGGAGGACGTCGAGCCCGGCCGCCTGGCCGAGGCACTGCGCGGGTCCCTGCCGGGGATCGACGACGAGGCGGTCCGCGAGGTCGGCGGCGCCCTGGACGACCTGGCCGCCTTCGGGGAGCAGGTCGAGCAGACCCGCCGCCAGGCCGAGGCCCTGCAGGCCTTCGTCGACGTGTACCGCCGCTACGCCGCCGCCGTGACCCGAGAGCGGGCCACGGCGGTCGTCGACGCGGACGGCGGAGTCCGGGCGCGGCGGCGCGAGCTCGACCGCGTGCAGCGCGAGCGCGACCGGGCGCTGGCGCAGCTCGCGGCGGCGCGGGAGGCGGGCCGGGCGGCCACCACCCGGGTGTCCGAGGCCGCCGCCCGCCTCAGCGAGCTGGAACGCAGCCCCGAGGCCCGCAACCGGGACGTCATCCGCGAGCTGGAGCGCCTGGCCGCCCTCGCCCGGGAGACCGCCGAGCGCGCCGAGCGGGACTCCGGCGAGGCGCGCGGCCGCGCGGAGCGGGCCGTCGCGACCGCCGACGCCGAGGCGACGACCGTGCTCGCCGACGCGGCCGCCGCGGCCGAGGCCCTCACGGGCCTCACCCGCGAGGCCGCCGACCTCCCGCCGGCGGCACTCGCCGGGGACCCGCCCCCGGCGGCGCTCCCCGCCGCCGAGCGGGACCCCGCGGGCGTCACCGCCTGGGCCGAGCACGCCACCGCCGCCGGGGAGTCGATCGGGACCCTCGTCCGCCGTCGGCGCAGCCTCGTCGAGTCGCTGCTCCAGGCACTGGCGGAGCTGGCCAGGGCCGCCGCGGCGGCCCGGCAGGCCGACGACGAGCTGGCCCGCGAGGAGACGCAGGCGGAGGAGGCCGAGGGCCGGCTGGCGGACGCCGAGCGCGAGGCCACCGCCGCCGAGCAGCGGCTCCTGGCGGCGCTCGGCGCCTGGGTGGGCGAGGCCCCCGAGGTGGCTCTCGATCAGCCGGTTCCCCGGGTCGACGCCGCGGCGCTGCGGTCGGTCCTCGACGACGAGCCCGAGCGGTTCGTCACCGACGGCGCCGCCCTCGCCGACGCCGCCGCCCGCCCGGCCGCCGACGCCCTGCAGGACACCAGGGCGGCGGCCGCCCACGCCGCGCTGGCCGCCGAGGCCGACCTCGACCGGCTGGGTGTCGAGCGCGCCGCGGTCGCCGCCGAGG
>JBHJOS010000139.1:0-12133 GCA_050329415.1 Kineosporiaceae bacterium
ATCGTGAAGACCTACCTCGCCCGTCTCAGGACCCGGATCTCCAACGAGCGTGGACTGGTGACGCTGGAGTACCTGGCGATCGCGATTCTGATCATCGTCGTGGTGACGGCGATCGTCGCCATCCTCAACGCGTCCATCCCGACCGTGGGGGCCTTGTTCGACGGGGTCGTCCAGGAGCTGTTCGCGCTCCGCTGACCGTCCCGTCCCCGGGTCGCCCGGGGGGCCGATGGGCCCCCCGGGCGACCGCCATGACCGCCATGACCGGCGAGCCCGCCGACCGTGGCCTCGTGCCGAGTGCACTGCTGCTGCTCGTGGTCGTCGTCGTCCTCACGTTCCTCGTCCTGGTCACGTTCCCCCTGGGCGCCGCGACGGACCAGAAGACGCGCAGCCGCACGGCTGCCGACGCCGCGGCGCTGGCCGGCGCCCACGAGGTGCGTGAGGAGTGGGTCCTCCTCCGGACCGCGCCCGGGCTGCTCGTCTTCCCCGCGGTCCCTGGGATGTCGGCTGCGGCCGGTGGCGGGCTCGCTGGTGACTACGCCGCCCGCCACCAGGCGGTGCTCACCGGGTACCGGCTGGCTGGCGACGGCACGGTCTACGCCCGGGTCCGCAACACCGACGACACCGACCGGCTCGACGGTCAGGCCGAGAGCGACGCCACGGCAGAACTGCCGATCCTCTTCGGCGCCTGTCGGTGGGACGACCCGATGCCCCCGATGGTCCCCCGGAGCGAACTGCGCATCGACGGCGAGGAGGTTCCGGACGACGTTCCGGCCGAGGACGAGGAGGACTACTGGGACGAACTGGTGGCCGATCCCCGGCCCGCCGGTTTCGTGCGGACCCTCGGCTGTGGCCCCTGGCAGGCGTCCTACCTCGTCGAGAACGTCCCCGGGGCCTACCGGAGCGTGGCCTATGCGGGTGGGGAGACCCCGGAGCTGCTGGTCGAGGCCCTGGAGCCGAGGTTGGTCGAGTGATGGCGTCGCTGCCGAGCGTCCGGGGCGTGGTCCGGGGTCCGGTGCGTCGCGGGAGGATGTACGACATGGGAGAACCGACGCCGAGCGGCAGAACTCGCCCGGTCGGCCTGCCGGCGGGTCTGCTGGCCGGGGTGCTGGCCGGGGTGCTGGCCGGTCCGCCGGCGGTTGCCGACGCGACACCCGGCCCCGGCCGGCAGGGGCCGCCGCCCGCCGTCACCAGCGCCGCGGGGATCGAGGTCACCACCCACGGCGTGGTCCGGGCACGACAGTTCAACCGGCTCGACCGACCCGAGGTCGCCCTGGCCGTCCATGCCGTGCAACGGCTCGACCAGGCCACGGTGGTGTACCTGTCGATCGGCAGTGACGAGCCCGCGGCGCTGACGGCGGCACCTCTGGCCAGCACCGTCGTCGAACAGGTCGGGACCCAGCTGGGGGCCCGCTACGCCGGGGGCGACGGCCTGTCGGACGTGCGGGTCGTCGATTCCGCCGTCGGTGAGGTGCTGACGGTGGTGCCGGATCCCGCGGCGACGGGCGCGCTGCCCCGGCCCTTCGTCAGCGACCGGACCGCGAGTCCCACCGAGCCGGGGATGATGACCGTCGTCTACGCCGTGCTCCCGCCGCTCGACCCCGACACCGAGACCGTCGATGTCCAGGTGGCCTACGGCGGCCTCGTCACGGACGTGCCCGTGGGCGAGGGCCTGCTGGAACCGGCCCGGGAGGCCGGGGCGCCGATTCCCGTCGGTACCGGCTGGCCCGAGATCGACGAGTCCGCGCTGGGCGAGATCCCGGAGCCCGACCTCTCGCGACACGAACTCGAGGTCGTCACCGAGGATCTCGAGCGGGAGCGCACCACGACCGAGACCCCCGAGGAGGTGACGGTCGACGTCGCCGCCGACGTGCTGTTCGCGCAGGACTCGGCCGACCTGTCGCCGGACGCGCTGGGGGTGCTCGGGACCGTGGCGGCCGACATCGACGCCAGGGCCACCGGCGGCCGGGTGCAGGTCGTCGGTCACACGGACAGCCAGGCGAGTGAGGCGTACAACGAGGATCTGTCGCGTCGGCGCGCCCAGGCCGTCGCCACCGTCCTGGAGGGACGGATCCGCAGCGACGTCGAGTTCGTCGTCGAAGGGCGCGGCGAGGGTGAACCGGTGGCCACCAACAGCAGTCCCGAAGGCCGCCAGGCGAACCGGCGGGTGGCTGTCACGTTCCGGGTGGCGGGGGAGGAGGCGCCGTGAGCGCGGGGACGGCGATGCCCACCGCGGTGCCCTGGGCGATGCCCACTGCGATCCGCCCGAGGATCCGGCCGGCGTCCCCCGCCGGGTGGCTGCCTCGCCGGGTTCCGGTGGCCGTCGCGCTGCTCCTGACCGCGACGGTGGCGTCCGGGTGCACCCTGGGGGACGACGCCGACCCGGCCGGGTCCGCCGAGGGTTCCGCCCCGCCCGGGGTCTCGGGTTCCGCTGCCCCCGCCTCCGGCGACGGCCCGTCGCCGGAGGAACTGTCCCGGGCCCTCCTCGACACCCGTGGCACGTCCGGTGCGATCGGGTCGGTCACCACTCCGGTCGACCGGCTGCGAGGTGTCGACGTGGTCCTCGACGTGCTCGAGGTGACCCGGACCGGGTCCGGGACGCGGGTGACGTTCCGGCTGTCGACGTCGGCGACCGGCGTGAGCATCTCCGCCCTGACCTTCGGCGGCGGGCGCTCGACCAGTCAGTACTTCCTCCACGACGTGCTGCTGGAGGACGCCGACGTGACCGCCGCCCGCTACCGCCCGCTGCGGTTCGAGGACTACCGGCAGGCGTGTGTCTGCCCCTTCCTGCCGCTGGCGGTCGGGGCCGAGCCGCGCACGGTCACGGCGCTCTTCCCGCAGTTGCCGGCCGAGGTGCAGCGGGTGTCGCTGGTGCTGGGGGACAGCGCGCTCACCGTCGCGGACCTGCCGGTGGTCGACTCCCCCTGACCACGGCGCAGTCCGGGCGGGCTGCAACCGCCGGGCGGGCGGCCCCGGGCGCGCCCGGGACCGGGAGGGCGCTCAGCGAGCGCCCCGCGAGCTGAGCAGGCCCACCGTCCCGACCGGCAGGAGCAGGGCGGCCATCGAGTACGCGGCGACCGGGACGAGGTGCCGGGGGTTGTGCCCCGGCGCGACGTACAGCGGGGCGGCGTCCTCGGCCGCGGGCCCCGCGCACACGATGCTGTGACCGGAGCGCCCCGGGAAGGCGGCGAGCGGGACCACCCCGCGGTCCCCGACCACCAGGTGGTTCTCGTTCGCCCGGTCCGGCACGACCACCGACCCGCCCCCGGCGGTCACATGACAACCGAGTTCCTCCGGAGTGGGGCGTGAGCCGTCCCGGGGAGTGCCGAAGACCACGAGCGGCCCCCCGAACGGGACGCGTGGGGGCACCGTGAACGCAGAGCCCGGCTCCATCGGCAGCCGCCAGGTGTCCTGGGGGGTGGACTGGACCGCGGCGCCCGCGGCGATCCCGAGACCACCGGCGGCCAGGGCCAGGACCCAGAGCGGGCGGGCGGCGCGAGGGACCCGGCGCCGGCGCCGGTGCGGCGACCGGGCGACCAGCAGCGCCTCGTCCTCCAGCATCAGGCCCGACACGGTCGGGTCACCCGGTCGCCGCCCGACGGTGCTGCGCGTCACCTCGCCAGCCCACCACGGGACCGGCCCTCGCGGTGGGTCCCCGGGCCCTGGTCGGCCGCCCGGGCGGCCGTCGACCCTGACCACGTGGAACGCACTCGCCGCCGACGGCTCGGGCTCCCCGAGGCCGTCCGGGGGCGCCTGCCCGTGATCGTCGCGGCCGGGCTGACGGCGGCAGCGATGGCCCTCGGAGTCGCCGGCTTCTCGCTGATCCGCGGATCGGAGTTCGACCGCGTCGTCGCGGCCGGGGAGCGGACCGAGGACTCGGGGACGGCCCGAGTCGCCGTGGTGACCGTCGTCGATGCCGGCGTCGGTCGGTCGAGGCAACGGCTCGACCTGGTCGGACTGGTCGACTTCGGGTCCGGGGCGACGCAGCTGGAGGTCCGGATCGGAGCGCCGACGACCTCGGGGGAGCCCGCGCCGGGCGGGGTGTCGCTGATGCTGGTCGACGACGGCACCGATGTCTACGTGCGCGATCCCGCCGGGCCACCGGACCAGGCCTGGGCCCGGTTGGAACCGGCCCAGGGGGAGCTGGCCGGCGTCGCCGACGGCCTGGCGGCGCTGCTGAGGTCGCTGCGGCCCGGGGTCACCCGGGTCGAGGAGATCGGCGAGGAGCAGGTCCGCGGCGAGGCGACCACCCACCACCGGGTCACGGTCGACCTCGTCCGGGCGAGTCGGGCCGCTCCCGCGGGGGACCGCACCGAGCTGTCGCGGTTGACCGACATCCAGGGCAGGGACGACCTGACCCTGGACGTGTGGGTCGACGGCGAGCGGGTGCGCCGGCTGAGCTACGCACTCGACCTGACCCGGTCGTCGCAGACATCGGGTGAGCCGTCCGCCACCGCCTCCTCGTCCGTGTCCCCATCGGTGTCCCCGTCGGAGGCGCCACCGTCCGGCGCTGCCACCGGTCCCGGGGCGACGGCCGACGAGGCCGGCGTGCCCGGGCTGGGAACCGAGGCGCTGGCCCCGGGGGCCAGGTATCAGGTGATCCTCGAGTACTTCGACTTCGGCGTTCCCTTCGCCGTGGAGGTCCCCGAGAACGTCGAGGACGCTGCCGGAGCGCCGTCCGCCCAGTCCTCGGCGGAGCCCTCGCCGGCGGCGAGGACTCCCTGAGAGCCGGACTCGGACCCCGCGACATCCGAGACCGGCTCCGAGGGCCCAGGCCGGACCCAGCCCCCCGGGGTCGACAGGCCCATCCGCCGAGGCGGCGAGACCCGCACAGTGGTGGGAATGGCAGCCGCGCCGGGAGCCGTTCGGGAGGAACCACCGTGATGATCATGGAAGTCGCCGACGTGTGCGCGTCGAGCCCTCAGCTGGACGGTCGGCGCGTGCGGGTGAGGGGGCGACTGGTCGCGACGCGCGAACTCTGTCGGCTGGTGGCCGACGACGGCGAGGCGGGGCTGGTGCTGGAGCCCCGCCATCTGGCTCAGCAGGTGCTGGAGCAGCTGGCCCCGCAGGTGGGCCGGGAACTCGTCCTCGACGAGCCCGCCGAGGTGGACGGCGTCGTCCACCGGGTCCTCGACGGCAGCGTCCGGCTGCGCCTCGTCACCCGGATCGCCGTCCGGCGCGGAGCGAGCTGTCAGGTGGCCTCGCTGGAAGACGGGACCCGCGTGCGCGACCGCGTCGGCCGGGGTCGAGCGTCGAGTGCGGCACGGGGCTCGCCTGGCACGGAGTGACGGCACTTCACGACCCGCCGGTCGACTCCCGCACGACCAGCTCGGGTTCAAAGACCAGCTGTCGGTGGATGTGCCCGGGCGGGTTCCCGACCTCGTCCATCAGCAGCTCCATGGCCGCCCGGCCCAGCTGCTGGCGAGGCTGGCGGACGGAGGACAGCGGCACCGCGGCGGCGGCGGCGAAGTCGATGTCGTCGTAGCCGACGATCGCGAGGTCCCCCGGCACGTCGATCCGGCGGCGGGTCATCTCCTGCAGCAGCCCCAGCGCCAGCAGGTCGTTGGCGCAGAAGGCGGCGGTCGGGCGCCGGTCGGCAGGAACGGCCGCGAGGCGGATCCCGGCCGCGCGACCCTCCTCGATGGCCAGCGCCGCGGTCTCCACGACGACCAGGGCGGAGTCCGGCCGCCCGCTCGCCGAGAGCGCGGCGGCGGCCCCGCGACGCCGATCCCGGACCTGGTCGATGGCCAGGGGGCCGCCGACGAACGCGATCCGCTCGTGGCCCCGTTCGAGCAGGTGCTCCACCGCGAGCCGCCCGCCCAGGACGTCGTCCACCGCGACCGAGCAGCCGGGGTCCCGGGCAGCCCGGTCGACGAGCACCACGGGCACGCCGCGTTCCCGCATCTCGGACAGCCGGGCGCCGCCCGTGTCCACCGGCGTGAGGAGGATGCCGAGGACCCGCTGCTCGACCAGCTGGTCCAGGTAGCGCCGTTCCCGCAGGACGTCCTGGCCGCTGTTGCACAGCACGGTCATGGCGCCGTGAGCCTCGGCGACCTCTTCGACGCCGGCGGCGACGTCGGTGAAGAACGGGTTGGCGACGTCGAGCACGATGACGCCGACGGTCCGGCTCCGCCCGGCCCGCAGCGCGCGCGCCGACTCGTTGCGGACGAAGCGCAGCTCGGCCATGGCGGCCTGCACCCGGGCGCGGGTGGCCTCGGACACCCGGTCGGGCCGGTTGAGCACGTTGCTCACGGTCCCGACGGACACCCCGGCCAGGCGCGCCACATCTTTGATCCCGGCGGTCCGGGTCATCCGTCCTCCTCGTTCGCGGGGCCGCGAGAGCCCTCGATCCCGCCACGCCGTTCGCGACCGAATCGTGACTTGACGGGTGCGCTTGAAGCATCCTAAGTTGTGAAAGGTTTCATTCGTACGTTTCATCGGAGGGTCGACGGTGACCACGAAACCCTGGGCGGCGGTGCCCGCTCCGCTCGCCGAACTGCGCGACGTCACGAAGTCGTTCGGCGCGGTGGCTGCGGTCCGGGGCATCACGCTCGGGCTCCGCCCCGGGGAGGTCCACGCTCTCGTCGGCGAGAACGGCGCCGGGAAGTCCACCGTGGTCGGGCTGCTCGCGGGGGTGCACCGGCCTGAGGCCGGGGAGGTGCTCGTGGCCGGCGAGCCCGTCGCCCTCGCCTCGCCGTCGGACGCCCGGCGGCACGGGATCGCCGTCATCTACCAGGAGCCGATGCTCTTCCCCGACCTGTCGGTGGCCGAGAACATCTTCCTCGGACGCCAGCCCCTCGCCCGGGGCCGCCGGATCGACCGTCGGGCCATGCGGGCCGCGGCCGTGGCGCTGTTCGACCGGCTCGGGACGCACCTCGACCCGGACCGCCTCGCCCGAGGCCTGTCGATCGCCGATCAGCAGCTCGTCGAGATCGCGAAGGCGCTGTCGGCCGACGCCCGCGTCCTCGTCATGGACGAGCCGACGGCCGCGCTCTCGGGCCGCGAGGTGGACCGGCTGTTCGCCGTCACCCGCTCGCTGCGCGACCAGGGCTGCGCCGTGCTCTTCGTCTCCCACCGGTTCGAGGAGATCCGGGCGCTGTGCCAGCGGGTGACCATCCTGCGGGACGGCCGGCACGTCTCCACCGACCCGCTGGCGGACCTCACGGTCGCCGAGATGGTGCGCCGGATGGTCGGCCGCGACCTGGGGGACCTCTTCCCCAAGCAGCCGGCCCGCGTCGGCGACATCGTCCTCGAGGTCCGGGCACTGACCCGCCGAGGCGTCTTCGCCGGGGTGGACCTGGACGTCCGGGCCGGGGAGATCGTGGCGCTGGCGGGGCTGGTCGGGGCCGGCCGGTCGGAGGTGGTGCGCGCCGTGTTCGGCGTCGACCGGGCCGACTCCGGCACCGTGCGGATGGCCGGCCGGCCTCTGCCGCCCGGCCGCCCGGCGGCGGCGATGGCCGCGGGCGTGGCGCTGGTCCCCGAGGACCGTCGCCAGCAGGGCCTCGTCATGGACCTGTCGATCGAGCGCAACGTCACGCTGCCCCGCCGTCGCCGGCTGGCCGTCGGCGGGTTCCTGATGGGAGGCCGGGAGCGGCGGTCCGCGGCGGACTGGACCGAGCGGCTGCGCACCCGCTACGCCTCGTTGGCCGACCCGGTGCAGCGGCTCTCGGGCGGGAACCAGCAGAAGGTCGTCCTCGCGAAATGGTTGTCGACCGAACCGAGGGTGCTCATCGTCGACGAGCCCACCCGCGGCATCGACGTCGGCACCAAGGCCGAGGTCCACCGGCTGCTGTCCGAGCTGGCCGGGCGCGGCGTGGCGGTGCTCATGGTGTCGTCCGAGCTGCCCGAGGTGCTGGGGATGGCCGACCGGGTCGTCGTCATGCGGGAGGGCCGGGTCGTCGCCGAGCTGCCGCGCGCGGCGGCCACCGAGGAGTCGGTCATGGCGGCCGCCACCGGCGGGGAGCTCGCGGCGTGACCCCGGTCCTCGCCGGCCGGCCGGCCCCGTCGGCGTCGCGCACCGGCTCCTCGATCCTCGACGCCGTGCTGCGCTTCCGCGAGCTCAGCCTGCTCGTGGTGCTGGTCGCGCTGGTCGCCGTGACGGCCACCGCCAACCCGCGCTTCCTGTCCGCCCAGAGCCTGCGCGACCTGGCGCTCGCGGCGTCGATCACCATCGTGCTGGCCACCGGGCTGACCCTGGTCGTCCTCACCCGCGGCATCGACCTGTCCGTCGGGTCCGTGCTCGGGCTGTCCGCCTTCACGGTGTCGAGCGCGCTGGAACGGGCACCCGGGCTCGGTGTTGCCGGGGCGATCGCCGTGGGGCTGGCGATCGGGGCGGCGTGCGGCCTGGTGAACGCCGCGGTGATCACCCTCGGCGGGGTGCCGGCGCTGGTGGCGACGCTGGGCACGCTGTACCTGTTCCGCGGGGTGGGCTACTTCGCCGCCGGCGGTGACCAGGTCAACGCCGCGGACCTGCCCGACGCCTTCCTCGCCTTCGGCAGCGGGCGGCTGCTCGGGGTGCCGTACCTGCTCGTGACGGCCGTCGTCGTCGTGGTCCTGGCGAGCGTGCTGCTCGGCCGTTACCGGACCGGCCGCGATCTCTACGCCATCGGGTCCAACCCGGTCGCCGCCCGGCTCGCCGGGGTGGCGGTCACCCGGCGCCTGCTGCTGGCCTACCTGGCGTGCGGTGCCCTGGCCGGTCTCGGCGGGGTGCTGTACGCGGCCCGCTTCGGCACCGTGGACGCCTCGGCCGGGACCGGGCTGGAGCTGGGAGTGGTGGCGGCGGTCGTCGTCGGGGGGGTCGCCATCTTCGGCGGCAGCGGCACCGCTTACGGGGCCGCTCTCGGCGCCATGGTGCTCACCGTCATCAGCAACGCCCTGCCCGCGCTCGGCGTCGACCAGTTCTGGCAGCAGGCCGTGGTCGGTGCCCTCATCGTCGGCGCCATCGGCGTGGACCGGCTGGTCGCGCTGCGGGTGGCCGCCTCGATGCGACGGAGGGACGCCCGTGCCTGACGCCGACCGCCCGGACCGCTCCTCCGCCGTCGCCCGCGTGGCGACGTGGGAGAACACCCTGGTCCTCCTCGTCGTGGCCTTCCTCGTCGTGGCGTCGGTCTCCGTCGAGTTCTTCGGCACCTCCCGCAACGCCGGCTTCCTCGTGCTCGAGCTGGTCCCGGTGCTGGTCCTCGCCATGTCGGCGACGCTCGTCATCGTCACCGGCCAGATCGATCTGTCGATCGCCAGCGTCGTCGGCCTCACCGGGGCCTTCATGGGCGTGCTGTGGAACGCCGGGCTGCCGCTGGAGACCATCGTCCCGCTCGCCGTCGGGCTCGGCGCCGTGCTGGGCGCGGTCAACGGGGTCCTCGTCGCCGCCCTCGGGCTGCCGTCGCTCGCTGTGACCATCGGCACCCTCGCCCTGTACCGAGGGCTGGCGTTCGTGCTCCTCGGGGACACGGCCGTCGCCGACTGGCCCCGCTCCTTCACCGGGTGGGTGATCGGGACCCTGCCCGGCACAGCCGTGCCCAACGTCGTCCTGCCGGTGATGGTCCTCGTCGCCGCGACCGCCGTGCTGCTGCACGCCACGCCCGTGGGCCGCGCCATCGTCGCGATCGGAGCCAACGCGACCGCGGCCCACTTCGCGGGCGTGCGGGTCCGCCTCGTGACGTTCTGGCTCTTTGTTCTCTCCGGCGCCACGGCCGGCCTGGTGGGGGTGTTCTGGACGCTGCGCTTCTCCAGCGCCCGGGGCGACAACGCCGTCGGACTGGAGCTCACGGTGGTGGCCGCGGTCCTGCTCGGCGGGGTGTCCATCTTCGGTGGCCGCGGGACGGTGCCCGGCGTCGTCGCCGGCGTCGTCCTGCTGGTGTCGCTGCAGAACGCGCTGCGGCTGGCGAACGTCTCGACGGAGTCGCTCACGGTCGTCACCGGGCTGCTCCTCATCCTCTCCGTCCTGCTCCCCAACGTCCTCCGGCAGGCACGCGCCGCCCTGGCCACCGCCGGCCGGCCACCCGACCGGACACCACCGGCTCCCGGTCCCGCCCAGCCCGCTCCCGAAGCCGCCACGCCGGGACCCGGCCCGGCGCCGTCCTCACCCGCCTCCACCCCCACCACCCGGACCTGACCACGAGGAAGGATCGACGATGACCCGACTCCGACACCTGCGGCACCTCGCCGCCGTGACCGCGGGCGCGACCGCGCTCGCCGCCCTGGCGGCGTGCGGCGGCACCACCCAGGACGGCGCCGACGAGGACACGGCCTCGCCGGCCGCCGCCGACACCGCGGGGGCCGCCTCCCCGGGAGCCGCCGACGGCGAGTTCGAGACCGGGCTCGCCATCGCCATGCTGCCGAAGCAGGTGAACAACCCGTACTTCGACACCGCGTCCACCGGTGCCGAGGAGGCGGTTGCCGAGCTGGACGGCGAGTACGAGTACACCGGCCCCTCCGACGCCTCCGCGTCGTCGCAGGTCAGTTATGTCAACACACTGAGCCAGCAGGGCACCGACGTCATCCTGCTGAGCGCCAACGACCCCAACGCCCTGTGTTCGTCGCTGGAGCCCGCCCGGGACTCCGGCACGTTCGTCGTGACGTTCGACTCCGACACCGACCCGGAGTGCCGGGACGTGTTCGTGAGCCAGGTCGACGGCGAGGAGGTGGGCCGCACCCTCATCGAGATGATGAGCGAGCAGGTCGGCGGGTCCGGGCAGATCGCGATCCTGTCGGCCACCGCCAACGCCACCAACCAGAACGCCTGGATCGAGGTCATCGAGTCCGAGCTGGAGTCGAACGCCGACTACGCCGACCTCGAGCTCGTCGCCACCGTGTACGGCGACGACGAGGACGAGAAGTCCTTCCAGGAGGCCCAGGGCCTGCTCCAGGCGCACCCCGACCTCGCCGGGATCATCTCGCCGACGACCGTGGGCATCGCGGCGGCCGCCCGGTACCTCCAGGGCTCGGAGTACCAGGGCCAGGTCCAGCTCACCGGGCTCGGCACGCCCAACCAGCTCCGCGACTTCGTCCAGGACGGCACCGTCACCGAGTTCGCCCTCTGGGATCCGGGCGAGCTGGGCCGCCTCGCCGCGTACACCGGCGCAGCCGTGGCCTCGGGGATCATCACCGGCGCCGAGGGCGAGACGTTCACGGCCGGGGACCTGGGGGAGTACACCGTCGGCGCCGACGGCGTCATCGTGCTCGGCCCCCCGACCCGGTTCAACGCCGACAACATCGACGACTTCGACTTCTGAGGTCGGCCTCCGACGTCCTCCGACGTCGCACCCCATGACCGTCCCGGTGCCGGCCGCACGGCCGGCACCGGGACCTCCACAGGAGGCGAGGACCGTGCCCCGATACTGCTTCACCCTCCAGGTCCGTCCCGACCGGCTCGACGAGTACGTCGAGCGCCACCGGGCGGTCTGGCCCGAGATGCTGCGCGCGCTCGCCGCCGCGGGGTGGCGGGACTACACCCTCCACCTGCGGGCCGACGGCCTCCTGGTCGGCATCGTGACGGCGGACGACCTGGCCGCGGCCCAGGACGCGATGACCTCCCGGCCCGTCAACGAGCGCTGGCAGGCCGAGATGGCGCCGTACTTCCAGGACCTCGACGACGTGTCCCCGGACCTCGGCCTCCGCGTCCTGCCGAAGATCTTCGATCTGGAGGGTCAGCTCGCGGCCGTCGACCGGGCGGGAGCGAGGGCGTGAGCGGCCCGGGGACGGGCGCGCGCGCCCGGGTGGCGGACGGCGTCCGGGAGCTCTCGATCGAGCTGCCGTCGTGGGCGTTCGGCAACTCCGGCACCCGCTTCAAGGTCTTCGCCCAGGCGGGCGTCCCGCGCACCGTCGAGGAGAAGATCGACGATGCGGCTCAGGTCCACGCCGTGACCGGGGCCGCTCCGCGGGTCTCGCTCCACATCCCGTGGGACCGGGTGGCCGACTACCCGGCCCTCGCCCGCCACGCCCGCGACCGCGGGGTGGCCGTCGGTGCGATCAACGCCAACGTCTTCCAGGACGACGACTACCGCCTCGGCAGCGTCGCCAACCCGGACCCCGGGGTCCGCCGGAAGGCCACGGACCACCTCCTGGAGTGCGTCGAGATCGCCCGCGCCGCCGGCTCCCGGGACGTCAAGCTGTGGTTCGCCGACGGCCTCAACTACCC
>JBHJOS010000034.1:0-22343 GCA_050329415.1 Kineosporiaceae bacterium
TGACGCGGGCGGGCTCCCGGGCGGTGTACTCTCGACTGGTTCCGGGGCTGTGGCGCAGCTGGTAGCGCACCTCCATGGCATGGAGGGGGTCAGGGGTTCGAGTCCCCTCAGCTCCACCCGTGTGATGAGGCGGGTCATCGTTGAGATCGTGACGGCGTCGTCGCGGTCGCGCGGGTTCCCGCGGGCGGCATGGCAAGGAGTTCACTGTCGTGGTCGGCTCGCGGCCCCGTTCACCCGGCGCTTGGTGACGGTGTGGGCCGTTGCAGCAGACGGCGGAGTACGCCGTGCCCCGTCAGACGCGGCCGGTCTCGTGGGCCCACATGGCAATCTCGACGCGATTTCGGGCGCCGAGCTTTCGCATGAGGCTGGCGAGGTGGGCCTTGACGGTGCTCGGGGTGATGCAGAGCTCGCGGGCGATCTCATTGTTGGTGCGGCCTTGGGCCACAGGCACGAGGACTTCCTCCTCGCGGGCGGTGAGCGGTTCCACCGGCTGCCTCGATGGTGAGGTCTGTGCGTGGGCGAACGCTGCGAGCAGTCGGACAGTCACGCTCGGCGCGATCAGTGCGTCTCCGTCGGCGGCGGCGTGGATGGCCTGGCTCAGCAGGGCCGGTCCGGCGTCCTTGAGCAGGAACCCGCGGGCGCCGGCTTTGAGCGCCCCGTGGACATACTCGTCGAGGTCGAAGGTGGTGATGACCACGATCGGCAGGGGGTCGGCGACGCCGGGGCCGGCGAGGCGTCGGGTGGCTTCGATGCCGTCCATCAGCGGCATTCGGATGTCGAACAGGCCGACGTCGGGGCGCAGCTGGAGCGCGAGGCGGACTGCCTCGCGCCCGTCGGCGGCCGCGCCGACCACGTCGATGTCGGGTTGGGCGTCGAGCAGCATCGTCAGCCCGGTGCGGACGATGGGCTGGTCGTCGGCGATGAGGACCTTGATGCTCATCGTGGCGTCCCGGTTCGGGGCAGGACCGCCTCGACCCGCCAGCCGCGCTCGGCGGCGGGGCCTGCGCGGAAGGAGCCGCCGAGCAGTGAGGCGCGTTCCCGCATGCCCACCAGGCCGTAGCCTGCTGGGGCGCGACCGCCGTCGGCGGAGCCGTCGTCGTCGATGGTCAGCCGTACCCGGTCGGCGTCGCCTGTGACGGCGACGGTGACCTGGGTCGCGTGGCGCGCGTGCCGTCGGGCGTTGGTGATGGACTCCTGGGCCAGGCGGTAGATCGCGGCCCCGACCGCCGGGCTGAGGTCGTCGAACTCACCGGAGAGCGTCACCTCGATGCGGGGACGCGTCCGGCCATCGGTGGCGAGCTGCTCGACCTCGGCCACACCGGGCTGCGGCGCGAACTGGGTGTCCTGTGAGGCGCGGAGCACGCCGACGATGGCGCGCAGCTCGGTGAGGGTGCGGGTCGCCGCGTCCTCGATGATGGCCAGGGCCTCGATGGCCTGCTCGGGGTGGGAGGCCGCGATGGCACGTCCTGCCTGGGCCTGGATGGCGATGCCCGACACGTGGTGGGCGACGGTGTCGTGGAGTTCACGGGCGAGCTGTTCGCGTTCTCGGGCCTTGGCTTGGTCGATGTCGCGGATGCGGATCTTCGCGCGATAGCGGATCGCGGCGCCGAGCGCGGCGGCGAACAGGAAGAACGCATACCCTGCGACCGTCGCCCACAGGCTCATCGGGTCGGCGACGTAAGTGATGGCCAGCCAGAGCAGGATGACGCCGAGGCCGCTCGCGGCTTCCCGACCGGAGCCCCACCGGAACAGGGCGTAGGCCAGGATCAGCGCCGCGGAGATGCTGTTCAGCAGGGTGCCTTGCGACCCGGTGAGGATTCTGACGATGTCGACGATCGTCAACGTGCCGAAGGAGACCGCAACCGCGACGAGCGGGTGCGTACGTCGCCACGGCAGGGGGCCGAGGACCGCGAGGGCCGCGAGCAGCAGCAGCGGGCGCGGCGCCAGGTCCTGACGAAGCACCACGTCCACCACGGACCAGCCGACCAGCGCTGCGACCAGGGCCCAGTCCCGCGGCAGCCGGTCCGGGGCATCCGTAGGTCGAGGCTCGGCCCACAGCGAGCGGAGTGCGTCGGGGGCCATCTGATCAGCTTAGGCGGCCCGCATGTCGGGCGTATCCGCCGAAAGTACAAGAGCTCGGATGTGCCAACGGCCAGTTCGGGTCAGGCTCCGGGGCTGATGTGCCCGCCGCCGGTGTCCGTGAAGGTGGAATCACCCACCCGGTCAAGCCAAGGAGCATTGTGATGAGAACGGCTCAATCCCACACCGCGCTGGAGGATCCGCCGTCTCGGAGCACGCTGGAAGATCTGCGCATGCCTGTGCAGGCCAAGCTCGCGGCAGCATGGACCAGCTTCATGTTCCTCTACATCTACGTCGACTACCTCGCCCTGTACAAACCCGGCTCCATCGACGACATCCTGGTCGGCGTCGTCCATGAGTTCGACACCGGCCCAATTTTCGTCGCCCTTGCGCTGACGCTCGTGGCCATCCCGATCCTCATGATCCTGCTCTCCACGACACTGCCCGCCCGTGTCAACCGCCCCATCAACCTCGTCGTGGCAACGCTCTACATCCCCGTCTCCGTGTACAACGCGGCCGGCGAGTCATGGACCTACTCCTACTTCTACGGCCTCTCCATCGGACTCGAGGTGCTGCTCCTGGCCTTCATCCTGCGCTCCGCCTGGACCTGGCCACGCAGCACCGCATCACCGGCGACCCTGGCAGCCGGCCTCGACAGCGACCCACTCCGCACGCCGCAGCAGCCGTGACTGCCCGCCCCGTGCCCGACGGTCCTTCGCTCGCGCCACCCGCGGGCCCCGGTCACCTGTCTCAGCGTTCGCTGTCGGGCACTGCGACCCACGCCGGGGCGGGAGGGGGCCCGCTCCCCGCCTCACGACGGTCGTGGGCCCCGGACCTCGCCCGCGGCGCGGTGCTGCTCGGCATCGCCCTGGCCAACGTGGGCCTGTACCTGCACGGCACCGAGACGGGCCCCGGTCTGCGACCCGTCGACGGGAGCCCGCTGGACCGGACGCTGGACTTCGTTGTCACGCTGCTGGTCAATGACCGCTCGCGGCCGATGTTCGCCCTGCTCTTCGGCTTCGGCCTCGTCACGATGGCGCGGCGGCTGGGCGAGTCGGGCACCGAGCCGTGGCGGCGACGCTCGGTCCTGCTCAGGCGCCAGCTGCTGTTGATCGCCTTCGGCGGGGTTCATGCGGCGCTGCTGTTCGAGGGCGACATCCTGGGCATCTACGGCGCGACGGGACTGGTCCTGTTGCTCCTCATGAGCCGTCGGCCCCGCGTGCTCGTTGCCTGGGGGACGGTCAGTCTGGTCCTGCTCGCCGTTGTCTACGCGATGGTCGTCCTGGCTCCGACGTTCTCAGCCGAGCCGTCGGAGTACCTCGCGTCGGTGGTCGAGCGCCTCTCCGTCTGGGTCCTCGGCGTCGTCGTCGGCACGGCACTCATGATCGTGCTGGCCCCGATGCTCGTGGGGGTGGTCATGGCCCGAGCGGGGCTGCTCGACCGGCCGTGGGAGCACGTCCCCCTGCTCCGGCGCCTCGCGGTTCTGGGATCACTGGTAGGCGTCGCCGGCAGCCTGCCGTACGCGCTCGCGGTGGCCCGCGTCTGGGAACCGGGGACCGTGACCTCGGGAGCGCTGGCCGCCGTCCACGCGGTGACGGGCACGGCCATGGGCGTGGCCTATGTCTGCCTGTTCGCGCTCTGGGCGGCCCGGCTGCACGAGCGCCGCGCTCCCCGTCGCGGCGCTCCGGCGGTCCTGGCGGCCGTGGGCGAACGGTCGCTCACCTGCTACCTGCTGCAGTCGATGATCCTCGCTCCGATGCTGTCGCCGTGGGGACTCGGGCTCGGTGAGGGGATGGGCACGGCGACCGCCTACGGCATCGCCTTCGCCGTGTGGCTGTTCACCGTGGCCGTCGCGTGGTCGCTGGCCGTCTCCGGTCGTCGTGGGCCCTTCGAGGTCCTGCTGCGCAGGTTGACCTACTCGAGGCTCCGAGCGTCCGCCCGGATCGAGCAGCGTGTCGTGCCCGCCGACTACTCGCGCACCGTCGTCCGAGGAGGGTCCAGACCCGCAGCCCTGATCGGTCCGGACCGCCAGGAGGTCATGGCGGCCGCGGATCGCGGCGCCCGCACCGGCCGGGGGATGTCGCTCCGCCATGGGGCGAGGGTGGAAGGCGCGCCGTCGCGGCGGACTCCGGCTGGCCCCCTCTCGTGGTTCCGGCCTCCCGGTGGTCGGGCGCGGCCTTGACGGCGCGGCCGCCACCAGGGTGGCAAGGTCCGCCTCGCACACTGGGCCGGTGGCCTCCCGCGTCGACTTCCACGACGACCCCGACGCACCCGTCCCCACCACGGTGGTGCCGTCCGCCATCGCCGCCGTCACCGACGGGGCGGGTCGGGTGCTCGTCATCCGCCGGGCGGACAACGGCACCTGGGCGCTGCCGGGCGGGGCCATGGACCTGGGGGAGTCGCTGGTGACGACGGCGGTGAGGGAGGTGAAGGAGGAGACCGGGATCGACTGCGAGATCACCGGGCTGGTTGGGATCTACACCGACCCCGGGCACGTCATCCTCTACATCCGCGACGGCGAGGTGCGGCAGGAGTTCTCGGTCGTCTACACCGCCCGGGCGATTGGCGGCACGCCCACCACCAGCAGCGAATCCCTCGAGGTGGCCTGGGTGGCCCGGGACCGGCTGGCCGAGCTCGCAATGGAGAAGGCGATGCGGCTGCGCGTCGCGCACTATCTCGCCGACCGCGCCACGCCGTACCTCGGATGACGGCCCCTGAACCGACGAAGCGGGATGCCGCCCTCCCCGGCCTGTCGGTACGTGCCCTCGAGTGGGACGTCGCCGCCGCCGAGGGCGCCGCGGACGGCGAACAGGGCGCCGACGGCGGCCGCGAAGGCGGGCCGCCCGGGTCGACCTCGGCCGCCGTCGCTGCCGCGGTGGCCGAGGCCGGGGTGTCGGTCGAACTCGTCGACCGGCTGGGCGGCCGCGCGGTCTCGCTGGTTCACCACGGTCCGTACACCGACGAGGGACCGTCGGTGGCCGCCTTGCGCCCGTTCGCCGCCGCGGAGGGACTGACCGTCACGGGCCCGCACACCGAGACCTACCTCACCGACCCGAACCGGACGCCGCCCGCCGGCCTTCGCACCCGGTTGCGGTACCCGGTCGCTGACCGCGGGCCGGCTCGCCATCGGGGCCTTCGCGCGCGTCACCTGGCTGAGCGTCAGGGCATTGCGGCACTCTGGACGTCCTCTCCGAGGCGTCGTACAGCCACCGCTACAGCAGGACGGCGGTCGACGTGGTCGCGGGGGTCAGGGCGAGGCGGGCGAGGAGACGTCGGATCTCGTTGCTGGTGAGGTCGATGAGATCGCGATCGGCGGGTCCGCCGGGTTCGGTGCCACCGAGCCGATCGGGTTCGGTCCTGCCGGGGCGGGATCCGTCGGAGCCGCAGGCCGTCCCACGAACGCGGGCTCAGGGATCTACGGCCTCGACGAGGTCCCGCTCGAAAGACGTCACGATCTCGCCGCTGTAGGTCAGGACGGCGTCCCGAACGTCGCTGAGCTGCCGGAACTCCTCGAGGGTGAACTCGCCGTCGGCAGTGATCTCTGCGACGAGGGCCTGGTCGTCCGGATCCTCGCGCGCCTGGTCGAGGAACTGCTCCCGGCTCCCGGGGTTCTCGTACAGCGCCCGCGCGATCGTGTCCCCGGCCTGCTGTCGGAGGCTGTCGCGGGCATCCTGGACGTCCGCGCTCGTCAGGCCGGCGTGGTCGTCGCTGCATCCCGAGACCAGCACCCCGGCCATGGCGACCGCGACCGCGACCGCGACCACGACCGGTCCGCGGCGCCTCACGTCGGAGACGCCTGGTCGGAGGCCGCCTGGGCCTCGGGCTGGGCCACCATCCACCCTCCCTGGTCGTCGACCGCGTCCTGGACGTCGCTGCGGAGACGGTACTCCGCCAGAGTCACCTGGCCGTCGGTCGCAATCCGGGTGACCAGGGCACGGTCGTCCGGGTCCTGGCGCGCCTGACTGACGACGTGGTCGCGGGTCTCGCGGTTCTCCCGCAGACTCGTGGCCACGGCCGTCCTGATCTCTGGTCCGATGGCGTCGCTCCAGGTCTGCATGCTCTCGAGTACCCGGCCGACGTCCACGCCCCCACCCCGCGGCAGGCCGTCGACCGCGCTCGCCAGATCGTGACCAGCCTCGGCGGCGGCGAGGTCCCCATCCACGGCCGCGACGGCCGCCAGTTCCTCCAACCCGGCCCGGGCGACCGGGAACGAGACCCCGAGCGGCACGGCCGATGGCCACACGCCCGCGGCGCCGGCGGGAGCGCCGGTCACGTCACGCGGGTCAGCGCGAGCAGGGGGATCCTGCGGTCGAGGCCCCGCTGGTACTCCCCGAATCCCGGCATGGCCTCGACAAGCCGCTGCCACACCTCATCGCGCTCCTGTCCCAGCAGTTCGGTGGCGTCGACGGCGAACGTCTCGGTGCCCACCTCGACCGTGAGCCGCGGGTGGGTCATGACGTTCGCGTACCAGTCGGGGTCCTTGACCCGGCCGGCGTTCGACGCTGCGATGATCATGCGGTTCCCGTCGGGCAGGTACACGAGCGGGTTGACGCGCTCGGTGCCGGTGCGGGCGCCGACGTGGTGGATCAGGATCATGGGGGCGCCGTGGAAGCGGCCGCCCACCCGGCCTTCGTTGGCCCGGAACTCGTCGATGATCTGCCGGTTCCAGTCATTCACACTGCTCTCACTGCTCACGCGGAGCACAACGCCGCGAAGGGCCCGGGCATTGCGCGCCGGGCGGGGCGCCGTCCTGTCACGCCGTACGTCACGCCGGCGGCGGTGGCTGGCGAGCCGGCAACGACGGCGCTTCAGGCGACGAGGCCGACGGTCGCCCTCGCCAGCAGGGTGACGTCCGGCCCGGCGAGGGAGCCGGTTGACCGCTGCGAGCGGCACGGCGCCGAGCGGTGTGGCGAGCAGCACCTGTCGCTGGTGCTGTGGGCCGGTCGCCGCCACCAGACGACGGAGGGGGAACAGCGCGAGCAGTGCCAGGGCGGGCCACGGTGGAGCCACGACGGCCGCGACCACCGCCACTACGGCCGAGCCGCTGCTCAGAAGTGGCCTCCGCCGACCCCGTACGAGGTCGGCCAGCTGCCCATCGGACCGCGACCGCCCGGCCGCGCGGCCGTCGTCGGCTCCGGCTCCGGCAGCGGGGGACAGGGGTTGTCCCGGCCGGCCGCCTCCACGGCGCAATGCCGTGATGCACGCTCCCTTCTGTACGACCGTGCGCGGGATGGTCGGCGAGGGTTTCTTGCCCGTCAGGGCCTGGCCAGGGCGAGGTCCAGCTCCCGGACGGCTTCTTCGGTGGTCAGGGCTCCGGTGAGCGTGCGCTGGGCGAGGCCGTCGGCGAGAGCGACCAGGCGTCGGGCATGGCCGGGGTCGCGGCCGACGCGGCCGAGCAGACGCGCCACCTCGTTCTCGAGCCCGGTCTGGGCCTGGACCACGATGTCGGCGACGTGAGGGTCGACCACGGTGTGGGCGACGAACGCCGCCCACACCCGGGCGCCGAGCCGGTAGGGCGTGGACTGGTCGAAGGAGTGGCTCAGCAGTGTGCGCACCTGATCCAGAGGATCCGTCTCGGGCCCGGGGGAGGGCGCAGGGGAGTCGGCCTCTCCTGGACCGGAGGTGGCGGCTGCGGCGAGGTCGGCCATGGCCCGGCACGAGAAGCGCAGCATCTCCTCCCGGCTGGGGAAGTAGTGCTGGATCCGTCCCACCGACATGGCGCCGGCGGCCGCGACCCGGCGCATGGTGGTCCCCTCGATCCCGTGCTCGCTGACCGTCGCCCACACGGCGTGCGCGATGTCCCGCCGGCGGGCGTCGTGATCGGTGGACGGCGACACGACGTCACCGTAGCAATACGTACGACTTGTCATCGGGGCGCCTCGCCCCTAGCCTGCCTCCGTGCAGTACAAGCGTATTGAGACGGCCGGTGCTGGCAACCGTCGGTCTCGCTGGGCACGGCGGGGTCGCCGGGTGCTGCGTGCGGTCGTGGTCGTCCTGGCCGTCGTCGCGCTGGTGATGCTGGTGGTGCCGAGGGAGTCGCAGGTCGGCAACTTCCGCACGGTGGCCGGCCGCGCGGACTACCTCGACGCCTACGAGCAGGTGCTGCAGCAGCTGCCAGCCCCGACCAGCGCACACGACGTACCCACCGCCTACGGCCCCGCCCGCGTCTACGAGTGGTCCGTCGAGCCGTCCGAGCCGGGCGCGGTCTCGGCGCGACCGGTGGTGCTGCTGCCGGGTCGGACCACCGGTGCCCCGATGTGGCGGGACAACCTGCCGACCCTGATCGGGCAGCGGCGAATCATCGCCGTGGACGCCCTCGGCGACGCCGGCCTGTCCGCGCAGACCGTTCCCATCACCAGCATGGCCGAGCAGGCCGACTGGCTCGGCGACGTCCTGGACGACGTCTCCCCATCTGCCCCGGTTCATCTGGTCGGCCACTCCTTTGGCGGTGCGACGGCAGCCGCCTACGCCCGCGCGCATCCCGATCGGGTCGCGAGCCTGACCCTGCTGGAGCCCATCTTCACCCTCGCCTCCCCGCCGCACCCGCCTCGGGTACAGCGACGCGTACACCGCGCCCAGCAGCGTGCCGTACGAACCGGAGGAGTACGTGATCTCTCGTTCCCCGAGGGCGCGGCGCAGCCGGTCCATGTCTCGCGCGACGTTGTTGGTGCTCACCGTGCTCGCGAAGGTTCCGTCCAGCTCCGCGCACTCCGCCGCGAAATCGTGGCTGAACTGGTCGAACGCGGCCGCGACGGCGACGTCGTCGGCCAGGTCGGACGGCAGGTCCACGTTCCCCGGCTGGCACTGGATCGGTCGGCTGTCTCCGACGCCGCGCGGGTCGAAACTCACGACGTCGAACTGTTCCCGGATCGGGGCGAACACCGGCGCGAAGGCGATGGTGCCGGTGACGAAGTCGACCCCGGAGAGCCCCGGCCCCCCCGGGTTGGTGAACAGCACGCCGATGCGCCGGTCGGGATCGGTGGCCCTGGTCCGGGCGACGGCCATGTCGAACGTCTCGCCCCGGGGCTCGTCGTAGTCCACCGGCAGGGTGAGGACGCCGCAGTCCACGGCGGGGTTGTCGGCGCACGGCTGCCAGTCGATGGCCTTCGGTCGGTAGCGCTCGGCGGACAGGGTGGTGGCGTCCATGCGGGTGTCCGGGACCACTCCGGGGTCGGCGGGATCAGAGGACACGGGGGAGGAGCCAGAGAGCTGGATCACGCCCAAGGTCATGACGCCGATCGCGATCGTGCTGATGTGTCGCAAGGCGGGGGATGTCGACAGGGTCACGATCATGACTCCTCGGTCCGGGTCGATCAGGGAACGTCGCGACCGTATGGAGCACGTCCTCGGACAAGCATCCGTACCCGGTACGGAGACCCCGCGACGCGGCTACGCAAGGACTCGGCGCGGGGCGAGCCCGCCGGGGGTCGTCATGGCGAGGGCGCCGTGCGCGGCGCCGTGGTCGACGGCGGTCTGCAACGACTCCCCTTCCAGCAGCCCGTAGATCAGCCCGGAGGCGAAGGAGTCGCCGCCCCCGACCCGGTCGAGGATCTCCAGACCCTCCCGGTGGGTGGCCTGGACCAGCCCGTCCCCGGGCGACCACGCGCCCGCGCCCCAGTCGTTCACGGTCGCGGTGCGCACCGTCCGCATGGTCGTCGCGATGACTGGAGGTTCGGGAATGTCGCGGCCACCTTCTTGATCATCCCGTGGAGGCCCTCGACGGGCAGGGTCGACAGGTTCTCGTCGACGCCGTCGACCTCGAACCCGAGGCTCGCGGTGAAGTCCTCCTCGTTGCCGATCATCACGTCGACGAAGGGGGCGATGGCCCCGGTCGACCTCTTGGGCCTTGGCCTGGCCGCCGATCGATCGCCAGAGGCTGGGGCGGTAGTTGAGGTCGTAGGAGACCACCGTCCCGGCGTCGCGGGCGGCCATGACCGCCTCGATGACCGTCTCCGCGGTGCTCTCGCTCAGCGCCGCGAAGATCCCGCCGGTGTGGAACCACCGGACGGCGTCGATCCGACCCACATCCCCTGGCGGGCGTACGACGTCGATGGTGACGGCCCCTCTGGTGCATCGATACACCGGCGGCGTACGGGCCCCTGCCCGCCGGACGAGTGCCGAGTGACGCAACGCCCCACCGGAGGCGTCGCCCGGGCCGGATGCTCGACCACGGCGACGGGCGCGGTGGCTTCTACCCGTCCTGCCCAAGACGCGCCAGAGTGGCTCATGTCGCATCAGCTCGGCGCAACCGGGTCCCCAGCTCTGGCGTGACTGTGCGAACCGGCCGGGCCAGGACGGAACAGGGTGCGAGGGCTGAGGGAGCGTCCGCGTGGCGGTGCCGACGCAATCACATGAACGATCACATCTCCCGGGCACGACTCCTGAGTCCCGTCGGCACTTCGTCGACACCGCGGTGCCGCTACGAGCACGACCCCGACCCGGAGCACCGGGGTGGCCGCAAGCCGCCGTTCGACCCCAGGCCTACGGCCCCGGCCACGCGACCCCGGTGCGCGGCGTCCGTCCGTCCGCGCTCGACACGTCGCCGGGACGAGGTCGCCATGCGCGCAGCGGCGATCGCTGGTGGACCGAACGGCCCGATGCCACGCGACAGGTCCTCATCGGACTCGCCTGGGCGTCGATGGCGATCGCCCTGCTCATCTTTGTCCGGGACGACGGCTTGGAAGACCTCTCCAGCGGCGACGCGGCGACG
The DNA here is from genome assembly GCA_050329415.1 of Kineosporiaceae bacterium. GTDB lineage: Bacteria > Actinomycetota > Actinomycetes > Actinomycetales > JBBAYJ01 > JANNOG01. The sequence continues at coordinate 10,790 of JBHJOS010000034.1, forward strand.
TTCCTGGGTGGTCTGGGGCATCTGTGCGCTCTCGTCGCCACCGACCTCATGGCGCTCCAGGTCATCCTCATGTCCCGGGTGCCGGTCATCGAAGGGGCCTTCGGCCAGGACCGAATCGTCCGACGTCATCGCGTCATCGGCATGGTCGCGATCATCGTGCTCATCGGTCATCCCCTCTTCCGTGCCTCGTCCCGCGCCGTCGAGGAGGGCACGTCGTGGCTGGAGGCGTTCGTCGCCTTCGTCCGGGAGCACTGGGACGTCGCGCTGGCCCTCGTCGGGATAGTCGGACTGTTCGTCGCCATCGCGACGTCGCTCAACCCGCTGCGGCGCAAGCTGAGCTTCGAGGTCTGGCACCTGCTGCACCTCAACGCCTACCTCGCCGTGTTCCTCGCCCTCCCGCACGAGATCATGACCGGTCGGGCCTTCCAGGAGTCGCCCGCCGCGACGGTCTACTGGATCGGCTTCCACCTGTTGGCGTTGTGGCTGCTGCTGCGGTACCGGCTCTTCGAGCCGCTGGTGCGGTCGATGCGGCATCAGCTCGCCGTCGACCGGGTCGTGCCGGAAACCCCCGGACACGTCTCGGTGTATCTGCGGGGGCGGCGGCTGAACGCGATCGACGTCCGCGCCGGTCAGTTCTTCCAGTGGCGGTTCCTCGATCGCGCCGGCTGGCTGCGGACGAACCCCTTCTCGCTGTCCGCGGCCCCGGGGGCGACGACGTGGCGGATCACCGTCAAGACCGCCGGGGACAGCGGAGGCCGGATCTCGTCCCTGCTGCCGGGGACATGGGTCGCCGTGGAAGGCCCGTACGGTGTGCTCACCGAGCGGGCGCGGACCCGGCAGCGGGTGGCGTTCTTCGCGTCGGGGGTCGGCGTCACGCCGATGCGGGCACTGGCCGAGGAGATGGCGTACGAGCCCGGCGACGCGATCCTCGTCTACCGCACTCGATCCGTCGACGAGGCCCTGTTCCGCAACGAGTTCGCGCGGCTGGAGCGGAACCGCGGGCTCGAGGTCGTGTATCTCGATGGGCCGCGGAATCGGCATCGGGAGAGCTGGCTGCCCGCCGCCGCCGGGCACCTCGACGATGTGCAGGCACTGCGCGCCGTCGTGCCCGACATCACCACCCGCGACGTGTTCGTCTGCGGCGGCAAGCAGTGGGCGGCGACCCTCCGCGCCGCCTTGAGCGACGCCGGAGTGCCCAGGGACGCCGTCCACGACGAGAGTTTCGACTGACAGCCGCCGAGACCCGCACCGACGACCTCACCCCGCTGCGGCGAGACGCCTTCGCGCGGTTCACCGGTCGTGCTCCTCGTCGCAGGTCTGCCACCACTCGCTCACGACGGTGAGCGGTCGTCCGCCGCGGATGATCACCGTCGTCCTCCCGAGCAGCCTGTCCGGAGTGCAGGACAGCACCTCGGCGATCCAGCCGCGACGACCGCCGGGGGCCCCGCCGAGCAGGATCCGGTCGCAGGCCTGGACGTCGAGGACGTCTCCGAGGGGCCGGTCCGAGGTCTGCAGCGCGACCCGCTCCGCGGGCAGCAGGCGTTCGACGGCGAGATACGACTCGCCGACGGCGATCGCCGCCCCGGTGGCGGCGGTTCGCAGGATCACCAGCCGGGCGACGAGCGGATGACCCGGCGGGACGTCGAGACGCCCTGCCATCGCCGCATCGGCCGACTTCGTGCCGGAGTCGACGCGATCGGCGTAGACGTCGCCTCCGAGCTGCCTGCGCAGCGTCATCGTGAAGGCCGACGTGCCCAGCCGTTCACGATCCGACCGATGCCGCACGGTGGGCCCGTCGTCGCCCGCCACGGCACGGGGAGGCGGCACCGCGGCGGGGTGAGCGCGCCCGGCCGGGTCGGCGATGTCGGAGACAGCTGGGGGAGGGGTCATGAGACCTCCGCTCGTGACGGGGGCGGGGGGACGTGCGAGTGACCGCGTCCGACGCCTGCGGCCGATGGATCGGACCGGTCGGCGCAGGACGAAGGGGCCGACACCCGGTCTGATCCGAGAGCCGACTACGGGCCGTCGCAGGGGCGACGACCCGTAGGAGGTCTACCCGGCGGCGGTCACGCCGGACGGTCGAAGCGGCGAGAACGGTCCTTTCGGATGGTTCCGTGAGGGCCGTCCGGAGGCCTGTCGTGAGGCCGCCGCGGCGGCCGGACGTCTGCGGGGTCCCGGCTCGGTCAGGAACGCCTCACGCGGACGCGGGTCCCGGTGGTTCGCCCCGCTCGGCTCGGCCCGTCCGGGCGGAGGCGTCCGTCCGCCCCGGTCGCGAGCACGACGCCCAGCAGGAGGGGGCGGGTGGTCCCCCACAGCAGGGGACCGAAGGCCAGTGGCAGCATGAGGAGCGGGGCGATGACGATCGCGGCCGCGAGCGCGAGCCACCAGTCGGTCCTCATCTCACCGGAGCTGGTGGTGCGGGGCTCGTCGGGCGGCGCCCGCCCCGGGGGTCGCGAACCCGCCACCGCCCCGACCTGACCGGTCGCGCCCGTGCCGGCGTGGTGTGACCGGGTCGAGTCCCAGCCTGTCGCGCCGCCGCACCCGCGGCCACGCAGTCGAGATCACCACCGCGGACGACGAGGTCCGCAGGGGCGGCGACGCCATGGCGATCCAGCCCGACCCAGCCCCGGGAAAGGGTCGGGGTCAGCGATCGCCTGGGCGGGTGCCGGTCGGGTCGCCGGGGAGTCCGACGACGTCGAGGAGCTCGGCGACCTCGCGTACCAGCGGCCGGAGGGGGGCCAGCCGGGACGCGGCGGCCAGCCGGACGACGAGCGGCACTGCGCGCCGGACGAGCAGTCGGGAGCGTCGCTGCCCGGGTGAGGCGTCGTGGACCCAGAACAGGACGAGCCCCATGTGGGCCAGCCACAGCAGCCGGGGAAGATGCTCAGCGAACTCGGCGCCGAGCCGCAGCCGCGATCCCGCGAGGGCCTCCCGGTACAGGTCGACGGCCGCGTCCCGGGCGGGCGCGCTGGCCTCGCTGAAGGGGGACAGCGGGCTCGACGGGTCGGCGGCGACGCGGAAGAAGGCGCCGGCGAACTGGTGGTAGGGCTCGGCCACGTCGAGCCAGGCCAGGGCCACCCCGGCGATCCGGTCGACGGGATCGCGGCCGGAGCGCAGCGCCTCCTGGCTGGCGTCGTGGTGCAGGTGCTGGATGCGCTCGTAGAAGCCCTGGATCAGGTGCTCCTTCGACGCGAAGTAGTAGTAGGTGCTGCCGAGGCTGACCCCGGCCTCGGTGGCGACCGCCCGCATGGTCGTGCGCTCGTAGCCGCGCTCCTCGAACAGCCGCAGGGCGGTCGCGATGATCCGGTCCCGGGTGGAGGCTGGATCGGGCGGCCCGGAGTCCTCGGCGACCATGCCGGGCACGGTAGCGACCGACCGGGCCGGGCCGACCCCGCCACCGGCCGGCCGGGCGATCATTGGGGCGGAGGGACCGGAGCGGCCGCCTGGGGGACCGGGACGGGAGGCCACGGGCTGGGCGGCCCTGGGATCGGGAAGGGCGGGGGCTGCTGGGTCCGCAGCCGCCGACGCCGCACGGTGCTGAGGACGAGGAGGTTCGTCAGGTGCAGGACGCCGAGGCCGACGAGCACGATCCCCAGCTTGCGGACCACCTCCTCGAGGACCGCCCGGGCGTCGTCGACGTCCCCGCCGACGCGCATCGTGAGAGCGACGTAACCGAGGCTGATCAGGTAGAAGCCGACGAGGAGCAGCTGGTTGACAGCGTGGGCGAGCTCGCCGTCCCCAGGGAACACGTCCCGCAGGAATCGCTGGCCGTTGCGGCTGAGGACGCGCGAGACCCAGACCGTCAGGCCGACGGCGAGGGTGAGGTAGACGGCGTACGTGACGAGGACCGGGTCCATGAGGCCTCCCTGATTGAACATGTTCAGTAAGGAGGACGGTAGTGGAGTGTCTGAACGTGTTCAAGAGGGGTCGGGCTCGGCATCGACCGGGCCCTCGGGTTCGTTGCCACCGGGCTGGTGCTCTCGATCCGGGCCGGCACGCCCACCTGGCGGTGGGGGCGATGGCAGTCCTCGGTGGTGCCTGGTATGCCGGTCTGGTCGTCGACCCCACGCCTGAGGCCCTCGCCGCGATCGCTGCGGTCCTGGGCACGACCGTCTTCGGGATCCGCCCGCCGGCACGGGAGCGGAGGATGGATCAACAAGTACCTGAACAGCTGCGTCCAGCAGCGGCTTCTGGATCTCAGCGGACGTCGTCCCTGACGGGGTGTGCGCGCTGGGCCGGCTGTAACCCCCGGTCCACCCACGGTGAGAGTCGTCGAGCGGCACCTCGATCCTCCCGGACGTGCTTCGGGTCGTGGCCCGCGCTACCCGAGTGTCCTGGCCTCAGTCGCCTGAGACAGGTCGGCAGCCCGGTCGAGCACGTAGTCGCGGTAACCGCGGGGCGGTCTACCCAGGAGACGGGTGGTCGCTGCCACCGCCGCGGCCAGCACGACCGACCTGCGCTGGAGGAATCGGAAGCTGCTGAGCATGTCCTCCAGCTTCTTGCCGGCCAGGCGGCGGTGGAAGACCGGCTCCCAGACGGAGTCGTCGTCACCGACGTATGTCACCGGTCTGGCCAGCGCCTCGGACCAGATCTCCGCACACTCCGGGCCGCTGAGCGACTCTGGTCCGGCAATGGTGTGTTCGCCGCTCGGATAGGACGGCTGGAGCAGCGCCTGCGCACACAACTCCGCGAGGTCACGGACGTCGACCCGGTTCACCCGACGCATCGGAATCGGGTAGCGGCCGGCGAGGATGTCCGGCACGAATATCTCGTCGTTCTGGTAGAAGTTCGTGGGGCTGAAGATCACGGGGTTGGTGGCGCCGGAAGCGATCGATGACCCGATCCTCAGTTTCGGCCGGTAGGCCGGGAGCATCAGCTGGGTCGCCCGGTGCTGGAGGTGACCGAGGAGGCCTCGCGACGACACATGCACGCCGGCGAAGACGATCCGCGTGCCGGTCGCCTCGGCGGCCGCGACGAAGGTGCGCGCGAGCTCCTCCTCGTCCTCCTCGTGCGGAGAGATGTAGAGCGCGGCGCGCGCCCCGCTCAGCGCAGCCCGGACGGCATGTGCATCATGCAGATCTGCTACCACCTGGACGGTGCCGTGAGGGAAGAAGTCGTCCGGCCGTCGGGTGCGGACCAGCACCCGGACGTCGGCGTGCCGAGCGACGAGCTCGGTCAGGACCAGACCACCCATCGTGCCGGTGGCGCCGACCACGAGGACCGGCGACGAGGTGTCGACGACTCCAGCGCCCACGGTCAGCGCGGCCTCCCCGAACACCTTGGCGTCCCGGCGGGCGAACGACCGCCGGGTCAGCTGGTAGAGCAGTGAGAAGGGCGGACCACCGGCGGCCAGCGCCTTGCGGCGGACGTCGGAAGGCAGTCCCTGCATCGCCCAGGGCACCACCGAGAGGATCTCCCGCAAGGAGTAGGCGGGCCGGAAGTGCTCCCGCTCCACCCGCAACCAGTCGACTTCGCCGAGGTGCCGCTGCAGGAGCGTCATCGCGTCCCGTTCCTCGTGTCCGAGATGCCGGTCGAGGAGCGCCCAGGCGTCGTCGAGCGAGCGGCGCAGAGCGGTGCGCACACCCTGGTCCGCTTCCTCGGCCAGGCGCGCGAAGCCTCCGGCGCACTCGTCCAGCAACGGGTCGATCCGGGCGTGCTCGTCCTGCATGGCCTCCAGCACCGTACGGGCGGCGTCGTCGCCGGTTCGCCCGACCCGTTCGAGGAGCAGGGGCCACAGACCGGCGTCCTCCGCGCGGTGATGGTGGTGCAGCGCGGTGGCGAAGATCCGCCACCGCTCCCGCAACGCCCGCCATTGGCCGCGGTCCTCGATCGCCGCTCGCCCGACCGCGAGGCGGAACGCGGTGAGGTCGCGCCGGAACGCGTGGTGCATGACGTACATGTTCATCAGGTCGACAGGGCCGGGCGGCGCGGCATGCTGGCCCGCAAGCAGCACCTGCGTCCTGGTCGTGGTGTCCATAGGTCGTCTCTCCATGCTCGTCATCGCCCCGAACGCCTCGGGGCTGTCGTCCGCGAGGGTGCGACGCGGCGCTGACCGCGCACCGACGACCGCCGCTGCCGGACCGCGGGCGCGACCGCGGATCCTGGTCAGTCGCTGACCGCGATCTAGGCTGAGTGCCGGTGGTCACCTTCGGCGTACTCGGTCCCCTCGCGATCTGGCGCGGCAGGCAGGCCGTCGAACTCACCGGTGCTCGGCAGCGCAGTGTCCTGGCCCGGCTGCTCGTGGCGAGGGGCCGGGTCGTCCCGGTCGAGGTGCTCGTCGACGATCTGTGGCCGGACGAGCTGCCCGGGCAGCCGACGGCTGCGATCCAGGCCTTCGTCTCCCGCCTGCGCCGCCAGCTCGAACCCGGCCGCCAGCCCCGCAGCTCGGCAAGTGTGCTGGTCACCTCGCCTCCCGGATATGCGCTGGTGCCGGATCGGGATGGCGTGGACGCCTGGGAGTTCGAGCAACTCGTCCACGAGGCCGCGGCGGCGACGGCGACCCCTGCCACCGCACTGGAGTCGCTGGACCGGGCGCTCGCCCTGTGGCGAGGCACCGCCTATCAGGAGTTCGCCGATCTCGGCTGGGCGCGGGGGGAGGTGCTCCGGCTCCACGAGCTGCGGCTGATGGCCGTCGAGAACCGCGCTGACGCCTGTCTGCAGTTGGGGATGGCAGCCGAGGTCGTGACCTCGCTGGCGCCCCACGTGGTGGACCATCCCCTGCGCGAGCGGGCGTGGGCGCTGCTCGCCGCCGGCCAGTACGCCGCAGGGCGTCAGAGCGAAGCGCTCGCCACCCTGCGGCGAGCCCGGACGGCGCTCGCCGGCGCCGTGGGCCTCGATCCGGGACCTGCTCTTCGCGCCCTGGAGGCCGACATCCTCGCTCAGATCGAGCATCTCGTCGCCGTTCCGCCGCCCAGGCTCGAGGTTCGGCCGCCCCCCAGCCCCGACTGGTTCGTCGGGCGGCAGGACGAGCTCGAGCGCCTGGTGTCCTGTGCCGACCGAGGAGGCGTGGTGCATCTGACCGGCGAGGCCGGTGCCGGCAAGACCGCCCTCGTCTCTCGGCTGGCCGACGTGCTGGCCGATCGCGGCTGGCTGGTCGGCGTCGGACGTTGCGTGGGTACTGGCGGGGTGCTGCCAGGTTGGCCGTGGGCGCAGGCGGTACGGCGGCTGGCCGATCTGCACCCGCCGCGGCAACCGGTCGCCGACTCCCTCGGCTGGTTGCTTCGCGACGACAGCCAGCCGGACCCCGACCCGGTCGTCGGCCAGCACCGGATTCGCCGGGCACTGCAGGACTACCTGGTCCAGGTGTCGACCGAGCGACGGCTGCTCCTCGTCCTGGATGACGTTCACGAGGCTGACGGCGAGACGCTCGCCATCCTCGTCTCGATCTGCAGAGCCCTGGCCGGCCGGCCGGCCCTGGTGACCCTGACTCGACGTGGCTCGGAGACGTCGGGTCCGCTCGAGGATGCGCTCGCCCGGCTGGCGCGCCACGAGCCCGAGCGGCTCACGCTGGAGGGGCTCGGCCGTGGGGCGGTGGCCGCGATCATGAGCTCGACCGTCGGTGGAGCCGTGGACCAGTCGCTTGTCGACGCGGTCACCGAGCGCACGGGAGGCAACCCGTTCTTCGTCCGGGAACTGGCGCGGTTGTCGGCTGACGCGGGGCCGGGGTCGGCCCTGACCGCGGTTCCGGACGGGGTGCAGGAAGTCCTCCGGCGGCGGATCACGCCGTTGCCCTCGGTGGCGCGCACCGTCCTGACGTGCGCTGCGGTGCTCGGCCGGGACATCACGCTCGACCTTCTGATGGACCTCAGCGGCGAGACCGAGGATGAGGTCCTCGACCATGTCGAAGCGGCGCTGCTCGTCGGGCTGCTCGTCGAATCCCGACCGGGTGTGGTCGAGTTCCCGCACGCGCTGGTGCGGGATGCGGTGTACGCGATGACGTCGCGGCTGCGCCGAGCCCGGTTGCACATCCGGGCGGCGGTGGCCATCGAGCGTCAACGACCGGACGACGTCACAGCGGTCGCCTACCACTACGAGCGTGGTGGGGACCCGGCGGTGGCAGGCGCGACACTGCACTTCGCTCGACTGGCGGCCCGGCAGGCCGAGCGCAGATACGCCTACCGGGAAGCCCTCCGGTGGTGGCAGACCGCCCTGCACGCCTTCGACCAGGTGGGTGGACCAGCGTCCGAACGCCTGCAACTCCTGGTAGCGCAGGTCCAGGTCACGGCATACGCCGGTGACCTGGTGTCCGCGCGTTCCCTGAGAATGGCCACCCTGGCCCAGGCGGACACCGTTGACGATCCGGTGCTCGCGGCGGCAGCGATCGCCTCCTTCGACGTGCCGACCATCTGGACCAACCATCCGTACGGCTCGGTTGACCAGGATCTGGTGAGGCGGACCGAAGCAGTCCTGCGCCGCCTGCCGCCGGGTGACTCCGAGGCTCGCTGTCGGATGCTCATCAACCTCGCTCTCGAACTGGAGGGCGAGGACGACGAGCGAGGGTCTGCGGCTGCCCGCGACGCCGAGGCCATGGCTCGCCGGATCGAAGATCCACAGCTGATGACGATGGCACTCAACGCCGTGGTGTTCCAGAACTACGCGCCGGCGGGGCACCGGGAGCGGATTCGGGTGGGCGGCGAGCTGCTCCGCCTCGGCGAGCGAGAGGGCTTGGTCGCTGCTCAGGTGCTGGGGCAGATGGCGCTCGCGCAGACCGACTCCGCGCTGGGTGACTTCGAGTCCGCCGACCGGCGGATCGCTGCGGTGGAGGATCTGGCCGACACCTACGAGCAGCCGCTCACCTCAGCCATCGCCGCCTGGTACCACGGGCTGCGTCGCGTGGTCGCCGCAGACCTGCCCGGCGCACTGGCCGCCTACCGCAAGGCGGAGGAGCAGGTGTCGCGCTTGCGCATGATGCCGGGGCAGGAGGTTGGTGAATCGATCACGATCACCACAGCGTGTGCGTGGTTGGGCGTCGGCCGACTGGGTGAGCTGGCGGCAACCTGGGACACCGGCCCGGCGCCCACGGCTCTGTATCAGGAGCTCTACGCCCTGGCCCTGGCCCACGCCGGCCGTGTGGCGGAGGCCCGGCAGGCGGCGGGGACCTCGACACCCATCCGCCAGGACTACACCTTCGATCTCCACTGGGGCGTCCGCGGCCTGCTGGCCGTCGCGATCGACGATCCCGACCGCGCCGCCGCCGCGTACCGGGAGCTGCTGCCGTACGCGAATCTGCTGGCCGCCGCAGGCAGTGCGGTGCTCGTCGTCGCGCCGGTGGCAGAGATCCTCGGCGACGTAGCGGCCTACCGGGGGAATTCCGACGCGGCCGCTGAGCACTACCAGCACGCTGTCGGGGTGGCCCAGCGCGCCGGCGCACGTCACTGGGTCGAGCGCATCACACGAGCGGGCAGCAGGCTCGACTCCTAGGCGACGCGTGCGTGCAGTCGCTCCTCGGCCGTCACTGGTCCAGTACGGACGGTCGCCTCCGCCGTGGACACTGTTCGCACCCCTCGGGCGCCGGAGCGCCCCGATCGAGGAGGAAGCCCGGGGACGGCGTCGATGAGGCGTACGACGAGGCCCTCCGCCGCGGTCACGAGATCGTGCACCCGCTGACCACCGAGTCCTGGGGTGTCCGGAGATTCCTCGTCCGGGCAGGGCCTCACCGTCACCGATCCCCACACCGAGACCTACCTCACCGACCCCAACCGGACGCCGCCCGGCGAGCCGTGGGCGAGGCACCCGCCGCGTCATCGCCCGGCTCACCGGTGGGGCCACACGCACTCTCGAGACGTGCCTGTGGGGCAGACCGGCACCGTGGCAGCGGACGGTGCCCCGGGGCACGCCTCCCGTGCGCGGCCGGCGGCGATCACGGCACGCGGGACGGGTTCAGTCCTGGGCCGCGGCCGCTCGCCGTAGCCGGTCGTTCACGGCCCGGCCGAGTCCCTCCTCCGGGAGCGGCTCGGCCACGATCCCCACCAGGCCCCGCTCCCGGGTCGCCGCGTCGAGCCGGTGCAGCGCCTCGAACAGCCGGGCCGCAGCGGTCACGAGGTTCCCGTCCGGCGACAGCGCCTCGCCGGCCGCGTACCCCGGTGGCACCGTGCGGAAGGCCAGGCACGCTCGGGTTCCCCGGTCGGCGGGCGGGGGGTGGCCGGCGGTCGCCAGGCGCAGCGGCGCGCCGGGCGCGTAGTGGGACGGCAAGGCTCCGGGTGTGGCGGGCCGGCCGTCGCTGCCGCGGCGCACCTCGACGGCACCGACCGCGGCCTCGATGTCCTCGACGGTGAGCGCACCCAGGCGGAGCACGACCGGCCGGTCCCCGCGGGCGTCGACCACGGTCGACTCCACCCCCCAGCGGGTCGGGCCGCCGTCGACGATCACGTCCACCTCACCGTCGAGATCGGTGCGGACGTGGTCGGCCGTCGTCGGGCTGAGCCGCCCGAAGCGGTTGGCACTGGGGGCGGCGACCGGGACACCGGCGCGCAGGAGGAGTTCCCGGGCCACGACGTGGTCGGGCACCCGCACCGCGACGGTGTCGAGACCCGAGGTGACGATGCCCGGGATGTCCCGGGGCCGCGGCAGGACGAGCGTGAGCGGGCCCGGCCAGAACCGGGCCGCCAGCGCCGCTGCGGACGGGGGGAGCGACGTCAGCCGGGCCGCGTCCGCGGCGCCGGCCAGGTGGACGATGAGCGGGTCGAAGCTCGGCCGCCGCTTGGCCCGGAAGATGCCGGCGACCGCCGTCGCGTCCAGGGCGTTCGCGCCCAGGCCGTAGACGGTCTCGGTGGGGAAGGCGACCAGGCCGCCGGACCGTAGCGTCGCGGCAGCCTCCTCCAGACCGGTGGCCGGCAGGACCCGCGTGACCCTGGTGTCGTGGGCGTCGTGGGCGTCGTGGGCGTCGTGGGCGTCGTGGGCGTCGTGGCGGTGGGCCTGATCCAGGTCAGGCTCCCGTCGGGACCATGCCGCGGCGCGTCCCGCCGCCGCGCCGGGCCACTGCCGCGGCGGCGATGGCCGTGGTCACCGGGATGGCGAGGATGAGCCCGATCGAGCCCACCGCCGTCCGGACCACCTCCTCGGCGATCTGGCCCGTGGTCACGACCTGGTCGAACGGCCTCCCGTAGAGGTCGATCAGCAGCAGGGTCGGCAGGGCCGCGCCGGCGTAGGCGAACGCGATCGTGTAGACGGTCGACGCGAGGTGATCACGGCCGATCCGCATGCCGCTGCGGAACAGCTCGCCGAAGGAGCGCTCCGGGGCGGCCTCGTGGACCTCCCAGACCGCCGACACCTGAGTGATCGTCACGTCGTTGAGCACGCCGAGCCCGGCGATGATGATCCCCGCCAGGATGATCCCCGAGAGGTCGTCGATGCCGGTGAGCGAGGAGAGGACGTACGACTCCTCGTCCGTCAGGCCGTTGAGCCGGGCCGCCCGCGAGGCCCAGGTCGCGAGCCCTGCGGCCATGACGACCCCGAGCACCGTGCCCAGCAGGGCCGCCGTCGTCCGCGCCGAGAAGCCGTGGGCCAGGTACAGCAGCACCGTCATGATGAGGATCGCGCTGCTCAGCGCCACGGC
>JBHJOS010000077.1:0-26147 GCA_050329415.1 Kineosporiaceae bacterium
TTCTCGCGCACCTTGTCGAAGACCACGACGGTGTCGTAGAGCGAGTACCCGAGGATGGTGAGGAACCCGATGACCGAGGCGGGGCTCACCTGGAACCCGACCGCCGCGTACACGCCGACGGTGATGACGAGGTCGTGCAGCAGGGCGACGAGCGCCGCCACCGCCATGGTCCAGGTGCGGAAGTAGGCCGTGATCGCGAGCGACACCAGGGCGAGGAACACCAGGAGGCTGATGAGTGCCCGCTGGGAGACCTGCTCGCCCCAGCTGGGGCCGACGAAGCTCGCGCTGACGTCCTCCGGCGGGACGTCGTACGTCTCGGCGAGGGCGTTGCGGACCTGGACGGTGAGGTCGGTGCCCTCGCCGCCGGCGACGTCCTCGGACAGGTTGTCGGTCTGGACCCGGATGTCGTCGGTCTCGATCCGGGTCGCGCGGACCTCGGCCTCGGGGACCACCGACCGGACGGCGTCCGTCGCGGCCAGCTCGCCGGCGTCGGCCCCGGCGCCGCTCACCCGGAACTCCGACCCGCCGACGAACTCGAGGCTGAGGTTGAGGCCGCGCAGTCCGAGCGACGCGATGCTCAGCAGCAGGATGACGGCGGCGATGGCGTACCAGAGCCGGCGGCGGCCGACGAAGTCGTACGAGCGCTCCCCCGTGTAGAGGGCGTTGCCCCAGCGGGAGAAGGACGGGCCGGCCATCAGAGGGTCCCTCCGGACGGGGCGGGGCCGGCGGTCGAGGCGCCGCGGGCCGACGTGCCGGCCGGGACCCGCCCGGCGGGGACCGCTCGCCGCCGGGCGTTGGACCGCAGGGCGTTGCGCGCGACGGTCGAGCCGAGGTGCTCCGGGTCGAACCCGCTGAGCTTGTGGCCGGAGGAGAAGAAGCGCGTCCGGGACAGCAGTGTGACCAGCGGCTTGGTGAAGAGGAAGACGACGACGAGGTCGATGAGCGTCGTGAGGCCCAGGGTGAAGGCGAAGCCCCGCACCCCGCCGACCGCCAGCAGGTACAGGACCAGCGCCGCGATGAGGGACACCGCGTCGGAGGCGAGGATGGTCCGCGAGGCGCGCTGCCAGCCGATCTCGACGGCGGCGGCGACGCTGCGGCCGTCGCGGATCTCGTCCCGGATCCGCTCGAAGTACACGATGAACGAGTCGGCGGTGATGCCGACGGCGACGATGAGCCCGGCGACGCCGGGCAGGCTGAGCCGGTACCCCTGACGCCACGACAGGAAGAGCAGGACCAGGTACGTCAGCAGCCCGACCACCAGCAGCGAGGCGACGGTCACCAGCCCGAGGGCGCGGTACTGGATCAGGCTGTAGACGACGACCAGGCCCAGCCCGACGAGCCCGGCGATGAGCCCCCAGCGCAGCTGGTCGGCCCCCAGCGTCGCCGAGATGTTCTCGATGCTCTCGACCTGGAACGAGATCGGCAGCGCGCCGAACCGCAGCTGGTTGGCCAGGGTCTGGGCGGACTCCTGGGTGAAGTTGCCGCTGATCTCGGCGCTGCCGCCGGGGATCGGCTGGTTCACGGTGGGGGCGGAGATCGCGACGCCGTCGAGGACGATGGCGAACCGGTTCCGCGCGTCGCCCTCGCCGAAGGCGAACAGCCGCCGGGTGACGTCGGCGAACGCCTCCGTGCCCTCGCCGTCGAAGCTCAGCGTCACCACCCAGGCCCCGGTGCTGAAGCCCTGGGCGTTGGACTGCAGGACCCCGGCGGCCTCGGTCACCGACGCCCCGGTGATCTCGACCGGGCCGAGGATGTACTTCTCGGTGCCGTCCGCCGAGCAGGTGACGAGTGGTTCGTCGACGGGGCTCTGCTCGCCGCCGGCGGTCGCCCCCTCGGCGAGGCAGTCGAGCTCGACGAACTCCTGCTGGATCTCCGGGGTGATCCACGCCAGGTCGGAGCCGTCGGTCGGGGACGGCACAGGCACCGGCTCACCGGTGGCCTCGGCCGTCGCGCCGTCGGTCGCGCCGGCCGTCGGGGCCGGGGCGGCGGTGGCGTCAGGGGCCGGGGACGCAGCCGGCGTCCCGGGCGCCGCTGCGGCGCCGGCCGCGGCCCGGAACGGCTGGGGCGTCGCGACGTCGAGGCTCGGGGCGGGTGCGGCGGTGGGGTCCGCGCCCGGCGCCACGGTCGCCTCGCTCCCCGGCGCCACGGTCGCAGGCGCGCTGGGCAGTGCCGTGGCGTCCCCGGTGGGCAGGGCCGTCGGGTCCCCCGTCGGCTGCGGCACCTGGAACCCGGTGTCGGCGACCAGCACCGGCCGGAACGCCAGCTGGGCGCTCTGCCGCACCAGGTTGAGGGTGTCCTCGTCGGGGTCCTGGCCGGGAATGGAGACCACGACGTTCTGTGCCCCCTGGCGGGCGACCTCCGCCTCGGTGACGCCGCTGCCGTTGACTCGCTGCCGGATGATGGCCACGGCCTGCTCGATGACCTCGCCGGAGGGTGCCGCCTCCCCCTCCTGCAGCCGCGGCTCCAGGAGGATCTCGGTACCGCCCTCCAGGTCGAGCGCGAGCGCGGGCGACCACTCGGCGTCGTCCCAGTACCAGCCGCCGGCCACGAGGGCGAGCAGGGTGGCGACGAGGACGCCGAGGGCGGTGAGGGCCCGGAACGGGCGCGAGACTCTCTGTTGGGTGGCCACGGTCCCTCGGTCGTTGCGGTCGGTCGGTTGGACGGCCCGCGGACGGGCGCGGCCGGAGTCTAGGCCAGCCTGCTGGTCGTCCCGTGCGCGTCGGTGCCCAGGTCCTCGAACCCGTCGAGGAGCGGCGTGTCGCCCAGCCGCCCCCCGGCGGGCGGCGCCAGCCCGAGGTGGTCCCACGCCCGCGGCAGGGCGACGCGTCCTCGGGGCGTGCGAGCGAGGAAGCCCTCCCGGACGAGGTAGGGCTCGGCCACCGTCTCGACGGTCTCGGGTTCCTCGCCGACGGTGAGGGCGAGCGTCGCGACCCCCACCGGGCCGCCGCCGAACCGGCGGCACACGGCGTCGAGCACCGCGCGGTCGAGCCGGTCCAGCCCGACGGCGTCCACCGCGAACAGGTCGAGCGCGGCCCGCGCCGACTCCCGGCCGACCGCGCCGGACCCGGCGTGGACCTCGTTGTAGTCGCGGACCCGCCGGAGCAGGCGATTGGCGATCCGGGGCGTGCCCCGGGACCGGCGCGCGATCTCGTCGGCCGCGGCGGCGGCCAGTTCGACCCCGACGAGGCGGGCGGAGCGGGTGAGCACCAGGACCAGGTCGGCGGCGTCGTAGAAGTCAAGGTGACCGGTGAAGCCGAACCGGTCCCGCAGCGGGGCCGGCAGCATGCCGGACCGGGTCGTGGCGCCGACCAGCGTGAACGGGGGCAGCGGCAGCGGGATCGCGGTGGCGCCCGGGCCCTTGCCGACGACGACGTCGACCCGGAAGTCCTCCATCGCGACGTAGAGCAGCTCCTCGGCGGGGCGGGCCATCCGGTGGATCTCGTCGACGAACAGCACGTCGCCGGCCTCCAGCGACGACAGCACCGCAGCCAGGTCGCCGGCGTGCTGGATCGCGGGTCCCGAGGTGAGGCGGACGGCGGCCCCCATCTCCTCACCGACGATCATCGCGAGAGTGGTCTTGCCGAGCCCCGGCGGCCCGGCGAGCAGGACGTGGTCCGGTGCCCGGCCGCGGCGGCGCGCCGCCTCGAGCACGAGGCCGAGCTGGCGCCGCAGCACGGGCTGGCCGACGAACTCCGCCAGCGTGCGGGGGCGCAGGGCGAGGTCGTCAGCCCGGTCCTCGACCTCGGCGGCGCCGTCCAGGCTGACGGGGTCGTCGCTCACGACCGACCGAGCCTGCGCAGCGCAGCCCGCAGCACCTCGGACGCCTCCCCCGCCCCGTCACCGCCGTCCGGGACCACGGCGGCCACCGCCTCCTCGGCCTGCTTGGCCGTCCACCCGAGCCCGGTGAGCGCGGTGATCACCTGGCCGCGCACCGTTCCCGGGCCCGCGGCGGAGCCGGCCGCCACGACCGCGGCGGGCGCGGCCTGCCCGGTGGACGGGAGTACCAGGCGGTCGGCCAGCTCCAGCAGGATCCGCTGGGCGCCCTTGCGGCCGATCCCCGGCACGCGGACCAGGGCGTCGACGTCGGCGGCGCCGACCGCCTGCCGCAGCGACGCCGGGGCGTGGACCGCCAGGACCGCCAGCGCCAGCCGCGGCCCCACCCCGGAGACGGTCTGGAGCAGCTCGAAGGTGTCGCGGGCGTCGTCGTCGACGAAGCCGAACAGGGTGAGCGAGTCCTCCCGGACCACCAGCGACGTGGCCAGCCGGGCCGGCCCGCCGGGACGCAGCGTGGCAAGGGTGTCGGGGGTGGCGTGGACCAGCAGGCCGACCCCGCCGACCGCGACCACCGCCGCGTCCAGGCGGAGCGCGGCGACCGTGCCCTCGACCCGGGCGATCACTGGCGGGGTCCCTGGACGAACACGTGTACGACCCTACCGAGGGCTGGGGAGCCGTGCCCGCAGGCTCGCCGCGGCCAGGCGCTCCAGGCCCCGCCCCCGCCAGGCGTGGCAGATGCCGAGGGCGACGGCGTCGGCGGCGTCGGCCGGGCGGGGCGCCTGCGCGAGGCCGAGGATCCGGGCGACGGCGGCCTGCACCTCGCCCTTGCCGGCCCGGCCGGCGCCGGTGACGGCGGCCTTGACCTCCGACGGGGTGTAGAGGGCGACGTCGAGACCCGCCCGGGCCGCGACCAGCAGCACGATGCCGGACACCTGGGCGGTCGCCATGACCGTGCGGACGTTGTGCTGGCTGAACACCCGCTCGACGGCGACGACGGTCGGAGCGTGCTCGCGGAGCAGCACGTCCAGCCCGTCGTGCACCGCGAGCAGCCGCTGCGGCGACGGGTCGTCCGGCGACGTGCGCAGGACGCCGACGTGGACCAGCCGCGCCCGGTGCCCGCTGCCGCCGTCGAGGACCGCCACCCCGCACCGGGTGAGCCCGGGATCGACGGCCAGCACGCGCACGCCCCCACCATGCCCGGCGCCGCCCCTCCGCCCGCGCGGGGCGCGCCGGTCAGCCCGCGAGCTCGAGCTGGGCCAGCACCTCGTCGGAGACGTCGACGTTGGTGTAGACGTTCTGGACGTCGTCGCTGTCCTCGAGCGCCTCGACCAGGCGGAACACCTTGGCGGCGCCGTCGGCGTCCAGGGGGACCTGAGTGGCCGGGACGAAGGCCGCCTCGGCCGAGTCGTAGTCGATGCCGGCGGCCACCAGCGCGGTGCGCACCGCGACGAGGTCGGTGGCCTCGCTGATCACCTCGAAGGTGTCGCCGAGGTCGTTGACCTCCTCGGCGCCGGCGTCGAGCACGGCCGTCAGCACGTCGTCCTCGCCCAGCCCGCCGTTCTGGTCGCGCGGGACCACGACGACTCCCTTGCGGGTGAAGAGGTAGGAGACGCTGCCGGGGTCGGCCATGGTGCCCCCGTTGCGGGTGATGGCGACGCGGACGTCGCTGGCAGCGCGGTTGCGGTTGTCCGTCAGGCACTCGACGAGGATCGCCACGCCGTTCGGGCCGTACCCCTCGTACATGATCGTCGAGTACTCGGCTCCCCCGGCCTCGGCTCCGCTGCCGCGCTTGACCGCCCGGTCGATGTTGTCGTTGGGGACCGAGGACTTCTTGGCCTTCTGGATGGCGTCGTAGAGGGTGGGGTTGCCCGCCGGGTCGCCGCCCCCCGTCCGGGCCGCGACCTCGACGTTCTTGATGAGCTTGGCGAAGAGCTGACCGCGCTTGGCGTCGATGGCGGCCTTCTTGTGCTTCGTCGTCGCCCATTTGCTGTGGCCCGACATGACTACGGTTCCCTTCCGTCGGCTGCGGCGCCCGACAGCGCCGACGCGTGCGTCGCGGCGCTCCCGAGCCGACCGCGCGCGACCGCGCCAATGACCGTGTCGACGACCGTGTCGACGAACAGGCCGTGGACGCGGTCGTCGCCGGTGATCTCGGGGTGGAACGCGGTGGCGACCAGCCGACCCTGCCGGACGGCCACGATGGTATCCCCGAGCCGGGCCAGCACCTCGACGTCGGGCCCGGCCTCGACCACCTGCGGCGCCCGGATGAACACCGCCCGCACCGGGCCGTCGGCCACCCCGGCCACGTCGAGGTCGGTCTCGAACGAGTCGACCTGCCGCCCGAAGGCGTTGCGCCGAACCGTCATGTCGATCCCGCCGAGGGTCTGCTGACCCGGCGCCCGGTCGGTGAGCCGGTCGGCCAGCAGGATCATCCCGGCGCACGAACCGAACGCCGGCATGCCGTGGACGAGCCGCTCGCGCAGCGGCTCCGCCAGCTCGAAGACGCGCAGCAGGCGATCGATCGTCGTCGACTCCCCGCCGGGGATCACGAGGCCATCCACGGCGGCCAGCTCGACGGCCCGGCGTACCGGCACCGCCCGCGCCCCGGCCCGCTCCAGCGCCGCGAGGTGCTCCCGGACGTCCCCCTGCAGCGCGAGGACGCCGACGGTCACAGCATCGTGATCGGGCGGGCACTGGACGCGGTCGGCGGCGGTCGGCACCCTGGCAGCGTAGGGACGCCCCCGTCCGGGCGGGTCCGGGACAGGGGGACGACCGTGGAGAACGACCCGCTCTGGGTGGTGCCGGCGATGTTCGTGCTGGTGGCGGCGCAGGGCCTCGCGCAGTCACGGGGGCGCGTGAACCTGGTGTTCACAGCGCTCTTCGGCGGCGTGGTCGCCTTCCTGGTGGTGTCGTTCACCGTTGCGGGCAGCCGACCACCCGCCGGTCTCGTCGTCGTCACGGCATCCGGGGCGCTGTACCTGCTGAGCAACTCGATACGGGCGCGGGCCGCGGGCATCGACGTGTTCGCCTCTGCCGAACGGCCGCTGCGGGGCGCCTGGTGGGCGGCACGGGTCCGCCGTCGTCTGGATCGGACTCTGCGGCGGCCACCGGACGGACCGGCGGCGGACGGCAGCGACCCGGGTCTCGGTGACGTCATGGTCGTCTGTGCGCAGGAGGCCCGGCGCGGGGACGTCGTCGCGGCGGTGCGTCGGCTGGACAGCGCGCTGAGCCCGCCCGAGACGCCGTCGTCCTGGCCGGACGCGCGCCTCGGCCTGATGCTCTACCACCGGACGGTGTACTCGGCGCTGGCGACGGTGGCGGGCGACTCGCCCGCCCAGTCGACCCGCTGGCACAACGACGTGGACCTGGCTCGCACCGTGCTGCCGGACGTCCGGCTCGGCTGGCTCGCCGATGCCGCCGTGGCCGTCGCCGAGGGACGGCTCTGGCCGGCCGTCTACGCGACTGACGCCCTGCTCGCCGACGCCCGCGGGCCCTGGGAGAAGGGCCTCGGCGCGGTCGTCGGACGACTCGCCCGCGACGTCCCCGACGCCTACCGTGAGCGGCTTCATGCCCACCTCGTCGAGCGGAACCCGTGGGTGGCCCACCTCGCCAGCCGCCTGGAGCCGGCGCCGATTCCCGATGATCGACACGACATGATCGACACGCCATGATCGCAAGCGCCGGGGACGCACGGGCGGCCGAACTGGATGCGGCAGCGCCACTGTCGGGCGCCCGCGTCCTGTTCGACCTGCCGGACGGGGTGGTCTACCTCGCCGGGAACTCCCTCGGGGCGCTGCCCCGAGCCGCCGCCGACGCCGTGGCCGAGGTCGTGGCCCGGCAGTGGGGCCGGGACCTCGTGGGCTCGTGGAACGTCCACGGCTGGTGGCAGGCCTCGTCCCGGGCGGGCGACCTCGTCGGCCGTCTTGTCGGGGCGGCGTCCGGGCAGGTGACGGTGGGCGACTCGACGTCGGTGCAGCTCTACAAGGCGTACGGCGGCGCGGCGGCGATGCGCCCCGGGCGCCGGGTGGTCGTCACCGACCCGGCGTCCTTCCCGACCGACCTCTACGTCCTGCAGGAGGCGGCACGGACCTGGGGGCTGGAGATCGTGACCGCCGCCCCGCCCGAGGTGCCCGCCGTGCTGGCCGACCGGGGCGACGAGACCGCGCTCGTCTCCCTGTCGCACGTCGACTACCGGACCGGCGAGCTGTGGGACCTGCCGGGGATCACGGCGGCCGCGCACGAAGCGGGGGCGCTCGTCCTGTGGGACCTCTGCCACAGCGCCGGGGTGGTGCCCGTCGCGCTCGACGACTTCGGCGTCGACCTGGCGGTGGGCTGCGGCTACAAGTACCTCAACGGCGGACCGGGGGCACCGGCGTTCCTGTACGTGGCCGGCCGGCACCTCGCCGGCGAGGCCCCGCCGGCGGGTTTCCGCTCCCCGGTCGCCGGCTGGCACGGCCACGCCGACCCATTCGCCATGTCGGGGACGTACCGTCCGGCCCCCGGGATCGACCGCGCCCGGGCGGGCTCGCCGCCGCTGCTGTCCCTGCTCGCGCTGGAGGCGGCCGTCCGCGGGGTGTACGGCGACGGCGGCCCGGGCAGCCTCGACGTGGCCGACGTGCGCGCCCGGTCGCTGTCGCTCACCGGGTTCTTCCTGGACCTGGTGGACCGACTGCTGCCCGAGGTCGCGGTCGCCACGCCCCGCGACCCCGCCCGGCGCGGCTCCCAGGTGTCCCTGCGGCTGGACGACGCGTACGGCTTCGTGCGGGCCCTCGCCGCCCGCGGGGTCGTCGGCGACTTCCGCCGGCCGGACATCGCGCGGTTCGGTGTCGCCCCGCTGTACCTCTCGCACCGCGACGTGCTGGCGGCCGTGCGCGCGATGCGCGCCGCGCTCGACGCCGGCGAGCACGGCGCCGAGGCCGTCGCGCCGCGCGGCACCGTCACCTGACGCGGCTCAGCCGGACGCCGCCCGCGCCGCGGCGAACTGCTCGAGCTGGAGCACCTGGACCGGGTCCAGGCTGGGCCGCACGGCCGCGAGGGCGGCCTCGACGTCGGCCAGCGTCACCTCGGCCGACGTCATCGACCGGCGCATCGCCGTCAGCGCCGCCTCCCGGACCAGCGCGGCGCAGTCGGCCGCCGAGTAGCCCTCGCACCGGCGCGCCACCTCGTCGAGGTCGACGTCGGCGGCCAGCGGGCTGCGCTTGGCGGCGGCTCGCAGGATCGCGGCGCGGGCCTCGGCGTCCGGTGGCGGGGCGTACACCAGCCGCTCCAGGCGCCCGGGGCGCAGCGCGGCCGGGTCGACGAGGTCGGGACGGTTCGTCGCGCCCACGACCACGACGTCGGTCAGCCGCTCGATGCCGTCCATCTCGGTGAGCAGCGTGGCGACCAGCCGGTCGCTCACCCCGGAGTCCGTCGACTGACCCCGGCGCGGCGCCAGTGCGTCGATCTCGTCGAGGAACACCATGGCCGGGGCCGAGCGGCGAGCCCGACGGAAGACCTCGCGCAGCCCGCGCTCGGACTCCCCCACCCACTTGGTCATGACCTCGGCGCCCTTGACCGGGAACACCGTGAGCTGTCCGGACCCGGCGAGCGCCCGGACCAGGAACGTCTTGCCGCAGCCGGGCGGGCCGTACAGGAGCACCCCCCGGGGCGGGTCGACGCCCAGGCGGGCGAAGGTGTCGGGGTGGCTCAGCGGCCACAGCACCGCCTCGGTGAGCGCCGCCTTCACCCGCTCCATGTCCCCGACATCGTCGAGGGACAGGTCGGGGGCCTCCAGCGCCCGGTCCTCCGCGGTCGACGGCCGGACGACGTCCAGCGCACCCGCCAGGTCCGCGCCCGCCACCGTCGCGGGCTCGTCCGGGCCGCCCGCTGCCTCCCGGTGCCGGTGCGCGGCCCGGACCCCGGCCTCGTGGACCAGCGACACCAGGTCGGCGAGCACGAACCCCGGGGTGCGCGCGGCCACGTCGTCGAGGTCGACGTCGGCCCCCAGCGGCAGCGGCTCGGTGAGCCGCCCCAGTACCTCCCGCCGCTGGGCCCGGGTGAGCAGCGGGATCGCGACCTCGCGCTCCAGCAGGCCGGGTTCCCGCAGGCGCGGGTCGCAGACCTCGGGCCGGCTGGTGGTGCAGACCACGGCGATCCGGGGGTCGGCGACGCGGCGCCGGAGCTCGGCGAGCAGGGCCGGCCTGGCCTGGGCGGCGTCCGCGGGCGCGATCGCGTCGATGTCCTCGACGAGCAGCACCGACGGCGGGGCCTCGGCGGCCCGGTCGCCAGCCGCCGTGAGCCGGGACAGGGCAGCGTCCCCGGTGAGGCCGGCCAGCTCGGGTCCCCACAGGTGGACCACGCGCGCACCCACCGCCGCCGCGGCGGCCCGCACGACGGACACCTTGCCCGAGCCCGGGGTGCCCGTCACCAGCACGCCGAGGCGACGCCCCGATCCCAGGCGCTCCAGCAGCTCCCGGTGGTGGAAGTCGAGGTCGAGCCACTCGGTGAGGTCGCGCAGCGGTTCGCCGAGACCGGGCGGCGGCGCTGCGGGCGGGGCCGGGACGTCGACCTGCCCCGATGCCCCTGACAGCGGTGTCCCGCTGGTGGCGGTCGCGTCCCCGCCCTCGACGGCCACGACCGTGGTCATCGTCACCCGGGAGGGACCGGCCGGGTCCGCGTCGGTGACGGTCAGCGTGACGCCCTGCCAGTCCGAGCCGAGGACGGCCCGCAGCTCGACCGCGGCCCGACCGACGCTGACGGGCGCCACCGACGGCGGCAGGGAGAAGTCCTGGGGGACCAGCGCCACCCGGTCCCCGGCGCGCACGACCTTGCCGAGCAGCGCGAGGCGCACGGTGTCCGCCGCCACCCGGTCCGCGAGGTGCCCCACCTCCCCCGGGGGCGCGACGACGACCCGCCGGCACTCCGGCACCGTCACCGGGCCCACGTCGACGTCGGCCCCCTCCTGGAGGCCGAGGTTGGCCAGCGTCAGGCGGTCGGCGAGCAGCACGAAGGGGTGCGTGCCGGGCGGCGCGGCCGCCACCAGGGCACCCGTGGGGCGGCCGGCTCCGGCGGCGGGGGTCAGCGACACGGTGTCCCAGGCGGACAGTCCGAGGGCCGCCATCGTGGCCCCCGACACCCGGACCACGCCGCGGCGGGCGTCCAGCTGGGACCCGGACAGCTTCACCGACAGCCGGAGCGTGGGGGCAGGGAGCGAGCCGGAGGTCATCGGCCCGACGCTAACCGCCGCGAACTCGCGACCGCGCCTGGTTGAAAATCCACCACCACGTGACCGATTATCCACCACATGGAGCTGCTTCCCCGCCTCCTGCTGCCTGCCGTCACGGACGCCCTGGAGGACACGCCGGTGGTCGTCGTCCACGGGCCGCGGCAGTCCGGCAAGAGCACCCTGGTCCGGGACCTTCTCGACAGCCGGGCCGCCCGCTACGTGACGCTGGACGACCTCGGTCCGCGCTCCGCCGCCACCCGCGACCCCGAGGGGTTCCTCGCCGGCTTCGGCGACGCGGTGGTCATCGACGAGATCCAGCGCGTGCCCGACCTGGTCCTCGCGATCAAGTCGGCCGTCGACCGGGACCGGACCCCCGGACGTTTCCTGCTCACCGGCTCGGCCGACGTGTTCGCCCGCTCCCGGGTCGACGAAAGCCTCGCCGGGCGGCGGGAGACCCTGCGCCTGTGGCCCCTCACCCAGACCGAGATCGACCGGTCCCCCGGGGTGGACCCGAGCCGGTGGTTCGACACCTCGCCCGAAGCCCTCCCACACTCGCCGGTCACCCTGAACGACATCCTCCCCCGCGTCCTGCGCGGCGGTTACCCGGAGGCGGTGGCTCGCGACGGCACCCGCCGCGAGCGCTGGTTCGCGAGCTACCTCGACGAGGTCGTCCGGTTCGAGGTGGCGCACCGCAGCGCCATCGAGCAGCTCACCGAGATCCCCACCCTCCTGCGCCTGGTCGCCGCCCAGGACTCCGGGCTGCTCAACGCCACCCGCCTGGCGAACGACCTGCAGCTGTCGCCGAGCACGCTGCGGCGCTACCTCACCCTGCTGACCGAGGTCTTCGTCGTCATGCTGCACCCGGCGTGGGCGCGCCACGGTCGCGCCCGGCTCGTCAAGTCACCCAAGCTCCTCGTCGCCGACAGCGGGCTCTCGGCGTTCCTCACCGGTGCCGACAGTGCGTCACCGGAGCGGGTCGGCAGCCTGCTCGAGGCGTTCGTCATCTCGGAGCTGCGGCGGCTCATAGATGCCCAGGGCCTGCTGATCGACGTGTTCCACTTCCGCAGCCACGCCCAGCACGAGGTCGACGTCGTGCTGCAGGACCGGCGGGGCCGGGTGGTCGGCGTCGAGGTCAAGAGCCGCGCGAGCATCCGCCACGAAGACTTCCGTGGGCTCCTTGCTCTCGCCGAGGTCGCCGGGGACCGCTTCGTCCACGGGCTCGTGCTGCACCCGGGACGCGAGGCCGTGCCGTACGGGAGGAACCTGTGGGCCGTCCCGCTGTCGGTGCTGTGGACCCCGGCCGCCGCGGGCGCGGACGGGTGAGATCCGGCCTCGTGGCGCCGCCGCCCGGGTGACGTCCCCCGGCGGCTCTGGCCGATCGTCACGAATTGACCACTAATCGTCACCGGAGCCGCAGGACACCGGGCTCCGGCAGCGAGAAGGAGACCGTCATGACGTCATGGACGACCGCCCGCCCCCGGACCCGCCTCGTTGTCGGCACTGTGGTCGGCACCGTCGTCGGGGTCACCCTCGGCGCGGCGCTGGCGGCGCCGGCCACGGGACAACCGGTCCCCCGCCAGCCCCCACCCGGCCCGGCGGCGCAGGCCGCGGACCGCGCCGCCGAGCAGAACGCCGCCGCGACCCGGTGGGGCGACGACACGACCGGCGAGGGGGCCGGGGCAATCGACGCCGCCGGCCTCTACCGGGCGCAGTCCGACCTGGGGTCGATGTACACGGTCAACTCGCAGATCGGGGCACACGAGCTGTGGCTCACCGCGGATCCCCGCCGCCCCGGCCGGACCCTCACCGGGGTGGGCGTCGGCGTCGCGGTGATCGACACCGGCGTCGCGCCGGTGCCCGGCCTCGACGCCCGCGGCAAGGTCGTCAACGGCCCCGACCTGTCGTTCGAGTCCCAGGCCACGAACACCCGCTGGCTGGACGGCTACGGGCACGGCACCCACATGGCCGGCATCGTCGCGGGCCGCACCGGCGCGCCCGTGGTGGGCGGCTCCGTCGACCCCGAGGTGTTCGCCGGGGTCGCCCCGGACGCCACCGTGATCAACGTGAAGGTCGGTGCGGGCGACGGCGGGGTCGACGTGTCGCAGGTCGTCGCGGCCGTCGACTGGGTCGTCGAGCACCGCGAGGACCTGGGGATCCGGGTCCTCAACCTGTCCTACGGCACCACCTCGACCCAGAGCAGCCGGCTCGACCCGCTCGCGCACGCGGTGGAGAACGCGTGGCGAGCCGGGATCGTCGTCGTCACGGCGGCCGGCAACGGGGGCGAGGCCGGCGCGACCACGCTCACCATGCCCGCCGTCGACCCCTACGTGCTCGCCGTCGGGTCCAGCGACTACCAGGGCGCTCGCGGCGCCTCGGGCCACGTGGTGGGCGCGTGGACCAACGACGGCACGAGTGCCCGGCGACCGGACCTCGTCGCCCCCGGCAAGTCACTGGTCAGCCTGCGTGTCCCGGGCGGGTTCGCCGACGTCGCCCACCCGGAGGGCCGAGTCCCCGGTGTTGGTGCGTCGCAGCTGTTCCGGGGAACCGGCACGTCGCAGTCGGCGGCTGTCGTGTCCGGAGCGGTCGCCCTGCTCCTCCAGCGGTTCCCCGAGCTGACCCCGGACCAGGTCAAGTGGGTCCTCACCCAGACGGCGGACCGGCTGAGCAACCGGGAGTCGGCCACCGACGCCACCCAGGGTGCCGGGCTGCTGGACGTCGACGGTGCCGTCGACTACGTCGCGGCCCGGGGCGCGCCCCGGCACCCGAGCGTTCGTCAGACCTGGCCGCAGTCCACCGGGCTGGGCTCATTGGAGGCCTCACGCGGCGGGACGCACACCGCCGACCCGGACACCGGCGAGGTCCTCCTCGGCGAGCAGGACATCTTCGGGGTGCCGTGGGACGCCCGGTCGTGGGCGGCCGCGTCGAGCCGGGGCACGGCGTGGAGCGGCGGCTACTGGCGCGGCGTCCGTTGGACGGGATCGGCGTGGACCATCGACGACTGGCAGCGACGCTCCTGGTCGGCGACCGACTGGACCCGCCGCAGCTGGTCCGGGGTCGACTGGTCGCGCCGGAGCTGGAGTGCCTCGGACTTCTCCCGCCGGAGCTGGTCGGCGGGCGACTGGCAGCGCCGGTCCTGGTCGGCGGACAGCTGGGGACACCCCGGCTGAGCCGGGCGACCGGACGGGCTCAAGGACGCGGGCCCGGCACCCGACGTGAACACGGGCGGGTGCCGGACCCGCGGCGGAGGGCGGCGATGTCGTGGCGGAGGCGAACGGGCCGCTGAGCGGCCGGGACGCCGCCGTCGTCGGCGTGTCGCTGCTGCTGGCGGGGTCGGCCGCGGTTCTGCTGGCGGTCGTGGCCCCCCGGCTGCCGGACCACGGCGCCCTGCCCGGTCCCGCGTGGCTGGCGCTGGTCCCCCTGGTGGTCGCGGCCGAGCACGTGTCCGTCAACCTCCGGGTGGGGCGCAGCGCCTACACGTTCTCCTTCGGCCACGTCCCGCTGGTGCTCGCGGTCACGCTGCTCGACCCGCTGCCCGCCGCGGCCGTGATCGTCACGGGGTCCGTGCTCACCCTCGCCACCCGACGCCGACGACTCGACCTCAAGGCACTCTTCAACGTCTCGCTGTGGAGCCTCGAGGCCGCGACGGCCGTCACCCTCTACGGCGCGCTGGCCGGAGACGCGGAGCCGGCGAGCGTCCGCGCGCTGGCCGCCGCGCTGCTGACCCTGGTCGTGACGGACCAGGTGACCGCGCTCGCGGTGAGTCTCGTCATCTCGATCCACGAGGGGCAGGTCGACCGCGAGGGTGTCGTCGAGTCGCTCACGTGGGGCCTCGGCGTGGCGGTCGCCAACGGGGCGGTGGCGCTGCTCGCGGTCGTGGTGCTCGACCGGCAGCCGGTGGCGCTGGCACTGTTCGCGGTCATCGGCGTCGTGCTGTTCCTGTCCTACCGGACCTACGAGTCGCTGTCCGGCGTCGTGGGTCGCCTCCACGGTCACCACGACCTCGCCCAGGCCCTGGCCGGCGCCGGTGGCAGCGACGACGTCGTCCGGTGCGTGGCACCGCGGCTGCACCGGATGGTGGAGGCGGGCCGAGTCGAGATCCACCTGCCCGAGGGGACCTACCGCTCCGACGGACCGGACCTCCCGGGGGTCGCCGCGGCCCCGGACCCGTCGGCCGGCTGGTGGACGGTCGTCCCACCCGGTGGGTCGCTCCTGCTGCCGCGCACGACGACCGATCCCGCCCTCCGGTCCGCCCTCGACGGCTCCGGGATGCGCGATGCCCTGGTCGCGGGCCTCGACCTGGGCCCCGGTGCCCGCGGCGTCCTCGCCGTGGGCGACCGCCTCGGGGAGACCTCGACGTTCTCGGCGCGGGACCTGGCGGTTCTCGAGACGGCCGCGGGCCAGGTCGCCACCGCCCTGGCCAACGCGCGACTCGTGGAGCGGCTGCAGGACGAGGTCCGGTTGCGGATGCACCAGGCGTCGCACGACACCCTCACCGGCCTGCCCAACCGGACGGAGCTGGTGCGGCATCTGCACGAGGCCCTCGCAGGCGGCGGCGAGGTCGGTGTCGTCGTGGTCGACGTCGACCGCTTCACCGACGTCAACGACGCGCTCGGTCACGCCGCCGGGGACGAGGTGCTCGAGGAGCTGGCCCGCCGGCTGTCGGCCGCCGCCAGTCCCTGCGTCGTCACCCGGCTGGGGGCCGACGCCTTCGGCGTCTCGGTTCCCGGCGGCCCCGGCGGCCCCGGCGGCCCCGGCGGCCCCGGCGGCACGGCCGCGGCGCTCACCGACGTCGTCGGGCGGCTGCGCGAGGTCCTCGCCCGGGCCATCCCCGTGGGAGGTGTCGCGTTGCGCCTGGAGTGCTCGATGGGCAGCGCGCGGGCCCCCCTCGACGCGGCCGACCCGCTGGCCCTCCTGCAGGTCGCGGAGGTCGCGATGCGCCGGGCGAAGGAGTGGCGGACGGGCCACGAGTCCTTCACGACCGACCTCGACCGGACGAACGCGGACCGGCTGGCCCTGTTCACGGACTTCCGGGAGGCCGTCGAGGCCGACGGTGTCCACCTGGCGCTGCAGCCGATCACCGCACCCGCGGACGGGGGCGTCCTCGGTGCCGAGGCGCTCGCCCGGTGGTCCCGGCGGGGCGTCCCGGTGCCGCCCGACACGTTCATCGCCATCGCCGAGCGCGGTGGCCTCGTGGACCCGCTGACCCGGCGCATCCTCGACCGGGCGTGCTCGGCCGTCCGGGCGCTGTCCCCCGGGGGGCTGCCCTCGGTCGCGGTCAACCTGTCGGCGCGCATGCTGACCTCCCGCGATCTCGGCGGGCTCGTCGAGGGGACCCTGTCCCGGCACGGTGTCCGGCCCGGACAGGTCAAGCTGGAGATGACCGAGACCGCGGTGATGCGCGACGCGGACACGGCGCTGGCCGTGCTGCGTGAGCTGCGCGGGCTCGGGGTGCGGCTCTCGGTCGACGACTTCGGGACGGGATACTCGTCGCTGGCCTACCTCAAGCGGCTGCCGGTGCACGAGATCAAGATCGACCGGGCGTTCGTGACGGACGCCACGGAGGACCGGACCGACGCCGCGATCGTCCGGTCCACGATCGACCTGGCCCACGACCTCGGCCTCACGGTGGTCGCCGAAGGCGTCGAGGATGCCCGGACGATGGAACTCCTGGCCGAGTGGGGCTGTGACGCCGCGCAGGGGTACCACATCGCCCCGCCGATGACGCCGGATGCCCTCGGGAGCTGGCTCGCGTCGCGGTCCCGGCCGCGGGTGCCCGGTCCGAGGGTCGGGTGACCGGGCCGCGGTCGCGACCCCTACCGGGCCGTCACCAGCCGCGCTGGGCGAGGCGGTGGGGCGCCGGGAGGTCGTCGACGTTGATGCCCACCATCGCCTCGCCCAGACCGCGCGAGACCTTGGCGATGACGTCGGGGTCGTCGTGGAAGGTCGTCGCCTTGACGATGGCCGCGGCCCGGGCGGCGGGGTCCCCGGACTTGAAGATCCCGGACCCGACGAACACGCCGTCGGCACCCAGCTGCATCATCATCGCGGCGTCCGCGGGGGTGGCGATGCCGCCCGCGGTGAACAGCACCACCGGCAGCCGGCCCAGCTCCGTGACCTCGCGCACCAGCTCGTAGGGCGCCTGGAGCTCCTTCGCGGCGACGTACAGCTCGTCGGGTCGCATCGACTGCAACCGCCGGATCTCGGCGGTGATGGTCCGCATGTGGGTGGTGGCGTTCGACACGTCTCCGGTGCCGGCCTCGCCCTTGGAGCGGATCATGGCGGCGCCCTCGGTGAGGCGGCGCAGCGCCTCGCCGAGGTTGGTGGCGCCGCAGACGAACGGCACGGTGAAGGCCCACTTGTCGATGTGGTGGGCGTAGTCGGCCGGAGTCAGGACCTCGGACTCGTCGATGTAGTCCACGCCGAGGCTCTGCAGCACCCGGGCCTCGACGAAGTGGCCGATCCGGGCCTTGGCCATGACCGGGATCGAGACGGCCGCGACGATCGAGTCGATCATGTCGGGGTCGGACATCCGGGCCACGCCGCCCTGCGCCCGGATGTCGGCGGGCACCCGCTCCAGCGCCATGACGGCGACCGCACCCGCGTCCTGCGCGATGCGGGCCTGCTCGGCGGTGACGACGTCCATGATCACGCCGCCCTTGAGCATCTCGGCCATGCCGCGCTTGACGCGCGCCGTCCCCGTGACGGCGCCGGTGGCGGTGTCCCTGGTGGTCCCGGTCATGGCCGCCATGCTATGCCGTGCCGCTCGGCCGCCCGACGTAGCCTCGCCCCGTGCCGACCCGTGACGAACCGGCCCCCCTGACGTTCACCACCGACGTCTGGCGGACCGCGGCCGCCGGCCGCTGGCTCGCCCATGCCGACCGGTTGGAGGCGACTCTCGAGCCGATCCTCGTCCCTCTGCTCGACCACGCCGCGCGGGTCCCGGGCGAGCGGTGCACTCCCTGAACCTGCCGCTGCGCTAGGCGGACCCGGCACCCGCGTCATGCTGGAACCGTTCGACGAGGCGGCCCGCGAGGTCGCGGTGGCGGCCCTGCTCGAGGCCTACACCCGTCACCACGACGGGTCGGGCATCCCCCTCGACGCGGCGATGGCCGTCGTGACCGCCCGCCGGTAGACCTCGAGGTAGCGCGGGACGACGACCTCCCACGCGAGACCGGCGGCCCGGACCCGGCCCGCGGCGCCCACCCGGTCGCCGAGCGCCGGGTCGAGGAGCACCCGGAGCAGGGCGTCGGCGAGTGGCCCCGGCTCTCCCGGCGGGACCAGCAGACCGGCGGCGCCCCCGGCCGGCCCGGCCGCCAGCAGATCGGCGAAGGCCGGCAGGGCGGAGGCCACGACGGGCCGCCCGCGGGCCATCGCCTCGGCCACGACGAGCCCGAAGCTCTCGCCCCCGAGATGCGGCGCGACGACCACCGCGGCGGCGGCGACCAGGGCGTCGCGCTCGGCCTCGGGCACTCGCCCGACCGCTCGCGCCCCCTCGGGCAGCGCCCGCCCGCCGCGAGGGCGGCCCGGCCCCACGAGCAGGAGCTCCGCCCCGGTCGACCGGCGCACCGCGGGCCAGGCGGCCAGCAGCACGTCGATCCCCTTGCGCGGCTCCGCGAGGCGGCCCACCGCGACGACGGTCGGCCGTTCGCCCGCGCCGCGGCCTCGTGCGACCACCTCGGCCATCGCGCCAGGGACGTGCACCGCGTTGGGCACGAGGTCGTCGGACCCGACGCCGATCCGGGCCAGGGTGGCGGCCGCGTGGCGGCTCACCGCGGTGACACGGGCCGCGGCCCGCAAGCGCCGACGGAGCACCGGTGCCGCCGCCGTCAGCAGGGGCGAGTCCGAACACGCGTGGCCGGTCGCCACCACCGGCGGGCCGCCGGCCGCCGCGGCCCGGAGCACGGCCTGCGGCAGGCCCGGGGCGAGCGGCTCGTGGAGGTGGACGACGTCCAGCCCGGTCGCCCAGCCGGTCACCCGGGCGCGGCCGACGGCGAGGGCCAGGCGCGCGACCGACCCGTTGCCCGGGACCGCAACCACCGGACCGGCCGATGTCGACCCCGCCACCGACGGCCCGGGCGCCAGCACCGTGACCTCGTGGCCCGCGCCGGAGAGGCGGCGGGCCAGACCCAGCACCTGGTCCTGCACCCCGCCGGGGACGTCCAGCGCGTACGCGCTGACCAGTCCGACCCTCACCGCGCCGCGTCCCGGTGGTCCAGGTCGGCGACGAACACCCGCTGGAGCATGTGCCAGTCCTCGGGGTGGGCGCGGATCGCGACCGACCACGCGTCGGCGCAGCCCTGGACGGCCCGGCGCACCCCACCCGGGCCGGTGACGGGGACCTCGGGATGGATGACGACGACGACGCCCCACCCGTTCGGCGTCACCGTGCTGCGCTCGTGGTGAATGGTGATCGGGTGCAGGGCGGCACCCGTGCGGGCCGCGAGCGCCGCCGGGCCCGCGGCCACCCGGGCCGGCTCGCCCAGCAGCTCGACGGTGACCCCGTGCCCGGTCAGCTCACGGTCGCTCAGCAGCGGGACGAACCCGCCGGCCCGCAACCGCTCGGCGAGCCGGGGAAGCGGCGGCGGGCCGCCGGTCAGGGGCAGCACCTCGATCCCGAGGCGCGCCCGGTAGGCGACGAACCGGCGGTAGACGCCCTCGGGACGGAGCCGCTCCGCGACCGTCGTGACCGGAGCCAGCTCACGCGCCGCCCACGCCCCGGCGTGGTCCCAGTTCCCGAGGTGGGCCAGGGCGCCCACCACTCCCCGCCCGGTCGCGAGGGTCGTGCGCATCGCCGCCATGCCCTCGCTCCGGACCGGCGCCACGACACGCTCCGCCGACCACGACGGCAGCCGGAAGGCGTCCAGCCAGTACCGGACGTACGAGCGGACACCGGCGCGGACGGTCGCCTCGAGCCGGTCGGCGGGGACGGCGCGGGCCAGGTTGCCGCGCAGCGTGCGCACCCCCGGGCCGTCCGCCCGGGTCACCCGGTCCGCGACCAGGTCGGCGACGGCGTAGGCCGACCGCTCCGGGACGAGCCGGAGGAGGCCCCAGGCCACCGAGAAGCCGGCCGTGACCAGTGCGTCCCGCGGGTGCACGACCGCGTCAGCGCAGGGTTCGGGCGGGACGGGCCGCGAGCAGGTGCCGCCGGACCGCGCGCATCCGCTGCGCCGTGGTGACGGCGATGCCGACCAGCAGCAGGCCGAGCACGACGTGCAGCACGACGACGGGTGCGCCCAGCCCGACCGCGAGCAGACCGGCGAGGACGGCGGTCAGGCGGTCCGCGCGCGCCGCGATCCCGTCGGGCGACGGCGCCCCGAGCCCCTCGGCACGCGCCCGCGCGTACGGCACGAGGGGCGCGGTCGCCAGGCACGCCAGCGCGAGCACGAGACCCCGCCCATCGCCCTGGGAGTGGAACCAGAAGGCCACCGCACCCAGCAGGGCGGCGTCCGCCACCCGGTCCAGCGTGGAGTCGAGGAACGCCCCCCAGGCCCCGGCCCGCCCGGACGCTCGGGCGAGGGCCCCGTCCAGGGCGTCCGCCAGCGCGGACAACGCCACGAGCAGGGAGCCCGCCACCAGCTCGCCGCTCGCGACCAGCATCAGTGACGCGGCCACGACGCCCACCGTCCCGGCGACGGTCACCGCGTCCGCCGGGACGCCGACCCGGGCGAGGCGGACGGCGGCGCGGTCGAGGACGTGGCGCCGGGCCGGGCCGGCCACCGACTCGATCACCGGGGCTCCGGGGCCGGGCGCGGGTGCTCCGGCAGCGGTGAGGTCGGGTCGACCCGCACGCCGTCCGCCGCCGGCCAGGCCTTGGCGAGCAGGAGGCGGGTCTCGGCCAGCAGGACCGGCACCGCCTTGGTCCGCGCGACGATCGGCAGGAAGTTGGCGTCGCCCCCCCAGCGGGGCACGACGTGCTGGTGGAGGTGGGCGCTGATGCCGGCCCCGGCCACCGAGCCCTGGTTGATGCCGATGTTGAAACCGTGCGGCGCCGAGGCGGCTCGGGCGGCGGCCATCGCCTGCTGGGTGAGGCGGGCGACGGCGAGGGTTTCGGCCTCGGTGAGCTCCGGGTAGTCGGCGACGTGCCGGTACGGCACGACGAGCACGTGGCCCGGGTTGTACGGGTAGAGGTTGAGCACGGCGTAGGCGTGCTCGCCGCGGGCCACGACGAGGCCCTCGTGGTCGGGCAGCGACGGGATCCGGCAGAAGGGGCAGGCGTCGGAGGAGGAGTCCTCGGGCCGGTTCTCGCCCTGCAGGTAGACCAGCCGGTGCGGCGTCCACAGCCGCTCGAAGGCGTCGGGGACGCCCGCGAGCGATCCGGCGGGCTCCACCGTCACCCGCCCTCCGGGAGGTCGCCGGCGGTCGTCACCTGCCGCCGGTCCGCCACCGCGGCGACGACCCGGTCGACGGCCCGGTCCAGCGGCACCCCGTTGTCCTGGGTGCCGTCGCGGAACCGGAACGAGACCGCACCGGCCGCCATGTCGTCGTCCCCGGCGATGAGCAGGAACGGCACCTTCTGCTTGGTGTGGGTCCGGATCTTCTTCTGCATCCGGTCGTCACTGTCATCCACCTCGACGCGGACCCCGTGGGCGCGCAACCGGGCCGAGACCTCGTGCAGATACGCCGCGTGTGCCTCCGTCACCGGGATGCCGACCACCTGCACCGGGGCCAGCCAGGGCGGGAAGGCCCCGGCGTAGTGCTCGGTGAGGACGCCGAGGAACCGCTCGATGGACCCGAACTTGGCCGCGTGGATCATCACGGGCCGCTGGCGGCTGCCGTCGGCGGCGGTGTACTCGAGCCCGAAGCGCTCGGGCTGGTTGAAGTCGAGCTGGACGGTCGACATCTGCCAGGTACGGCCGATGGCGTCGCGCGCCTGGACGGAGATCTTGGGGCCGTAGAACGCGGCGCCGCCGGGATCGGGCACCAGCTCCAGGCCGCTCGCCTCGGCGACCCGGCGCAGGGTCTCGGTCGCCTCCTCCCACTGCGCGTCGTCCCCGATGAACTTGTCCGAGTCATCCCGGGTGGACAGCTCGAGGTAGTAGTCGTCGAGTCCGAAGTCGCGAAGCAGCCCGAGGACGAACGTCAGCAGCTTCTCGATCTCTCCGGGGGCCTGCTCCCGGGTGACGTAGCTGTGGGAGTCGTCCATGGTGAGCCCACGCACCCGGGTGAGACCGTGGACGACCCCCGACTTCTCGTACCGGTAGACCGACCCGAACTCGAACAGCCGCAGCGGAAGCTCGCGGTACGACCGACCGCGCGAGCGGTAGATGAGGTTGTGCATCGGGCAGTTCATGGCCTTGAGGTAGTACTGCGCGTTCTCGAGCTCCATGGGCGGGAACATGGTGTCCGCGTAGTACGGCAGGTGGCCGGAGGTCTCGAACAGGTGCTGCTTGGTGATGTGGGGGGTGCCGACGTACTCGAAACCCTCTTCGACGTGCCGGCGGCGGACGTAGTCCTCCATCTCCCGCTTGATGACACCGCCACGGGGGTGGAACACGGGCAGCCCGGAGCCGATCTCGTCGGGGAAGCTGAACAGGTCCAGCTCGGCGCCGAGGCGGCGGTGGTCCCGGCGCTCCGCCTCCGCGAGGCGCTCCAGGTAGGCCTTGAGGTCGTCCTTCGTCGGCCACGCGGTGCCGTACACCCGCTGCAGCTGGGGGTTCCTCTCGCTGCCGCGCCAGTACGCCGCGGCGGTGCGCATGAGCTTCCAGCCGTTGCCCAGCACGCGGGTGTCGGGGACGTGAGGCCCCCGGCACAGGTCCTGCCACGCCACGGTGCCGTCGCGGCGGACGTTCTCGTAGATGGTGAGTTCGCCGCCACCCACCTCGACGGACGCCCCCTCGGCCGCCTCGGCCCCGCCCCCCTTGAGGCCGATCAACTCGAGCTTGTACGGCTCGCCCGCGAGCTCGTCCCGGGCGTGGGCGTCGGTGACGACCCGGCGCCGGAACCGCTGGCCCTCCTTGACGATGCGCTGCATCGCCTTCTCGAGCTCGGCGAGGTCGTCGGGGGTGAACGGGCGCTCGACGTCGAAGTCGTAGTAGAAGCCGTCGGTGACGGGCGGGCCGATGCCGAGTGTCGCCCCCGGGTGCAGGGCCTGCACCGCCTGAGCGAGGACGTGGGCGGCCGAGTGCCGCAGGACCGCGAGCCCGTCCGGGCTGTCGGCACGGACGGGCTCGACGTCCTCGCCACCGACGAGGACGTGCGAGAGGTCCCGCAGCTCGCCGTCGACCCGGGCCACCACGATGTCGCGACCGCTGTGACCGGCCGTGGCCAGTGCCTCACCCGCGGTCGCACCGGTCGTCACCGTGACGGCGGTGCCGGCCACGGTCACGGTCGGGGCACTGGGCGAGGTGTCGACGGTCACGTCGAGACACGCTAGAGGACCCGGCCGCGACCCGTGCCGTGACCACGGCCACCGTTGCAGGCATGCTGTGCCGTCCCGGGCCGGGCCGATCGGCCCGAAGGGTCGGGAGGTCCCTGTGAGAGTGTCCGTCATCGGCGCCGGCTCGTGGGGCACCACGGTCGCCTCACTGGTGGCCCGGCGCAACGACACCATGATCTGGGCGCGCGACCCGGCCGTCGCCGACGAGATCGACACCGAGCACACCCACTCCCGGTACCTCCCGGGACACCCCCTGCCGACGACGCTGCACGCGACCCCCGACCTGGAACGCGCCGCCCGATACGCCGAGGTCCTCGTGATCGGCGTCCCCTCGGACGCGTTCCGGGCGACGCTGGCGGACCTGCGGCCGCACGTCCACCCGTGGATCCCGGTCGTCAGCCTGTCCAAGGGGATCGAGCAGGGGACCCTGCTGCGGATGACCGAGATCGTCAAGGAGGTGCTGCCCGGCCATCCCGCCGCCGCCCTCACCGGCCCCAACCTGTCCAAGGAGATCATGTCCGGCCTGGCCGCGGCGAGCGTCATCGCGACCGCGGACCTCTCGGTGGCCAGCGCCCTGCAGCGGACCTTCCAGCGCGGGCTGTTCCGGGTGTACACCAATCACGACGTCGTGGGGTGCGAGGTGGGCGGCGCGATGAAGAACGTCGTCGCCATCGCGACCGGCATCGCCGAGGGCCTGTCCGTCGGCGACAACACCCGGGCCGCCGTCATCTCCCGGGGCCTGGCCGAGATGACGGCGCTGGCCGTGGCGTTGGGGGCGCAGCCGCAGACGCTCGCCGGCCTCGCGGGCCTCGGCGACCTCATCGCGACCTGCATGAGCCCGCAGAGCCGCAACCGGCACGTCGGCGAGCAGCTCGGTGCCGGGCGCTCGATGGCCGAGATCCTCGCCGGGATGGGCCAGGTCGCCGAAGGGGTGAAGACGGTCCACTCGGCGGTGGCGCTCGCTGACCGGCACGGGCTCGAGATGCCGATCACCAGAGCCATCCACGCCGTGGTCACGGGGCGGATGAGCGCCCCGGACGCCTACCGGGGCCTGATGCGGGCCCCGGCCGGACACGAGGACGAGCCCGGCTGAGCGCCGGGCCGACGGAGGATGGGGTCGTGACCGTCCACGTCCGGCGCCGCGGCGCCTGCCTCGAAGTCGTCCTCGACCGCCCGGAGAAGCGCAACGCCCTCACCCGTGACATGTACACCGCCATGACACGGGCGTTGCGGGACGCCGCCGACCCGGCGATCGCCGCTGTGCTGGTCACGTCCGAGGGACCGGCGTTCACGGCGGGCAACGACCTGGACGACTTCCTCGACGCCGACCTGGGACCCGACAGCCCGGTCCTGGAGTTCCTGGACGCGCTGACGACCACCGACGCCGTGGTGGTCGCCGCGGTGCCGGGCATGGCGGTGGGGGTGGGCGCCACGATGCTGCTGCACTGCGATCACGTGGTCGCGGCCCCGGACGCGAGCCTGCGCTTCGCGTTCGTCCCGGTCGGGCTGGTGCCGGAGGCGGCCAGCACCCTGCTGCTGCCAACCGTGATCGGTCCGGTGCGAGCCCGGACGGTGCTGCTGTCGGGAGACCCCATCGACGCCCCCCGGGCGCTGGAGTGGGGCCTGGTCAACGCGGTCGTCCCGGCGGACGGGCTGACGGGTGCCGCCCGGGCCTTCGCGGACCGGGTCGCGGCCCAGCCGCGCGAGGCGCTGCGGGCCACGAAGCGTCTGCTCCGCAGCGAGACGGCGACGGTCGCCGCCCGGATGGCCGAGGAGACCGCGGAGTTCCGGCGCCGCCTGGCATCCAGTGAGTTCCGCACGGCCGCCGAGCGGCTCCTCGCCCGCCGTTCGCACTGAACGAGTCTGGGGCCTTCGGGCAGATTCGTTGCCCGAACGGGCACACGTCCCGCTCGCGGACCCCCGGCTCTTGCCTGGTTCCGCCGAGCGGTGTGAGGCTCCCGCGAACGTTCACGGTGCATATGGCTCACGACGACGTCCGGATCCGCACCGTGGTCGCCGCGGGGGCGCGACCGCGCCGCTCGCACCGCGAGACGTCTCCAAGGAGCGACACTCCATGAGATCCGGTCCTCTCAGAGCCGCCCTCCCCCTCTCCGCAGCCGCGGTCACCATTGTGCTCGCCGCCACGGCCGCACCCGCGACCGCGGCCCCTCCCGAACCAGACCTCCTGGCCCCGCCGACCGCCATCGAGCGGGACGCGGCCGGCGACCCCGAACCGGTCGTCACCACCGACTCCGACGAGGCCGCCGACAAGATCCACCCCGACCTGGCGGAGGCCCTCGAGACGGCGGCGCCGACCAAGCCGCTCGACTTCGTCGCCCGCGTGGTCGTCGGCACCGACCTCAGCGAGTACGCCGACCGCTGGTTCACCCGGCCGTTCGCGGACCCCATGGGCTCGACGGTGGCGGTGGGCGTGGCCCGGCCGGCCGGCATCGAGAAGATCGCCGAGCTGCCCACGGTCATCAGCGTCCAGCTGCCCGAGTCGATCGTGGACCCGCCGGCCCCGCCGGACCCCGACGTCGAGGGGGCGCTGCGCGACTCCGTCACGGCGAGCGTCGCCGAGGCCGACGCGGAACCGGCTCCCGAGCCGCTGGGCTGGTACCACACCGGGACGGCGATCCACCGCAGCAGTGAGGCGTGGGACCTCGGCTACACCGGCGAGGGCGTCCGGTACATGTCGAACGACTCCGGCGCCGACTACTGCCACCCCGACCTCGAGGGCACCTGGCAGTACGTCACCGACGAGGACTCGCCGTACTACGGCCTGCCGCAGAT
>JBHJOS010000147.1:0-15187 GCA_050329415.1 Kineosporiaceae bacterium
TACGAGCAGCTGCTGTCGCGCGGCGCGGAGGACGTGAAGTCCGGCGCCGGGCAGTACTTCACGCCGCGGGCGCTCATCGACGCGATGGTCGACTGCGTCAACCCGACCATCGCGGACTCCGTCGTCGACCCGGCCGCCGGCACCGGGGGGTTCCTCCTCGCCGCCCACGCCCACGTCGCCCGGGACGCGTCCGGTTTCACGCCCACTCAGCGCGAGCACCTGCGGGACACGTTCGTCAGCGGCGTCGAGCTGGTCGACGGGACCGCCCGGCTGGCGGCGATGAACCTTTGGCTGCACGGCATCGGCACCTACTCCGGGGGCAGCCCGATCGAGGTCTGCGACGCACTGGTCGCCGACCCGAGGCGTCGCTGGGTCGGTCGTGCTGTCCAACCCACCGTTCGGTCGGAAGTCCTCGCTCACGATGGTGGGCGCCGACGGTCGGGAGGTCCGCGAGGACCGCGAGATCGAGCGGCAGGACTTCGTCGTCACGACGTCGAACAAGCAGCTCAACTTCCTCCAGCACATCATGACGATCCTCGACATCCACGGCCGGGCCGCGGTCGTCCTCCCGGACAACGTGCTGTTCGAGGGCGGCGCGGGGGAGACGCTGCGCCGTCGCCTGCTCCGCGACTTCGACCTTCACACGCTGCTGCGGCTGTCGACCGGGATCTTCTACGCCCAAGGCGTCAAGGCGAACGTCCTGTTCTTCGACAAGAAGCCGGCCCCCGAGGACACCGAACGGCCCTGGACCGAGCGGCTGAGGGTCTACGACCTGCGGACCAACCAGCACTTCACGCTCAAGCAGAACGCACTGCGCCGCCAGCACCTGGTCCTGCACTACCCCGGGACTGGATCCACGAACACGGCTGGACCCGGCTCTTCGACGCCGCACTCCGACCAGCCACCGGCCCCCGCCCCGCGACCTGACCTACGCACCTCAACCCTGCGACCGGAGCGACAGTGGACACGCCGGACAGACCGGCGACTGCGCCACGTCCAGGCGACCCGACCACCCCAACAACATGATCAACTCAACCGCGCGAATGCAAGATCAACCGCGTCGGTGGATCCAGGATCAGGCCTCAGGCGGGCGCGGCAAGCGCGCGGCCACAGCGCTGGCCGCCTGGCGGTCGGCCTCACTCACCCAGGCGGCGTAGACCTTCAGCGTGGTGGTGCCACCGCCGCCGTGCCCCAGCCTGCCGGCGACCGTCCGGAGGTCGACGCCGGCGGACAGCAGCTCGGTGGCGTTGTAGTGGCGGAGCTTGTGCAGCGTGGTGCTGATGCCGAGGCGCGTCACCAGCCGGTCGTACCGCTGCGACACGGAGTCGGGCACTGGGGGAGTGGAGCAGTCCGGGTCACCGGAGAACAGGAAGGCCGTCGAGTCGAGCCGGACGCCGAGCCGCGCCGCGACCGCGTCCTGCTCCTCGGTGTGCCGGCGGAGGACGTCGATCGTCTCGGCGTCCAGGGCGATCCGGCGCTGCTGGTGGGTCTTCGTGTCCTTGATCTTCGGAGCCGAGCGGCGGCCGTAGACGCTGGCGTGAACGGTCAGGACCCCTTGATCCAGGTCGAGATCACGGCGTCTGAGTGCGCACAGCTCACCGCGGCGGGCGCCGGTGGTCATGGCGAGCCACAGGAACGCACCCCAGGCCGGGTCCTCCCACGCGGCCGCCAGGATGCGGGCGGCCTCCTCCGGTGAGGGCGGGGTCGGGTTGGGGCGCGGGGGAGCGGGTGGCTGAGCCGAGGGCACCGGGCTCACCGCGACCCACCGCCACCGCACCGCGCGCTCGTACGCCCCAGACAGCACCCAATGGAGCTGC
This sequence comes from Kineosporiaceae bacterium, assembly GCA_050329415.1. GTDB lineage: Bacteria > Actinomycetota > Actinomycetes > Actinomycetales > JBBAYJ01 > JANNOG01. Next base: position 1,818 of record JBHJOS010000147.1, read on the forward strand.
CGGATGGACGCCGCCGCCAACGGCCGGCACACGTGGGCCCGGCACCGCTCGTTGCAGTCGTGCGCCCCCTCGGCGCGGTGGTCGGTCCGCTGCCTGCCGTCGCAGCGGTCTCGGCAGCGACGAAGCTCCGCGTACAGCGAGTCCAGGGTCTCGCCGTCGACAGCGCCCGCCGGCAAGCGCCCGAGTACCGGGCGGATGTAGCGGTTGACGTACCCGACGTACGAGGCCCGCGTTCGCTCGCCGACGTCGAGCACGTCCAGATACCGGTCCATGAGCTGGTTCACCGTCGCCCGCGTCCGCGGGTTCCGCTTCTCGTCCACCTGGTTGAGGAGCCGGGTCCGCGCCTTCTCGGCCCCGGCGGCGGCCCGCCGTCCGGGCGGCACCACCTCGATGAGGTCGTGCCGCTTGCCCGACACCGGGTCCGTGCCCGCGTACACCCGCACCCGGTACGCCCCGCTGGGCAGCCGGTCGACCGCTCCTCGCGTCCGTCGCGCCGCCGCCGCCCGTGCCATGACACGAGCGTACGCGGTGTTCGCGTCACGATTCGTGTCACGCGACCTTGGACGAAGACTCCCGGGACAGAATTCCCGCTGCTCAGACTCGGTGCGCCCGGCAGGGATCGAACCTGCGACCGTCGGATTAGAAGTCCGCTGCTCTGTCCGCTGAGCTACGGGCGCCCGGCCCCAGGTTAGGCCGTCCACGCCGCGGGAGCAGCGTCGCGGCTGCGGTCGCGGCCACCGCGGTCAAGCCGCTCCCCGCAGCGGCGACAACGGCCGTTGACTCCACCGCCGCCCCGGCGAGCAGCACCCCCACCAGCGCCCACCCTGCCGTCGCGACGTACGGCAACCACCGCGGTCAGCACCGTGATCACCCGGCGTGGCGAGCCGGCGGCAGTCCACAGTTCCTCCGAACCGCTGGCATGCCGCCACCGCATCCGCGATCCTGATCGTGACTTTGAGGTCGGTGTGGGGGGTGATGCGTCAGGTTGTCAACCTTTCAGCGTCGCTTCCGTTTGGCAGGGGAGGGGGCGGCATGCACGCTGAGCGCATGAGCGACACGCTGCAGGTCCACCCGTGGGGTCCGGCGCGTCCGGTCACCGCCGCGGTTGACCTCGCCGTGGACGCGTCCGGCAGCGAGGGCGACGACCTCCCCGACAGTCCGGCCGTGCAGTCGCTGCTCCGGTTGCGCGAGGCGCTGGCCGTGGTCCCCTTCGAGTTGCGCACGGCCCACGCCGAGGCCGCCGACGGGCGTCGGCGCGAGCTGCTCGACCAGATCGACGACTACCTGGTTCCGCGACTGCGCAGTCTCGACGCCCCGCTTCTCACGGTGATCGGCGGGTCGACCGGAGCGGGCAAGTCGACGCTCGTCAACAGTCTGCTGCGGGTCGAGGTGTCGCGGACCGGGGTCCTGCGCCCCACGACTCGTTCGCCCGTGCTCGTCCACCACCCCGCCGACGGCGAGTGGTTCTCCGACCGTCGCGTCCTGCCCGGCCTGGCCCGCGACTACGGGGCCGATGCCACCCTCGCCCCCGGCGATCCCATCACGTCCATGCGCCTGGTCGCCTCGGACGCGCTGCCCCAGGGCCTGGCGGTGCTCGACGCGCCCGACATCGACTCGGTGGTCGCGTCGAACCGCGCCGTCGCGGCGCAGCTGCTGGCGGCCGCTGACCTGTGGCTGTTCGTCACCACGGCCGCCCGGTACGCCGACGCCGTGCCCTGGGCCTTCCTCTCCGAGGCGGCGGAGCGCTCGACCGCCCTCTGCGTCGTGCTCAACCGCGTGCCGCCCGCCGCGGTCGCCGAGGTCCGCCGCGACCTGGCGGGACTGCTGGCTGCCAACGGTCTCGGCGCCAGCCCGGTCTTCACCATCGCCGAGGGTGAGATCGAAGCCGGCCTCATGCCACGCGGCGCCGTCGCCCCGCTCGCCGGCTGGCTCGCGGGCCTCGCCCGGGACGGCGCCTCGCGCGCCCTCGTGGTGCGCCGGACCCTCAGCGGGGCACTGGCGTCGCTCCAGACCCGCACGGGGCAGGTGGCCGGCGTCGCGGACGAGCAGGCCGCGACGGCCGCGCGGTTGCGCGATGCCGCCGAGGGCGCCCACCGGACGGCGGCCGAACGCTTCGACCATTCCGTGAGCGACGGGACGCTGCTGCGCGGCGAGGTCCTCGCCCGCTGGCAGGAAGTCGTCGGCACGGGTGACCTCATGCGGCAGGTCGAGAGCGGCATCGGTCGCACCCGCGACCGGGTCGTCGCCTTCGTCCGGGGCCGCCCGGCGCCCGCCCAGCGCCTCGGCGAGACACTCGGGTCCGCGACCCAGGCACTCGTCACCGCCCAGGCCTCGGCCGCCACGGCCGAGACCGCCCGGCTCTGGTCCGCCGAACCGGCCGGTGCCGACCTCCTGGCCCGCCATCCTGGTCTCGACCGGGTCCCGGTCGACCTCGGCGACCGCGTCGTCCGGCTCGTCCGGGACTGGCAGGCCGGCCTCCTCGACCTGGTCCGGGAGCTGGGCACCGGCAAGCGGCGCACCGCCCGCGCCCTCAGCCTCGGCGTCAACGGCGCGGGGGCGGTTCTCATGCTGTACGTGTTCACCCGCACCGGCGGGCTCACCGGGGCCGAGGCCGGGGTGGCCGCCGGCACCGCCGCGCTGAGCCAGCGCGTGCTCGAGGCCGTCTTCGGTGACCAGGCCGTGCGGGACCTCGCCGCGAAGGCTCACCGCGACCTGTTGCGCCGGGTCGGTGACCTGCTCGACGACGAGCGGGACCGCTGGATCGGGGCCGTTCCCACCGTCCGGTCCGGTGACGGGCTGCGCACAGTGGCCGGCGATGTGAGGAGTGACCTGTGACCGCCCCGGCCACCCTGCTCCGCGGGGCCGACGACGTGCCGCACCCTGGGGACGTGATCACCGCGCGACGCGCTGTCCGCGACCTCGACGTCGCAGACCTCGCGACCCGTGTCACCGCGGCCGTCGAGGTGGGCGGGGACCGGTTGGACCCCGCCGCCCTGAGCCGCGCCGCCGCTGCGGTCCAGCGGGTCGGCGAGCGGGTGCGGCTCGGCGTCGACCACACGGTGGTCGCCCTCGCCGGGCCCACCGGGTCCGGGAAGTCCAGCCTGTTCAACGCCCTGGCCGGGTTCGACGTGTCGCCCGTCGGGGTCCGCCGGCCCACGACCGAGTGGCCGGTCGCCTGTGTCTGGGGCGACACCACCGGTCCGCTGCTCGACTGGCTCCAGGTCCCGACCCGGCACCGGACCGAGCGGATCAGCGAGTTGGAGGAGGGGCGCGAGGAGCCGCTGCGCGGTCTCGTGCTGCTCGACATGCCTGACCACGACTCGCGCAAGCGGCGGCACCGGCGTGAGGTCGACCGGCTCGTCGAGCTGGTCGACGTCATGGTCTGGGTGGTCGACCCGCAGAAGTACGCCGACGCCCTCATGCACACCGACTACCTGCGCCGGTTCGTGCACCATGAGGACGTCGTCCTCGTGGCCCTCAACCAGTCCGACACCCTGACCCCGGACGAGGTGGGGCTGGTCCACGACGACCTGCGCCGCCTGCTCGGCGACGACGGCCTGATGCAGGTGGACACCCTGGTGACCTCGGCCCGGACCGGCGGCGGCGTGGACCGGCTCCGGGCCCTGCTGGTCGACGCCGTCGCGTCCCGGGCCGTCGCCACGGCGCGGGCGCGCGGCGACCTGGTCGCCGCCATGGAGTCGCTGCGCCGGGGCGTCGGGGACGACGAGGCGGGCATCGAGGCCGGAAGCACCGACTCGCCCCTGGTGGTCTCGCTGGCCGACGCGGCAGGGGTGCCGACGGTGGTCGAGGCGGTGCGGGGCTCCTACCGCCGCCGGGCCGAGCGATTCACGGGCTGGCCGCTGACCCGGTGGGTGCGGCGGCTGCGGCCGGACCCCCTGGAACGGCTGCGGATCGCGACCCGCCCCGAGCACGCCGTGGCGGGGGGTCTCGAGCCGGCGCTGCCCGACCGGACCTCACTGCCGCGCCCGACGCCTGCCTCCCGGGCCCGTGTCGACCTCGCGATCCGCGGGCTCGTCGACCGGGCCACCGCGGGCCTGCCGAGCCGGTGGGCCGACGCGGTGCGCGCACTCACACCGGACTCCGCGGACCTCTCCGACTCGCTGGACCGGGCCGTCTCCGCGACCGACCTGCGCTTCGCCGACCCGTGGTGGTGGCGGGCCATGGCAGGCGCCCACCTCGCGCTGCTGCTGGCCGCCGCGGGTGGCCTCGTCACGCTGGTCGGGCTGTCGCTGGTGGACTTCCTCGGCTTCCCCGACCCGGCACTGCCGCTGGTCGTCGGCATCCCGCTGCCGACCCTGCTGATCATCGTCGGTCTGGCCGGCGGACTGGCCCTGGCGGGGGCGGCCGGTGTGACAGTGAGCGCCCGGGCGCGCGCCACGGCCACGGCGGCCGAGACGCGGATGCTCGTCGCGGTGGCAGCGGTCGCCCGGGAGCAGTTGCTGGACCCGGTGGCCGCGGTGCTGGCCGACCACCGGCACTGCCGGGACCTGCTCACGGTCTGACGGTCCCGGGCCATCAGGCCCTCGTCCACAGTCGCCGCCGGCAGCGTCCGTCCACAGCTGCGCGGTCCTCCGGGCGCCCGGCGCGCTCAGCGGCGGGCAGGGTCGACGGCATCCAGCGACTCGAGGGAGGAACCGTGTTCAACGGCACCCAAGTCACCATCCGAGGCCACGTCGCCACCGATCCCGTCCACCGCGTCACCGAACCCGGGGCCACCAGCCTGTGCAGCTTCCGAGTGGCCGTCACCGCCCGGCGGTGGTCGGCCGTCGAGCGGCGGGCCGTGGACGTCGACACCAGCTTCTACACGGTCACCTGCTGGCGCCAGCTCGCCGACAACACGGTGACGAGCCTGCGCAAGGGCGACGGCGTCGTCGTCACGGGCCGGTTGCGGGTGCGCGACTTCGTTCACGACGACCAGCAACGCACCAGCGCCGACATCGTCGCCGACGCCGTGGGTCACGACCTCACGTGGGGCATCGCGGAGTTCTCCCGCGTCACACGGACCGAGCGGGTCGACCACGAGCAGGCGGCGGCCGACGCTCTCGCCGACGCGGTCGCCGCTGCCCCGCTGGAGCCGGTGCCGTCACCGGACGGCGACGGCGGGCGGTCGGAGCCGATCACCGGTGGCTCCGTCGAGCGGACGGAGCCGGTGGCCGCCGGCTCGTGAGCGACATCCGTCCGCCCGCATCCGTCACGGGCTCCCCGACCGTAGAAGGTGGCGAGGGCGAACGCCGTCCTCACCTGACCCGCTCGGAAGGGACAACGTCATGTCGACCATCCGTCGCCTCGCCGCCGTCGCCGCCGGTGCCGCGCTCGCCGCCGGTACCGCGCTCATGGGCACCCCGGCCGCCGCCGCCGATGACACCCCCACAGGGACCACGCCGCTCGCCGAGGTACTTCTCGCTGACGGGGACGACTTCGACCGCAACCCGTTCGACTACGACATCGTCACCCAGGCCGTTCTCGCGGTGCTCGCCGAGAAGCCGGAGTCACCGGTGGGTGTCCTCACCCAGGGCGATGTCGCGGTGACCGCGTTCGTGCCGAACGACCGTGCCTTCCGCCTGCTCGTCCGGGACCTCACGCACGAGAACCTGCGCAAGGAGTCCGATGTCTTCGCCGCCGTCGCCGGTCTCGGGATCGACACGGTGGAGACCGTGCTGCTCTATCACGTGGTCCCCGGCGCCACCATCGACTCCGACGCGGCGCTGGCCGCAGACGGCGCTCACCTGCCGACGGCTCTCGAGGTCGACGGCGTGGCCCAGGCCATCGGCGTCGACGTCCGGGGGCGGTCTCACGTCATCCGGCTCGTCGACCTCGACACCGACGACCGCGACCCGCGAGTGGTCCAGTTCGACATCAACGAGGGCAACGTCCAGATCGCCCACGGCATCAACCGCGTCCTGCGCCCCGTCGACCTCTGATCTCCGGCGGGGGTCGCGAGCCGTGGACGGCGTCGTGTGAGTGGCGGGTCCGGTGGCGGGGTCTCGGTCCCGTCACCGGCCCCCCGGGTCCCCACGACCCGCCGTGATGGCGGACTCACTCCCATGGCGTCGATGCGGTCCGGTCGTGCGCAGTTTCTTTGGGGAGGACTGAAATATCCCTTTTGGCCCGTTGTCCTCGATGTGGTCCAGGAGATAGGACAGTTCCACTCACATCGGGCCGTCCGGGCGACTGGCGGCGCAGGGCCGTCCGGGCCACCGCGGCGGCGGAGGGGTGGACGTCATGGGCATCTCGAAGCGACCACCTGGCCGTGGGTTCCGATCTCGGCGTAGCCGTGGCATGTCCGTCGTGGCCGCTGCGGCCCTCGGCGCGGCCGGCATCGTCGCCGTGGAGGGGGCCACGGTGGCTCCGCCGGCCCAGGCGGTGCCGGCCGGGTTCCAGGACCAGGTGCTGTGGACCGGGTTCACCGCGCCCACCGAGATCGCCTTCGCACCGGACGGTGCCGTGTTCGTGGCCGAGAAGTCGGGGCTGGTCCATCGGTTCGACGGGCTGTCCGACACCACCCGCCAGCAGGTCGCCGACCTGCGCACCGTGGTCCACAACTGGGCCGACCGCGGCCTGCTGGGTCTCGCCGTGGACCCCGACTTCGGGCCGGACCGTCCGTACCTCTATGTCCAGTACACCTACGACCACGTCCTCGGGGACCCGGCGCCGGCTCCCCGGTGGGGGGTGCCCGGAGCCACGTTCGACTCCTGCCCGACCCCGCCGGGCGGTACCGCGGACGGCTGCGTCACCAGCGGCCGGTTGTCGAAGCTCGTCCTCGACGGGGTGGCGGGTTCGGTCGTCCGCGAGGACGTCCTCGTCGAGGACTGGTGCGCGCAGTTCCCCAGCCACTCCATCGGCACGATCGCCTTCGGCGCCGACGGGTACCTCTACGCGGGCGGCGGCGACGGCGCGAGCTTCAACGTCGTCGACTACGGCCAGCTCGGCGGCACCCAGGCTGGTACGCCGACCCCGGTCAACCCGTGCGGGGACGGTGTCCCCCCCGGCACGGCACCCACCCCGGCCGACGCCATCGGCGGTGCGCTGCGCTCCCAGGCGCCCGCGGTGCGCGGCCGGAGCACGATCACCGGTGACGTCAGCCTCTCGGGGACGATCATCCGGGTCGATCCCGACACCGGCGACGGGGTTCCCGGCAACCCGTGGTTCGACCTGCCCGGCGCCACCCCGAACGAGAAGCGGATCGTGGCCTACGGGATGCGGAACCAGTTCCGCTTCTCCTTCCGGGGCGGTACGAACGAGATGTGGATCGGCGACGTCGGATGGGGGGTCTGGGAGGAGATCAACGTCCTGCCCGACCCCGACACCCTCGCCGCGCCGCCGAACTTCGGGTGGCCCTGCTACGAAGGCGCCCCCCGTCAGGGCGGGTACGACGGCCGCAACCTGGACCTGTGCGAGGACCTCTACGCCGCCGGCCCCTCCGCCGTGACCGCGCCGTACTACGCCTACCGCCACAGCGACAAGCCGGTTGCCGGCGACCCCTGCCCCACCGGGGCGTCGTCCATCGCGGGCGTCGCCTACTACAACCGGCCCACCACTCCCGGAATCACCCCGTACCCGGAGCGCTACGACGGCGCCGTGTTCTTCACCGACTACAACCGGCGGTGCATCTGGGCGCTCATGCCGGGCACCGACGGCCGACCGGACCCGAACCGGGTCGAGTTCTTCCACCAGGCCTCGGGCGGCATCGTCAACCTGGTCGTCGGCCCGAACGGGGACCTGTTCTACCCGAACGTCGACCGCGGCCAGATCCAGCGGATCCGCTGGTTCCCCGACAACACGCCGCCGGTGGCCTCGGTGACCGCCGATCGGCTGTCCGGCCCGGCGCCGCTGGCCGTGGCCTTCGACGCCTCCGGCAGCACGGACCCCGACGGCGACGCCCTCACCTATGCCTGGGACCTGGACGGGGACGGCCAGTACGACGACGCCACCGGCCCGACCGCGTCGCGCACGTACGCGGCGGCGGCGACGACCGTCACCGTCCGGGTCACCGACGCCCGGGGCGCATCCGCCCTCGCCTCGGTCACGGTGACGACGGGCAACGGCCCGCCGACGATCGACATCACGTCGCCGGACGCGGCGACCGCATGGGCGGTCGGCGAGGCGCTGAGCTTCACCGCGACCGCGTCCGACCCGGAGGACGGCGCCCTCTCCGGGGACGACGTCACGTGGCAGGTGCGCCTGCTCACCTGCGACGCCACGGGCCAGGACTGCGTCACGAGGCGCGTCGACCCCTACACCGGCACGTCGGGGACCGCGATCGCCCCCGACTGGAGCGGGGAGGGCAACACCCTGCTGGAGTTCGAGGCGACGGCCACGGACTCGGCCGGCGCCACCGCCGTCGACCGGGTGCGGTTGCAGCCCCGCACCGTGACCCTCACCTTCGACACCCAGCCCCGCGGTCTCGGCATCGTCGTCGGCTCCGCGGAGGCCCGGGCGACGCCGTTCACCCGGACCGTCATCGTCGGGTCCGAGAACTCGTTCAGCGCCCCCTCTCCCCAGACCTCGACCGGCACCAGCTACCGGTTCGCGTCGTGGGCCGACGGCAGCACCGACGCCGCCCGCCTGGTCGCCGCCCCGACGGTGCCGACCACGTACACCGCCCGGTTCGAGGCCGTCCCACAGTCGGGACCGCCGGGTCTCGTCGCCGAGTACGGCTTCGACGAGGCGGCCGGGACCGCTGTCCGGGACTCCTCGGGACGCGGCAACGACGGGACGGCGACCGCCACGACCCGGACCCCGGACGGCCGGTTCGGCGGCGCCCTGAGCTTCAACGGCACCAGCAGCCGGGTGGTCGTCCCGGACGCGCCGTCGCTGGACCTCACGTCGGCGATGACTCTGTCGGCCTGGGTCAACCCCACGTCGTCCAGTGGGTGGCGCACCGCGGTGCTCAAGGAGAACCCGGCCCAGAACTACCTGGTCTACGGGCTGTACTCGGCCGAGCCGGGTGCCGGCCCCGGCGGCTACGTCCGGATCGGCACCAGTACCACCGCGGCGACCGCCGGCGCCGCCCTGCCCACGGGGACCTGGTCCCACCTCACGGCCACCTACGACGGCGCCACCGTGCGGACCTACGTCAACGGTGCACTGGTGGGGTCGCGGGCCGCCACGGGGACCATGGCGAACTCCACGGGACCGCTGACGATCGGGGGGAACGCGATCTGGGGCGAGTGGTTCGCCGGGCGGATCGACGAGGTCCGGGCGTACGACCGCGCCCTCACCCCGGCCGAGGTCCTCGCCGAGCGGGACCGGCCCGCGACTGCCGTGGCACCGGACACGACGCCGCCGACGGTGACGATCACGGCACCCGCGGCCGGCGCCACCGTGGCCGGCACGGTGGCCGTCACCGCGGACGCCACCGACGACCGCGCGGTCGCCGCCGTCGAGTTCCGCGCGGGATCGACCGTCCTCGGCACCGACACCGCCGCGCCCTACGCCGCCGCCTGGGACGCCGGGGCGCTGCCGGACGGTCCCGTCACCCTCACCGCGGTCGCCCGGGACGCGGCCGGCAACGCGTCGGCCCCGGCGAGCGTGACGGTCACCGTCGACAACCCGGACGCCCCGGTCCGCCCCGCCGGCCTGGTCGCCGGGTACGCCTTCGACGAGACGTCCGGGTCCGCGGTCGCCGACGCCTCGGGCCTCGGCAACACCGGCACGGCGGCCGGGACCACCCGGGCCGGCGGCCGCTTCGGCGGCGCCCTGGTGTTCGACGGCGCCGGCTCCCGGGTCACCGTGCCGGACTCGGTGTCCCTCGACCTCACGACCGGCATGACCGTCATGGCCTGGGTGAACCCGACGGCGGTCACCGACTGGCGCACGGTGGTGCTCAAGGAGGACCCGGCCCGGGGCGACCTCGCCTACGGCCTGTACGCAGCGTCGCCCTCCCGCGGGCCGGGCGGCTGGGCGGTCGTCGGTTCGACCACGGCGACGGCCGAGAGCAGCGCCCGGCTCACCCCCGGGACGTGGACGCACGTCGCCATGACCTACGACGGGTCGACCGTGCGCTACTTCCAGGACGGGACGCAGGTCGCGAGCAGCACGGCCGCCGGTGCCGTACGGGCCACCACCGGGCCGCTGGTCATCGGCGGCAACTCCCTGTGGGGGGAGCACTTCGCGGGCCGCATCGACGAGGTCGAGGTCTACGGCAGGCCCCTGTCGCCGACCGAGATCGCCACCGCTCGCGACGCTCCCCTGTGAGTCCGCCTCGTCGGCCACGGGGCCGGTGTCTGCCCGGCCCCGTGACCGGCGGGTTCGCGCGCCCGGGCGGGCCGCCCTACTATGCCTCTGACCTGCGGGAACTTGAGAGAGGCGGCTCGTGGCCGAATTCGTCTACACCATGCGCAAGGCCCGAAAGGCAGTCGGGGACAAGGTCATCCTCGATGACGTCTCGATGTCGTTCTTCCCCGGCGCCAAGATCGGCATGGTGGGTCCCAACGGCGCGGGCAAGTCCACGATCCTCAAGATCATGGCTGGCCTGGACCAGCCGTCCAACGGCGACGCCTCGCTCAGCCCGGGCTACAGCGTCGGGATCCTCCAGCAGGAACCGCCGCTGAACGAGGAGAAGACGGTCCTCGGCAACGTGCAGGAGGGCCTCGGCGAGATCAAGGCCAAGCTCGACCGGTACAACGAGATCAGCGGCCTGATGGCGGACCCGGACGCCGACTTCGACGCCCTCATGGCCGAGATGGGCGACCTGCAGGAGGCCCTGGACCACGCCGACGCCTGGGACCTCGACAGCCAGCTCGAGCAGGCGATGGACGCCCTGCGCACCCCGCCGCCCGACGAGCCCGTCACCCACCTGTCGGGTGGCGAGCGCCGCCGGGTCGCGCTGTGCAAGCTGCTGCTGTCGAAGCCGGACCTGCTGTTGCTCGACGAACCGACGAACCACCTGGACGCCGAGAGCGTGCAGTGGCTCGAGCAGCACCTCGCCCAGTACGAGGGCGCCGTCATCGCCGTCACCCACGACCGCTACTTCCTCGACAACGTCGCCCAGTGGATCGCCGAGGTGGACCGCGGTCGCCTCTACCCCTACGAGGGCAACTACTCGACCTACCTCGAGAAGAAGCAGGAGCGCCTGCAGGTCCAGGGCAAGAAGGACGCCAAGCTCGCCCGGCGCCTCAAGGACGAACTGGACTGGGTCCGGCAGAACGCCAAGGGCCGCCAGGCGAAGTCCAAGGCGCGCCTGGGCCGGTACGAGGAGATGGCGGCCGAGGCCGAGCGCACGCGGAAGCTCGACTTCGAGGAGATCCAGATCCCGCCGGGTCCCCGCCTGGGGACGAAGGTCATCGAGGTCACGGACCTTCACAAGGGCTTCGAGGACCGCGGCGACCTCATCGCCGGGCTGTCGTTCACGCTGCCCCGCAACGGCATCGTCGGGATCATCGGCCACAACGGCGTCGGCAAGACGACGCTGTTCAAGACCATCGTCGGCCAGGAGAAGCCGGACGCCGGCACCGTCGACATCGGGGACACCGTCAAGATCTCCTACGTCGACCAGTCGCGCGGCGGCCTCGACCCGGCGAAGACCCTGTGGCAGGTCGTCTCCGACGGGCTCGACTACATCCAGGTCGGCAACGTCGAGGTCCCCTCCCGGGCGTACGTGTCGAGCTTCGGCTTCAAGGGTCCCGACCAGCAGAAGCCTGCCGGGGTGCTCTCCGGTGGCGAGCGCAACCGCCTCAACCTGGCTCTCACGCTGAAGGAGGGCGGCAACCTCCTCCTGCTGGACGAGCCGACGAACGACCTCGACGTCGAGACGCTGGGGTCGCTGGAGAACGCGCTGCTGGAGTTCCCGGGCTGCGCCGTCGTCATCAGCCACGACCGGTGGTTCCTGGACCGGGTGGCCACGCACATCCTGGCCTACGAGGGCACCGAGAAGGAGCCCGCGACCTGGTTCTGGTTCGAGGGCAACTTCGCCTCCTACGAGGAGAACAAGGTCGAGCGGCTCGGGGCCGACGCCACCCGCCCGCACCGGGTGACGTACCGCAAGCTCACCCGAGACTGAGGGGCGGAACCCGGTGGACAGCCCGGTCGACAGGGTGGACAGCTTCCGGCGCGAGGACCGGGGCGCGAGCCTGCGCTTCGACGTCACCGATGCCGGCCCGCCGGACGGGGAGCCGGTCGTGATGCTGCACGGCTTCCCGCAGGACCGCACCTGCTGGGACGGCCTGGCACCGCAGCTGCACGCTGCGGGGTACCGGACGCTGGCGCCGGACCAGCGCGGCTACTCCCCGGGCGCCCGGCCTCGTGGCCGGCTCGGCTACCGCCGCCCCGAACTCGTGGGCGACGTGGTGGCGCTGCTCGACGCGGCCGGGCTGGAGTCCGCGCACGTGGTCGGGCACGACTGGGGGGCCGTCGTGGCCTGGGCCCTGGCGTCGGACCACCCCGAGCGGGTGCGCACGCTGACGGCGCTCTCGGTGCCCCACCCGGTCGCGTACGTCCAGGCGATGCGCACGGGCCGCCAGGCGCGGCGCTCCGCCTACATCGCCTTCTTCCAGCTGCCGGTGGCGCCGGAGGGCATGCTGCTGGCCGACGGCGGTGCACGGCTGCACCAACTGCTCGTCCGCAGCGGGCTGCCGCTCACCGAGGCCGGTCGCTACGTCGAGCGGATGCGGGAACCCGGGGCGTTGTCCGCGGCGCTCGCCTGGTATCGGGCGCTGCCGTGGTCGCTGCCGCCTCGGGTGGGCCGGATCGGCGTGCCGACCCTGCACGCCTGGGGGTCGGGCGACATCGCGATCGACCGCGAGGGTGCCGAGCGCACCGGTGACCTCGTCGACGGCCCGTACCGGCTGGAGGTCCTCCAGGGCGCCGGGCACTGGCTGCCCGAGACCGCCGCCGACCGCCTCGCGCCCGTCGTCCTGGAGACCCTGGGCCGCGGGTGACGCCGAGGCCCGTCACGAGCGCGGCCGGAACAGCCCCTCCTGGGCGACGCTCGCGACGAGGCGGCCGTCGGCGGTGAACATCCGGGCCGCGCACAGCCCGCGGGAGGAGGACGCCGACGGGCTCGTCGTGTCGACCAGCACCCAGTCGTCCGCCCGCAGCGGGCGGTGGAACCACATGGCGTGGTCGATGCTCGCCATCTGGAAGCCGGAGTTCAGCCAGGACCGGCCGTGGCGGCGCAGCACCGGCTCGAGGATGAAGGTGTCACTCGCGTAGACCGCGACGGCTGCGTGCAGCAGGGTCTCGTCGGGTGTCCCGTCGGGCAGCGGCGCCGCGGTGCGCCACCACGCCCGCATCCCCGCGGCCGGCGGGACCTGCGGCTCGGCGAAGATCGACGGGGTGACGAAGCGGATGTCGAGGGCCTGCTCCTGGGCCCAGAACCGGGCGGCGGGGTGGTCGACGTCGCCCCACAC
>JBHJOS010000149.1:0-12185 GCA_050329415.1 Kineosporiaceae bacterium
GTCCGCGGCCGTCCACCGCTGGACCCGGCCGCCCGTGAGATCGAGCGGTTGCGACGGGAGAACGCCAGGCTCGCCGAGCGGCTGTCGCGGACCGAGCTGGCGTTGGAGGTCTCGGGAAAAGTGCACGCGCTCTTGGAGAGCTTGTCCGAGAGCGCGCCCGAGCTCAGCGACGACCCGACCTCGCCCGACAGACCCGGGTTCGGGCGGGATCCGCCGCCAGACGACGGCGTGGCCGCCGGGCGACGCCGAACCAGCACAGCAGCAGCCGCCATCGGCTCGACCGGCCCACCGGACCCCGCCACCCCCGCCTCGCGCGCCACCTCGACCGCCATGCCCCGCACGCAAGAACGCACCCCGGACACGCACCGGTGACGCAGCACGTCGCCGCAGGTCGTCGGGAAATCGCGACGTGCGCACCGGCCGTCGCGGAGTCAGCCGGGCCGCCGACGACTCTTCACCAGTCGGCGTTGGGCAGCTCCGACTGCGCGGGGACGGCATCACCCGTCGGAGGCGCCGGAGGGGCCACGTCGGTGTCCGCGGAGTCGCCGGTGTCCTCGCCGCACCCGGCGAGAGCCGCGGCCGTGAGGACGACGGCAGCGAGAGCGAGGGCGGTCCGGCGCACGAGGTACCTCCGATGTCGGTCACGGGCCGTGACACGGCCCCACACTCACACGCCTCAGCCCCCGTTCTGGTGCCACTGCGCGACGATTGGCGTGCGCGATTCGCCCGGAGCTGACCCGGACCTGGGTGGCTAACCCTCGGTCCGGGCCCGGGTCGACCTGACCCGCTGCACCACGAACCAGGCGACGAGGAGGAGGACGACGACGACCACGGCGATGCCGATCGGTTCGACGTAGTGGCCCACGCGGTCCCACTGCTCTCCGAGCAGGTATCCGGCCAGCACGAGGACGACGTTCCAGATCCCGCTGCCGATCGCGGTGTACACGGCGAAGGTCAGCAGGCGCATGCCGCTGACCCCGGCCGGGATCGAGATCAGGCTGCGGATCTGGGGGATCACCCGGCCCACGAGGACCGCGATCGGGCCGTAGCGGTCGAACCAGGCGTCGGCCCGGTACACGTCCGAGGCGGTCAGCAGCGGGACCCGCTCGGCGATGCGCGCCAACCGCTCGGTGCCCAGGGCGATGCCGATCCCGTAGAGGACCAGGGCGCCGACCACCGACCCGGCGGTCGCCCACAGGATCGCCTCGGCAAGAGTCAGCGTGCCGCGCGCGGCCGCGAACCCCGCGACCGGCAGGATCACCTCGCTGGGCAGCGGCGGGAACACGTTCTCCAGGGCGACGAGGAAGCCGATGCCCGGCCCCCCGAGCCGCTCGACGACGTCGATCACCCAGCCGGTCAGCCCGCCCTCGGGAGTGGCGGCCACGAGCGCCGTTACTCGCCCGCCCCGGCCGCGCGCCCGGTCATCGTCGTCACGTCGAGCAGCCGGTCGAGCTCGGCCTCGGTGAGACGCTCGCCGTCCACGTGCCCGAGCGCGACCACGGCCTCGCGGATCGTCAGCCGGTGCGCCAGCGCGTGCTTGACGACGGCGGCGGCGGCCTCGTACCCGATCACCCGGTTGAGCGGGGTGACGATGGACGGGCTGGACTCCGCCAGCGTGCGGCAGCGCTCGACGTCCGCCGTGATCCCGCCGACGCACCGGTCGGCGAGCAGGCGACTCGACGCGGACAGCAGCCGGGCCGACTCCAGGACGTTGCGCGCCATCACGGGGATCATGACGTTGAGCTCGAAGGTCCCGCTGGCGCCGGCCCACGCCACGCAGGCGTCGTTGCCGACCACCTGGGCGCACACCATGAGGACCGCCTCGGGCAGCACCGGGTTCACCTTGCCCGGCATGATCGACGACCCCGGTTGGAGGTCGGGCAATCGGAGCTCGCCGAGCCCGGTCATCGGCCCGGACGCCTTCCACCGCAGGTCGTTGGCGATCTTGGTCAGGGACACCACCACGGTGCGCAGCGCCGCCGACGCCTCGACCAGGCCGTCCCGGGCGCCCTGGGCTTCGAAGTGGTCGCGGGCCTCGGTGATCGGCAGCCCGGTCCTGGCGGCGAGGCGCTGGACGACCGCGGCGGCGAAGCCCGGCGGGGTGTTGATGCCGGTGCCGACGGCCGTCCCGCCGAGCGGCACCTCGGCCACCCGGGGCAGCACGGCCTCGACCCGCTCGATCCCGCGGCGGACCTGCGCGGCCCAGCCGCCGAACTCCTGCCCGAGAGTGACCGGGGTCGCATCCATCAGGTGGGTGCGCCCGGTGGTCACCACCCCGGCCAGCTCGCCCGCCTTGGCCTCCAGGGCATCTGCCAGCCGGTCGAGGGCGGGGATCACGTCCTGCACCAGGGCCGCGGTCACCGCGACGTGCACCGAGGTGGGGAAGACGTCGTTGCTCGACTGGCTGGCGTTGACGTGGTCGTTCGGGTGCACGGGGCGGCCCAGTCGACGGGTCGCCAGGGTGGCGAGGACCTCGTTCATGTTCATGTTGCTGCTGGTGCCGGAACCCGTCTGGAACACGTCCACCGGGAACTGGGCCGGGTCGGGGCCCGCGACGACCTCGTCGGCCGCCGCCTCGATGGCGCGCGCGACGTCGGCCTCGAGGACCCCGAGCTCGGCGTTCACCGTCGCGGCCGCCTGCTTCACCCGGGCCAGCGCGGCGATGTGCGCCGTCTCCAGCCCGCGGCCGCTGATCGGGAAGTTCTCGACCGCGCGCTGCGTCTGCGCCCGGTACAGCGCGTCCTGCGGGACGAGGACCTCGCCCATGGTGTCGCGTTCCACGCGCATCCCGGGCGGCACCCGGGGCGGCTGCGTCAGGGTCGGGGTCGTTGTGTGGTCCGGCACGGGCGCCATCCTGGCAGGCTGGAGTCATGACCACGTCCCAGGCCGTCGCAGCCGACGGGTTCGCCGAGCGGGTGCGAGCCTTCCTCGTGCCCGCCCAGCTCGCCGCGGTTGCGGTCCTGCTCCTGCCCGGCGGGCGGACCCTGAGGCCGCCCGGTCCGGTCCGTGGCCTCGGTGCCCTGCTGGTCCTCGCCGGTGCGGGGCTCGCCGCCGCCGGAGCAGGGGCGCTGGGCCGGGACCTCACCCCCTTCGTCGACCCGCGGCCGGGAGCCGAGCTCCGGACGACCGGGCCGTACGCCGTGTCCCGGCATCCCGTCTATACGGGGCTGCTCGCCGCGGCGGCGGGGTGGACCGTGGCCCGGGGTCACCTCCACGGGGCGGCCGCGACGGTCGCGCTGGCCGGGGTGTTCCACCTCAAGGCGGGTCTGGAGGAGCGACGGCTGCGCGGGCGCTTCGGACCGGACTACGACCGCTACTCCCGCCGGGTGCCGCGACTGCTGGGACTGCCGCGACGCGGGGCGGGCTGAGGTCGTCGGCGCGGGGGAGCCGCTGCGGTCAAGCGGCCCCGGCCTCCAGTTCCCGGCGCCACGGCGGGTCGGCCCCCGGGCGGCTGCATGTGACGGCGGCCACCCGGGCCGCGCGCGCGAGCACCCGGCTCAGCGTCCCCTGGTCCACCGAGCGGAGCCGGGACCGGCGCGACGCGCCGAGCAGATGCTCCGCCGCGAGGGCGTCGATGAGTCCGGCGGTGAAGGCGTCGCCCGCGCCCACGGTGTCGATGACGTCCACGGACACGGCGTCGATGTGCACCGGCCCGGAGCGGCTCAGCACGTCGGCGCCGCGGTCGCCATGAGTCACGACGACGAGGCTCGGGCCCTGCATGAGCCAGGAGTCGGCGACGTCCAGCGCCGCCACCTCGGGGTAGAGCCAAGCGAGGTCCTCGTCGCTCACCTTGATGACGTCGGCGATCTCGAGATAGCTCACCATCCGGGCGAGGGTGAGATCGGGCTCGCCCATGAGCCCCGGGCGTGCGTTGGGGTCGTAGGTGATCGTGGCGCGGCCGATGAGCCGCTCGAGCATGGCCTCGACACCCGACGACCCGGGCGGCAGGACGGCAGCGATGGAGCCGGTGTGAACGACGTCGACGCCGAGTGGTCCCGCCGTCTCCTCGGCGTCGCGGGCCCGTACCTGCCAGTCCAGGTCGAAGTCGTAGGTGGCCACGCCGCGGGCGTCGAGGGTGGCGCGGGCGATCGACGTCCGTTCCGCACGCAGGCCCGCGGGGAGCACGAGCACGCCGGAGTCCTCGAGGTGGCGGGTCATCAGTCGGCCGTCGTCGTCGGCCGCCAGCCAGGTGAGCAGCCGGACCTCGTGCTCGAGCCGGCCGAGCGCGACCGCCACGTTGGCGGGGCTGCCGCCCGGGTATCGGCCCCGGTCGCGGCCGTCGGCGTCGACCACCACGTCGACCAGAGCCTCACCGATGACCAACGCCCGTGCCATGCCCGCCAGGCTATCGGCCGTGTCGACACCCGCCAGGGGACCATGTCCGGGTGAGCGCTCCCGAGACGTCCCGTCGTCGCCGCCCCGGCCCCGTCGACATGGTCGTCACCCTGCTCGTCCTCGTCGCCGCCGTGGCGCTGCTCCTGCTCCTCGTCCCGGCGCCGCGGGAGATCGTCCAGCCGGGCGCGGACCCGGTCGCCGCGGCCGCGGAGGTCGACCTCGGGTTCCTGCCCGCCGCGGTGCCGCCCGAGACGCTGGGGGAGGGCTGGCGCGTCAGCTACGCCCGGGTGGAGGAGCAGGAGGGCGTCCAGCAGTGGCGCGTCGGCTACCTGAGCCCCGACCGGCGCCGGGTGGACGTCGAGCAGGCCGTCGATGTCACCCCGCGCTGGCTGGCCCGCGGGCCGGGGTTGCTCGACGAGGCCGACCCCGCGGTGGCGGAGGATCCGCTCGCGGCGCTCGCCGCGGCCGGGCAGGAGGTCGAGATCGCGGGCGGCGTGTGGGTGACCGTGCCGCGGGCGGACGGGGACCGGGCCTTCGCCCGCCGCGACGGCGACGTCGTCACCGTCCTCAGCACGCCGAGCGAGGCCGGCCTGGTCCCGCTCGAGGAGGTCGCCGCCGCCCTCGACCCCGACTGACCGTCCGCCGCCCCCGGCACGTTTGGGTGGTTACGTCCTGCCTGGGGGTGCCCCGGGGGGGTGTTTGGGTGGTTACGTCTCTGGGGGGGTCGCGGTGGGTCAGTGGGGGACTGCGCGGCGCCTGGTCAGGAGGCCGAGGATGCGGTCCGCGACGGCGTCCAGGTCGGCGAGGTCGGCGGCCGTCACGAAGACGATCACCCAACCGGCGGCCTGGACGGCGTTGAGCCGGCGTCGATCCTTGGCGAACTGGCCAGGTTCGGCGTGGTACCCACCGTCGTACTCGACACCCACCCGATCGTCGGGGAACCCGAGGTCGAGCCTGGCGACGACCCGGCCGGCGGCGTCGCGGACGGGGACTTGGGTGCTGGGTGCCAGACCTCGCCGCACGAGGGCGAGTCGCAGCCGGGACTCGGGCGGGGACTCCGCCCCACCGTCGGCCAGCTCGATCGCCCTCCGGGCCCGCAGCGACCCCGGCCGGCCGGTCTGACCGGCAGCGAAGTCCAGGAGCGGCCCGGACTCGACGATGCCCCGCCGCAGCATCTCGTCGAGGACCGGCACGGCGACGTCGAGCCGATGGGTGGCGGCGACCTCCCACGCAGTTCGCGCTCCGATCATGACGGTGAGCCCGTCGCGGTCCGTGGTGTGCTGGGCCGCGACCGCCGCTCGCCGCAGGACGAGACCACGCCGGTTGCGGCCCCCGCTCGCGAGCGGGACGCACGCCTCGACCGGGTCCGGGTGGCCCGCCGCGTACCGCGCGCCCCAGAGCCAGGCCGCCGAGCGCCCCGACAGTACGGAGCCGGCCGGGAGCACGAGCATCGCCCCCCGGCAGAAGAGCCCGTGGTCGACCGGCAACCGAGGGTCGGCGTAGACCCCCCGGAACAGGCGCCGCCAGGAGCCGCTGCGCAGCTGCTTCTCGGTCAGCGTTCCGGCGGCGAGGGCATCGCCGGCGAGGAAGATCTGGCCGCGCAGCTCGTCCGGTCGCCATGGGCTGTCGGGCACGCCGCCATCCTGGTGACACCTCGACGACGGCCGCTGGCGTCGTCCACAGGCCGGCTAGTCGGCGGGCCGGGGGCGGGCGGCGTCGAGGCGGGCGAGGGCGCCGTCGAGGACCTGCTCGCAGCGGCGGGCGAGCAGCTCGCCGCGCTCCCACAGCGCCAGGGACTCCTCCAGGGGCGCCTGTCCGGCCTCGAGCCGACGGACGAGGTCGGTGAGCTCGTCCCGCGCGGCCTCGTAGGACATCGCCGCGACGTCCGGCGGCAGCTCGGGCCGGTCGGCGGGGGCGGTGGCGGGGGCGGCGGGGGTCCGGGTCACGGCGAGTCCTCTCCGAGGCTGCGGGCGGCGAACGTTCCGGCGGCCACCCGGACGGTCAGGTCGGTTCCCGGGGGGGCTTGGCCGGGGTCTCGCACGACGTCCCCGGCGGCCGTCCGGGCGATCGCGTAGCCCCGGTCCAGGACGCCCTGGGGAGACAGCGCTCGCAGGTGACCGCGCTGGTGGGCGAGCGCCATCGCCTCCGCCGCGCAGCGTCGACGGACGCCGTCACCGGCGCGTCGGCGCAGCTCCGCGATCCGGTCCACGAGGCCCTCGAGCCACCGGTGGGGATCGGCGAGCACTGGTCGTCCCCGCAGGTCGGCGAGGCGGCGGCGCTCGGCCCGCACCCGCTCGGCCACGCCCCGCCGGGCCCGCTCCCGGGCCTGGGCCAGCCGGGCGCGCTCCTCGGCGACGTCGGGGACCACGCGCCGCGCGGCGTCCGTCGGCGTGGAAGCCCGGACGTCGGCGACGAGGTCGAGCAGCGGGGTGTCGACCTCGTGCCCGATCGCGGACACCACCGGCGTCGTGGCGGCAGCCACCACCCGGACCAGTGCCTCGCTGCTGAACGGGAGCAGGTCCTCCAGCGACCCGCCACCCCGGGCGACGACGATGACGTCCACCTCGGGGTCGGTGTCCAGCTCCCGGACGGCCGCCGAGACCTCGGTCACCGCGGCCTCGCCCTGGACCGGGACCTCGAGAGTCCGGAACCGGACCGCCGGCCAGCGGGCGCGCGCGTTCTCGACGACGTCGCGCTCGGCGGCGCTGGCCCGCCCGCAGACCAGGCCGACGGTGCGCGGCAGGAACGGCAGGGGGCGTTTGCGCCCGGCGTCGAACAGCCCCTCGCCGAGCAGCATGGTCCTGAGTGCCTCGATCCGCGCCAGGAGCTCGCCGACGCCGACGGCGCGCAGCTGGCGCACGCCGAGGGTCAGCGTGCCGCGCCGGGGGTTGAACTGCGGCTGGACCAGCGCGACGACCCGGGTGCCGGGTCCGGCCTGCGGACCGAGGCGGTCGAGCAGGGGAGCGTCGAGGACGGCCGACATCGAGAGGTCGGCGTCGGGGTCCCGGAAGGTCGCGAAGACGGTCGGGTACCCGGGCCGGCGCTTGGCTTCGACGATCTGTGCCTCGACCCAGACGGTGGGCAGCTTGTCGAGGTATCCGGCGATCTTGGTCGTGAGCAGGCGCAGCGGCCACGGCCGGTCGGCAGTGGTGTCGGTCGACCGGGCGGGCGGCGGCTCGGCCGCGACGGTCCCGGTTACTGGGCCCATGGGGGCCAAACCTACGATGGGGGTGTGACTGCGACCCCCGGCCACCCGGAGATCGGCACCGCCTCCAGCACCGCATCCGCCACCGAGCCGAGCCCGTCGCGCAAGCGTGTCCTGCTCGCCGCCCCCCGCGGGTACTGCGCCGGCGTCGACCGCGCCGTCATCGCGGTCGAGAAGGCGCTCGAGCTGTACGGGGCGCCGGTGTACGTCCGCAAGCAGATCGTGCACAACAAGCACGTCGTCGAGACCCTCGCCCGCCGGGGAGCGGTCTTCGTCGAGGAGCTCGACGAGGTGCCCGAGGGCGCACGCGTCGTCTTCAGCGCCCACGGGGTGTCCCCGCAGGTGCGATCCGAGGCCGCCGAGCGGCGCCTCGACACCATCGACGCCACCTGCCCGCTGGTGACGAAGGTGCACCGCGAGGCGGTCCGGTTCGCCGACGACGACTACGACATCCTGCTCGTCGGCCACGCCGGCCACGAGGAGGTCGAGGGCACCGCGGGCGAGGCGCCCGACCGGGTCCAGCTGGTCGAGAGCCCGGACGACGTCGACCAGGTCCAGGTCCGCGACCCGTCCCGGGTGGTGTGGCTGTCGCAGACCACTCTCAGCGTGGACGAGACGATGCGGACCGTGGACCGGCTGCGGGAACGGTTCCCGGCTCTGGAGAGCCCGCCCAG
The DNA here is from genome assembly GCA_050329415.1 of Kineosporiaceae bacterium. Classification (GTDB taxonomy): domain Bacteria; phylum Actinomycetota; class Actinomycetes; order Actinomycetales; family JBBAYJ01; genus JANNOG01. The sequence goes on from JBHJOS010000149.1 coordinate 8,215, forward strand.
CGACGACATCTGCTACGCCACCCAGAACCGCCAGGTCGCCGTGAAGAAGCTGGCCCGCGACGCCGAGCTCGTGATCGTCGTGGGGTCGGCGAACTCGTCGAACTCCGTGCGCCTGGTCGAGGTCGCGCTCGAGCACGGGGCCGACACGTCCTACCGGGTGGACCACGCCGGTGAGATCGACGAGGCGTGGCTGGCCGGCGTGACGACGGTCGGGGTGACGTCGGGTGCCTCGGTGCCCGAGGTGCTCGTGAAGGACGTTCTCGCCTGGCTGGCCGAACGGGGCTACGGCGACGTCGAGGAGGTCCGGACCGCGGAGGAGGACCTGCTGTTCTCGTTGCCGAAGGAACTGCGGCGCGACCTCAAGGCCGCGAAGGCCGGCGGGGCCGCCGCGAGTGCCTGACGGGGTCGGGCCGACGGACTGGGACAGCGGCGAGCGGGTGTTCGGCCCGCCGCGTGGCACGGTCGACGTCGACTGGCTGGTCCCGGCGCTGCTGGCGGCGGAGCCGGGAGTGTCGCCCGCCGCCGCCCGGGCCGCGCTGGAGCGGGTGTGGGCGGACCACCGGGCGGGGCGGGAGCTTCCGGTCACCGCGGCCGGTCGCGTCCTGGGGGAGGCGCTGGGGTTGTACGGCTGACAGGGTGTCCCGGTGACTGAGGTCGTGCCCTCGCCCATGCTCGTCACCCTGCTCGGTGTCGCCGCCGTCGGGGCCGCGACCAGCGGCGGGGTGCTGTTCGCCTTCTCGTCGTTCGTCATGCCGGCGCTCGCGCGGCTGGACCCGCCCGCCGGCGCGGCCGCCATGCAGTCGATCAACGTCACCGCGGTCCGGCCGTCGTTCATGACGGTGTACTTCGGGACCGGGCTGGTCGCCGCGCTTGCCGCTGTGGTGGCTGCGGTCCAGGGGGCCGCGGTCGCGCTCGCGGTGGCCGGGACGGCCGTCTACCTGGTGGGTGTCCTCGGGATCACGGTCGCGCTCCACGTCCCGCTCAACAACCGCCTGGCTGCCGTGACACCGGACGAGGCGGCGGCCTCCGGGCTGTGGCGGGAGTACCAGCAGCGCTGGACCGCGGCGAACCACGTCCGCGCCGTCGCCGGGGCGGCGGCCGCCGCGCTCTTCGTCGTCGCTCTCGCGGCTTCATGATCGAACTCATGCAATCGCAGGTTCACGGCGCCGGGAACCTGCGCCGGCATGAGTTCGATCATGTGGTTCGGGCGAAGTGGCGCGGTGCCCGACGTCGCGTCTGCGTTCGTCAGGACGGCGTCCGCCCCGGCCGGCGGCCGCCGCCGGACGGGCCCCAGTCCAGGTCCGCGCGGGAGCTGCGGGCCGGGGTCTCCTGGCTCTTGAGCCCGTCGCGGGCGGCCCACTCCAGGAGCGGGTCGAGGGCGAAGACGGCGTCGTCGATCCCGGCGTGCAGGTCGCCGAGCTCGGCGAAGCGGGCGGGCATCGTCGCGATGGTGAGCTCGCGGGGCTCGACGTCGGCCACCTCGTCCCACGTGATCGGTGCCGACACCACCGCCTCGGGCACGCCGCGCACCGAGTAGGCGCTGCGCAGCGTGTGGTCGCGGGTGTTCTGGTTGTAGTCGACGAAGACGGTGGCGGGGTCGCGGTCCTTGCGCCACCACGTGAGGTCGACGAGGTCGGGCAGCCGGCGCTCGACCTCGATCGCGAACGCCCACGCCGCGTTGCGGACGTCGGGGAACCCCCACCGGGGCGGGATCCGGACGTGGACGTGCATCCCCTTGCCGCCGGAGGTCTTGGGCCAGCCGGTGGCACCGACCTCGTCGAGGACCTCGCGCACCACGCCCGCGACGGTGCGGACGTCGTCGAAGGTGGCGGCCGGGCCGGGGTCGAGATCGATCCGCCACTCGTCGGGCTTCTCCGTGTCGGTGGCCCGGGAGTTCCAGGGGTGGAACTCGACGGTCGACATCTGGACGGCCCAGGCGACGTCGGCCACGTGCTGGACGCACAGCTCGTCCGCGTGCCGGTTCCAGCGCGGGAAGTGGACCCGGACGGTGCGGATCCAGTCGGGAGAGCCGGCCGGCAACCGCTTCTGGTGCACCTTCTCGCCGGTCACCCCGGTGGGGAACCGGTGAAGCATGCAGGGCCGGTCCCGCAGCGCCCGGACGATGCCGTCGCCGACCGCCAGGTAGTAACGGACCAGGTCGAGCTTCGTCTCGCCCCGGGCGGGGAAGTACACCCGGTCCGGGTTGGTCACGCGGACCACCCGGTCGTCGATCTCGATCTCGACCGCCGTCGACATGCGCCGACGATAGGCCGGACGGCCGGGGCAGGACCTCGTCAGGTCAAGGTGAGCCGCCGTTCGAGGAAGACGCTCTCGGGGTCGAGCCGGTACGGGGGGAACGGCGGGATCTCGGTGAACCCCTCTCGCCGGTAGAAGGCGAGCGCCGCGCGCTGGCGGACACCGGTTTCCAGGCGCAGCACCCGGACGCCGTCGGTCCCGGCGTGCCCGGCCAAGGCCTGCAGGATCGCCCGGGACACCCCGGCGCCCCGGTGAGCGGGGCGGACGTACATCCGCTTGAGCTCGGCGAAGGCCTCGCCCCCGGGGTCCTGGACGACCTGCACGCCGCCGCACCCCACCGGCACCCCATCGACCCGGGCGACGACGAACGTCACGCCGCGGGCGAGCAGGGTGGCGACGTCGTACCCGTGGGTGCTCTCCGGCGGGTACCCCTCGGTCGCCAGCTCGGCCGTCAGCTCGTCCACCAGGGCCCGCGAGTCAGGAGAGTCCGGCGCCTCGGGAGAGACCGTCAGCACACGATCATGATGCCGCCCGGGTGCCGTCCCGGGTCGTCGGGGGCGTGACCGCGCGCAGTTCCTGGACGGCCCGCTCCAGCAGCTCGTCGCGCTCCCAGGGCTCGTCGTCCGGCAGCGCCCCGGGGTCGTGGACACCCGGCGCCGCGACCAGCTCAGGGGCGACGAAGGCCCGGGCGTCCCGCTCGACCAGCGGCGGGGCCGCCACGTCACCGGTGAGGCCGAGGTCGTTCATCCGGCGGGCGGTCACGAGCAGGCGGCCCTCGAACGACCCGACGAACGTGTTGTACGCGCCGACCGCCCGGTCCAGCGACCGACCGACCTTGTCGGCGTGGCCCGCCACGGTGCCGAGCCGGTCGTAGAGCTGGCGGCCGAGGTCCAGCATTTGCTCGGCGTTCTCGTGCACCGCCTGCTCGCGCCACGTCATGGCGACCGTGCGCAGCAACGCCAGCAGGGTGACCGGCGTGACGACGACGACCTTGGCCGTCATGGCGTCCTCCAGCAGCGCTGGGTCGGCGGTCACGGCGGTCGAGAGGATGGACTCGGCGGGGACGAAGCACACGACGAACTCCGGCGTGGCGGCCACCCCGGCCCAGTACCGCTTGGCCGAGAGCGCCGACACGTGGGACCGGAGCTTGCGGGCCTGCTCGGCGGCCGCGTGATCGGCGTCGCCGCCGTCGCCGGGGACCGCGAGCGGCGCCTTGGCGTCGACGACGATGCACCGCCCATCGGGCAGCCGGACCACCATGTCGGGGCGGACGGTCGTGCCGTCCGGGCCGGTCATGGTGGCCTGGACGTCGAAGTCGACCCGCTGCACCATGCCGGCCGCCTCGACGATCCGACGCAGCTGCACCTCACCCCACGTGCCGCGGGTGTTGGACGAGCGCAGCGCCCCGGCCAGGGTGGCCGTCTGCTCCCGCAGCCCCTCACCCATCTGGTGCACGGTGCGGATCTGCTCGGCCAGCCGGCCGGACGCGGAGCTGCGGTCCCGCTCCATCTCGGCTACCTGGCGCGCGATCGCGGTCAGGCGCTCGTCGAGTGGGCCGAGGGCGGCGGTGAGGGTCCCGGCCTCGCGGGCCGACGCCTCCCGCGCCGACGCCTGGGCGAGTGCCGCGTCCCGCTGACCCACCGCCCCGGCCCGGGCCACCTCGGCGGCGTGGGCCCGGGTGCCGGCGAGGCGCGCCTCGGCCTGCGCGGCCTCGG
>JBHJOS010000130.1:0-6590 GCA_050329415.1 Kineosporiaceae bacterium
ACCACGGCCTTCCGGGCCGCCCAGGACCGCGCCGAGACCGACGGCACCATGGTGGCCGAGGCCAACGCCCGGGTGCAGTCCGTCCTCGGCGACCTCGAGGGGGTCGTCGGCGGGCTGCGGGACTCCGCCGACGAGCTCGGCTCGGTGGCCGAGGGGATCCAGCACGAGGTCTCCGACTCGATCGTCCGGTTCCAGTTCCAGGACCGGATCGGCCAGACCCTCGGTCACGTCGCCGAGGCGATGGACGAGGTGCCGGGGGTTCTGGAGCGGGCCCGCGCCGGGGGACCGGCCGGGCTCGAGCCGGTCGACGCCGAACACCTGGCCGAGGTGCTCAAGCGCAGCTACACGATGGCCGAGGAGCATGACGTGCACGGCTCGGGAGCACCGGCCGCCGTGCGCGAGACCGAGATCACCTTCTTCTGAGCCCCCGGCAGCCGCAGGTCGGCCGCCCGTCCCAAGGAGCGCCGTGAGCAAGACCATCCTCATCGTCGACGACTCGGCGTCGGTCCGCCAGGTCGTCGGTCTCACCCTGCGCGGAGCCGGCTACGACGTCGTCGAGGGCGTCGACGGCCGCGACGGCCTGACCAAGCTCGACGGCCGGAAGGTCCACCTCATCGTCTCCGACGTCAACATGCCGAACATGGACGGCCTCACGTTCGTCCGCGAGGTCCGCAAGCTGCCCGCGTACCGGTTCACGCCGATCATGATGCTGACCACGGAGTCGGACGAGTCCAAGAAGCGGGAGGGCCAGGCGGCCGGCGCGAAGGCGTGGGTCGTCAAGCCGTTCCAGCCGCCCCAGATGCTCGCCGCCGTCTCGAAGCTGGTGCTGCCGTGACTCGCCGCGCCGGCCGCACGCTGCGGCCCACCGGCGAGCTCACCGTGCAGACCGCCGCCGCCCGGGCCGCCGTGCTCACCTCGGCGGCGACCGCGGGGGAGACCCTCACCCTCGACCTCTCCCGGGTGTCGGAGATGGACACCGCCGGGCTCCAGGTCGTCCTCGTCGCCCTCGCGGAGGCCCGCGCCGCCGGCGGCGCGGCGCGGATCGTGTCGCCGTCGCCCGCCGCGCGCGACGCGCTGACGCTCGCCGGGCTGTCCCGACTCGTCGACGGCACCGACCAGGGAGCGGACTCATGAGCACGGCACAGCTCGAGGAGCAGATGGCGGCCGCCCTGCAGACCTTCGTCATCGAGGCCGACGACCTGGTGAACGAGATGGAGGCCGGCCTGCTCGCGCTGGAGTCCGGCGCGGGCGACGACGCCGGGGAGATCGTCAACGCACTCTTCCGGGCCGTCCACACCGTCAAGGGGTCCTCCGGGCTGTTCGGCCTCGACATGATCGTCGAGTTCGCGCACGTCGTCGAGAACGTCCTGGACCTGGTGCGCGCCGGGTCGGTCCCGGTGACGCCGGACCTGGTCGGGGCCCTGCTGCCGTGCCGGGACCACCTGGCCCGGCTGCTCGCCGCCGTGGGAGAGGGCCGCACCACGGCGACCCCCGACGAGAAGGCCGCCGGTGAGGTCCTGCTCGCCGCCCTGCGCCCGTTCGCCCAGGCACCGGCCGCCGCCGTGCCGGCCCCCCGGACGTCCCTGGAGCCGGTCGCGCCGCCCGTGGCCGCGGCCCCCGGGACCGCCGTGCTGAGCCTGCGGTTCGGGCCGGACTGCCTGCGCACCGGGATGGACCCGCTGTCCTTCCTCCGGTACCTCGCCACCCTCGGCGAGCCGGTCGCCGTCGAGTGCCTCGACGGCCTGCTGCCCGGAGCCGACGAGCTGGACCCGGAGCAGTGCTACCTCGCGTTCCTCGTCGCCCTGCGGACGGACGAGCCGCGGGAGGCCCTCGAGGGCGTGTTCGACTTCGTGCGCGAGGAGAGCGACATCCGCGTCGTCATGCCCGGCGACCCGGTGTCGGCCTTCAGCGACATCGCGGCCTCGTACGGCCCGCTGTCCGCGACGGTGGCGACGTGGGTGCGCGGACTCGCCGACGAGCTGGCGGAGGGCGCCTCGCCCGAGGCCGAGGCTCCCGCGACGGGCCCGGCGGGGGCCGCGTCGACGGTCGACCCCGCGGACGCGCCGCCGACCGCGGGCGGGTCCGCCCCGGCGCCCACGGTCCCTGCCGGGCCCGCCGTCGACGCGGCCCCCGCCGGGCGGGCCGTCGCCGACTCCCCCCGGGGATCCGGCCCCGCGCCGGCCGGCCCGGCCCGTGGTTCCGCGGAGTCCCGGACGATCCGGGTCGACGCCGACCGGCTCGACCGGCTCATCGACGCGGTCGGCGAGCTCGTCATCGCGGGCGCGGGCGCCGCGCTGCATTCCCAGCTCAGCGGCAACGAGGCGCTCGAGGGCTCCCTCGGGGAGGTGATGCGCCTGGTCGAGGAGGTCCGCGACGGCGCCCTCCAGCTGCGGATGGTGCCGATCGGCACCACCTTCAGTCGCTTCCAGCGCGTGGTGCGCGACGTCAGCACCGCTCTCGGCAAGGACGTCGCGCTGATCGTGAGCGGGGGGGACACCGAGGTCGACAAGGCGCTCGTCGAGCAGATCGGGGACCCGCTCACCCACCTCGTCCGCAACGCTCTCGACCACGGCATCGAATCCGCCGAGGTCCGTGCGGCGCGCGGCAAGCCGGCCCGCGGCACTCTGCGGCTCAACGCCTTCCACGACTCCGGCAGCATCGTCATCGAGGTGTCCGACGACGGCGGCGGCATCGACACCGAGGCGGTCCTCGCCCGCGGGATCGAGCGCGGCCTCGTGGACCCGTCGGCGTCGCCGTCCGAGCAGGAGATCCACGCCCTGCTCTTCGAGCCCGGCTTCTCCACCTCCCCCGAGGTGACGGACCTTTCCGGGCGGGGCGTCGGGATGGACGTCGTCAAGCGCAACGTCGCGGCCCTGCGGGGGACGGTCGACGTGGAGAGCCGCCCGGGCGAGGGCACGACGATGCGGATCCGGCTGCCCCTGACGCTGGCCATCATCGACGGGTTCGTCGTGGGGGTCGGCGGGGCGACCTTCGTCGTGCCGCTGGACCGGGTGGTCGAGTGCGTCGAGCTGCCGTCGTCCGGCCTCACCCGCGACTGCATGGACCTGCGGGGGGAGGTGCTGCCGTTCGTGCGGCTGCGCTCCCACTTCACCGTGGCGGGCGAGCCGGCCCGGCGCGAGAACGTCGTCGTGGTGGAGTACGCCGGGAGCCGGACCGGGCTGGTGGTCGACACCCTGAAGGGTGAGTTCCAGACCGTGATCAAGCCGCTCGGACCGCTTTTCGGGCACGTCCAGGGGGTGGGCGGGGCGACCATTCTCGGCAACGGCGACGTCGCTCTCATCATCGACGTGCCCGTGCTGGTCCGGGACGCCAGTCGCCAGCCCACCGGGGCCGGCTCCTGACTCGCCGGCTCCGGGGTTCCGCGACCGGGTGACCCGCACCGGCACCTGTGACGGGTGTCGGGTGGGCACGCTTTCGCGGTATTTTGACCACTGCGCGAAGGTCGACGGCGACCGGGTGTGCCGGGGTGGGTTTTCGGGCAGGGGGAGACGATGCACAAGGACGAGCGACAGGTGGTCCGCCGGGCGGCGGTCACCGCGGTGGGGGTGGCCGTGGGCCTGACGGCCATGACCCTCGTCGGGGTGGCCGTCGCGTCGATGGTGGGCTCGCCCGACGTGCCGGCGCGGGTGGGAGCGGGGTACGCGTCGCCGGCCGGCCTGCCGAGCTGCGGCACGGTCGGCGAGCTGGCCGCGCCCCCCGGGGCCGCGGCCGAGGTGCCCGCCGTGGCACCCCCGGGGGCGTCGGTGCCCCTGACCCTGACCTCGTCGACCGGGGAGCCGCCGCGGCCCCTGGCGGTCGTCGTGGTCCGGGGTGGCGACGTCGTCGGTGGCTACCCCGCGCCGGCGCCGGACGGTTCGGTGGGCGTCGTCCTGGCCGTCTGCGGCGCGGCGGCCACCGGTGCCGCCCCCGCCGGCGCGGCGCCGACGGCCATGGCGAGTCGACCGCCGCTGCCGCCCGGGGACTACGAGCTCGTGGTCCTCTTCGGCTCCGAGCTGCCCCGCGGCGTCCCGCCCACCTACGCCGGTCCCGCGCTCACGGCGCTGCGCGTGCCGTTGACGGTGGCGCGGCCGGCGCCCGCGGACGGCGGTGGGCAGCGGTAGGCGCGGGATCGTCGGGTGCCCTCGCCCGCCGCCGCCGTCACAGCCGCGAGAAGTCGCGGATGTCGTCCTCGAACGAGCGCGCCATGTCCCGGGTCACGGTGGGCCGGGTCGCCCGGACCACCGCGAGGTAGTCCTCGGTCGCGGCGGGGGTGCGCGAGCCGGTCTCGACGGTGCGCTCGAACGCCCGCTGAGCGGTGGTGCGGGCGGTGTGCCCGATGTCGGCGGGGGTGAAGCCGTCCGTCGCCCGGACCAGCGCCACCACCTCGACGTCCGGTTCGCCCGCGGCGGCGAGCTGCCGGCGCCACATGGCCGACCGGGCCTCGTGGTCCGGCGGTCCGATCGGCAGGACGAAGTCGAAGCGGCCGTGGCGCAGGAAGGCCGGGTCGAGGCTGCGGACCGAGTTCGTCGCGCACACGAGCAGCCGACCGGCGCGTTCCCGGAACGCCACGATGGCCTTGAGCAGCTCGTTCACCACCGCCGCGGAACCGAGTCCGGTGCCCCGGTCCCCGGCCACCTCCTCGACCTCGTCGATGAACACGACCACCCGGTCGAGCTCGCCGACGTCGGCGAAGGCGCCGCTGAGGCCGGCGGCCAGGCCGCCGTCGCCGGTGGCCAGGCGGGAGGGGAACAGCTCGACGAAGGGCCAGCCGAGGCGACTCGCGATCGCCTTCGCGAAGGTCGTCTTCCCGGTCCCCGGCGGACCGAACAGCACGACGGCGCGGGGCGGGTCCACCCCGTGCTCCCGGGCCAGCTCCGGCCTGGCCAGCGGCAGGACGACCCGGCGCTCGATGAGGTGCTTCTCGGCCTGCATCCCGGCGACCTGCTCCCACAGGCCCGCCGGCGGCACCGACCCGGCGAGCCGGGCGAGGCGGGCCGCGTCGCGCGGGGCGACGGTCTCGAGCTTCTCGTGGAGCACCAGCGCTGCGCGCTGCGTGAAGCCGCTGTTCGCGAAGGCCCGGGTAGCGGTGGGACCGTCGGGGACCACCGCGCTGAGCCGCCGGGCACCGATCGCCAGCAGGCGGTGCTCCAGCTCGGACAGCAGCGCGCTGCCGAGGCCGTGGCCGCGCCACTGCGGCTCCACCGCCAGCCGCAGCACCCACGCGCGGGGGCCCTCGACCCGGCCCGCGGCCCAGCCGACCAGGCGCCCGCCGGCGCTCGCGACCACGGCGGGCTGCCGCTCGTGCAGGGCCGCCACGACCTCGGACAGGTCGAAGACCGGCGACTCCTCGGGCGGCGCGGCCACCAGGTCGAGGCGCACCGCCTGCTCGAGGTCCTCGGGCTCGAAGTCGCGCACCTGCCATGCGGTCATGGGCCGGCCTCCGTCGACGCGGTGATCGACCGAGGATCGCACGGGACCGGCTTCCTGGGTGCGCCGGCCTCCTTGAGGGGTCCATGCGGGTGGCTTTTGACCTGGGCTCTGTCACACAGGTAGCCTCATCCGGTCGCCCGGTCACTCCGGGTGGTCGCGCCTGCCCGGTGTCGCCGGGCTCCCACGGCTGTCGTCTCCTGAGAACGTGGCGGCTCGGTACGCTGGAGTGACGCGACACGCCCGAGCGCGGGGGTCGGGCGGGCGATGACGACTGAGCCATTCAGCACGACGGGAACGACGACGGAAGGAACGACGGACACCGGTGCCCACTATTCAGCAGTTGGTCCGCAAGGGCCGTCAGGACAAGCCGGAGAAGAGCAAGACCCCGGCACTCAAGGGCTCGCCCCAGCGTCGCGGTGTGTGCACGCGCGTCTACACGACGACGCCCAAGAAGCCGAACTCCGCGCTGCGCAAGGTCGCCCGCGTCAAGCTGAGCAACGGCATCGAGGTCACGGCCTACATCCCGGGCGTCGGCCACAACCTGCAGGAGCACTCGATGGTGCTCGTCCGCGGCGGCCGGGTGAAGGACCTCCCCGGCGTCCGCTACAAGATCGTCCGTGGTTCCCTCGACACCCAGGGGGTCAAGAACCGCAAGCAGGCCCGTTCGCGCTACGGCGCGAAGAAGGAGAAGAGCTGATGCCCCGCAAGGGTCCCGCTCCCCGTCGGCCCCTGGTCGTCGACCCGGTGTACACCTCGCCGCTGGTCACCCAGCTGGTCAACAAGGTGCTCGTCGAGGGCAAGAAGTCCCTGGCCGAGCGCACGGTCTACGGCGCCCTCGAGGGCTGCCGGACCAAGAACGGCACCGACCCGGTCATCACGCTCAAGCGCGCCCTCGACAACGTCAAGCCGGCGCTGGAGGTCCGGTCCCGCCGCGTCGGCGGCTCCACCTACCAGGTGCCGGTCGACGTGCGCCCCTCCCGGTCGACCACCCTCGCGCTGCGCTGGATCGTCACCTTCGCCCGCAGCCGGCGCGAGAAGACCATGACCGAGCGGCTCATGAACGAGATCCTCGACGCCAGCAACGGCCTCGGTGCGGCGGTCAAGCGGCGTGAGGACATGCACAAGATGGCGGAGTCCAACAAGGCCTTCGCGCACTACCG
>JBHJOS010000126.1:0-19865 GCA_050329415.1 Kineosporiaceae bacterium
TGTGCGACGGCTTGACGGGCTCGTGCCCGCCGGGGTTGGGCAGCGGACTGGCGGCCTGCGCGCTCGACGCGGTCACCGCGACCGCGCCCACCGCGGGAACGGTCCACGCAGCGACGTGCACGCCGGCCCGCAGGGCCTGGCGGCGGCTCATCAGCACTCGATCGGTCGGCGTCTCTGCCATCACGCAACTCCATGGTCCGTCACGGGCCACCCGCCCTGGGTGGCGATCACTCGACATTAGGGCGGAACCCGACGACATGCGGCGCAATCGGGTGGTCCGTGCCAGTTCGTTGCGTCAGGAGACGGGGCAGCAACACCCACGGTGACCGACGGGTGACCCAAGCCGGATCGACCGCCCGCGCCTCACCACCGCCCCGTGGCCACGGCCCGCAGGTAGGCCGCCCGACCCGCGGGCCCCCCGGAGTCGATCGGCATGATGTCGAGAGTCTCCTGGTCCGGGGCGAGCCGGCCGGTGAGCGCGGCGAGCGGGGGACGCAACGCCGCCAGGGAGTCCCAGGTCGTGGTCCGGGTCGCCCGCGGCAGGAACGACCCCGACCACCGCCCCACCGGCCGTGAGACCACGGCGTGCTTGAGGCGGGCGTTGGCCCGGCGCCACGGCGAGGGCGGGAACGCCGCGGCCAGCCGGGCGGCGGCCCCGCCGGGGAACAGCGCGGCCGCGAAGTCGAGCGCGACGGCCACCGTGAGCGTCGTGCGGGTCCGGCGCGTCCACGCCAGGAGGTCCGCGGCCACCACGCCTCCCCGCTGCGCGAGCAGCTCGACGTCGCAGGCCCAGAGCAGCCGGACGCCGCCACTGACGACCAGGTGCCAGCAGACGTAGCCGAGGTGGGCCTCGGGGCGGGGGACGTCGGTGCCCTCCGGGCCGGCCCCGCCGCCGGGGCCGGGGTCGAGCAGCGTCTGCGTCCCGAGCCGGAACCGGCGACGCAGCCCGGCGAGGTTGACGACGTGCCAGTGGAGGTCCACGGCGGTCCCGGCCGGCATGAGCACCGTGACCTCCGACGAGCGGAGCTCGCTCATGGCGGTCCAGTTGCGGGTCCGCACCCGCCCGCCGGCGGCCTCCAGCTCGGCGAGGACGTCACCGAAGGCGGCCGGGGTCGTCAGGACGTCGACGTCGGCGAACGGGCGGAGGTCGGGGCGCGGGTAGACGGACGTCGCGAGCGCGACGCCCTTGAGGACGGCGAGCGGTGCCCCGACCCGGCGCGCCCCGGCGGCGACGGTCCGGAGATCGGCGAGAGCCCGGACCAGCCGGTCCCGGCTCTCCGCGCGGAACCGGGTCACCGCGGCCCCGGACGGCCCGTGCGCCGGCAGCAGACCGAGCACGCCGTGCTCCTGGGCCACGGCCTCGACCCGTCCGGTGGCACCCGGCCCGGCAACACCCCGCCCAGTGACACCCGGCCCGGTGACATCCCGCCCAGTGGCGACCGGTTCAGTGGCGACCGGTTCGGTGGCGACCGGCGGGAGCGGGTCGTCCACGGCCTCGCCCGCGGGTGGCACCCCCAGGGTCTCGGCGACCATCGCTGCCAGCCCCGCCAGGGTGACCGGGCCGCTTCCGGGCCGGTCGGTCACAGCGTGACGGGCGTGCCGTCGTCCCACACGTTGCCCGACCACACGTTCCCGGGCGCCGAGCGGTCGAAGGACGTCACGGGCCCCCAGTAGCCGCACGTGCCGTTGCCACCCCGCTCGAAGACGTTGGCGAGGTAGCGGATTCCCGACACGTCCCGCCCGTACGGCTTGCCGGGATCGGTCCCGCCGTAGACGCAGTACCCGTTGGCCTGCGAGGCGACGAAGTAGTTGCGCTCGATGAGGAAGTTCGAGTTGCCGCTGAAGTCACCGAAGATCGACACGTTGGCGGTGCACCCGCCCCCGGCGGCGTTGCTGTTCACGGTGCAGGACATGGTGTTGCCGACGAGGACGACGTCCTGGGCCCCGTTGGACAGGAAGGGTTGCAGGTGCGCGCCGCTGCCGGCCGAGACGAACTGGCTGTGGAGGTACGACCCCTCCACCCGGCAGTTGGCGACGCAGTTGACGCCGTGCTGGCCACCACGGATCTCCGAGCGGCGGACGGTGACGTTGACGTAGCCGACGGCGGCGGTCTGCTGGGTCCCGGCGTCGATCTCGGAATCCTCGATGAGCACGGAGGCGGTCCGGTCCTCGATGTCGACCACACCCTCGACCCGGCTCGCCCGGATCACGAGATCGGCACCGTTCGTCACGACGATCCGGCACCGGACGAGCGCTCGCTCGATGACGGTGTCCCGGGTCACGTCGCACGAGCCGCCGTACGGGGCCAGCGCGGTGCCGTCCGGGAAGCCGGTCGTCGCGGAGTCCGGGTACCCGGACAACGGGGGCGGACCCCCGGCCGCGCCCGGCCCAGCCCCGGGGGCCGGCTCGTCGGGCGCCGCCTCGGCGTCGTCGTCCGCGGGCGTCGGGTCGGACGCCGATCCGGGCGCCGACGGCTCCGACGGCTCCGCCGGCACCGAGGGCACCACGGTCGACGTGGCCTCGCCGAGGGCGGCGACCGGCGGCTCCTCGGACGGGCTCGACGACGGAGCCGAGGTGTCCGTGGGCGTGGGCGAGGGGACCGGCACGAGGGTGTCCGGCCGCGGCAGGACGAACGCGAGTGCCACGGCAGCGGCGACCGCGGCGCTGCCGCCGATCGCGGCGAGGACCGCGCGGCGCGGTACGCGTCGAGCCCAAGGAGCCACGAGGGACACCCTCCCTCTCGCACGTCCCCCCACTGATGGAGGCGTCATGGTAAGCGGTCCGCGGTCACCGGCGGGCGGGATCGGGCAGATCCGCGGGCTGATCCGCCGGCGGATGTGCCCGCGACTGCTCCCCCGGGACCGGCAGTCCCCGGCTCACGACGAAGTCCGCGAGTGCCTCCGGGCCCCGGAGTTCCACCGCCCGCCGACCGCCCCGCACCGGCGGCGTCCCCGCCCCGCGCCGGCGCTCAGCCGCGGGCCAGGTGGGTTGCGGGTCCCGGACCGGCCGGCCGGTGAGCCGGTCGAAGACCCCGACGTACGCCTCGGCCTGCGGTCGCCAGTCGAGGTCGCGCACGCAACGGCGCCGGGCGGCCAGCCCCATGGCACGGCGGCGCTCGGGGTCGTCGAGCAGGGCGGCGACGGCCGCCGCGAACCCGGCCTCGTCGCCGCTGGGCACGTACACCGCGGCGTCGGCAGCGGAGTACCGGGTCTCCACGAGGTCGAAGGCCACCACCGGGAGCGCGTACGACATGTACTCCATCGTCTTGTTCATCGTCGAGACGTCGTTGAGCGGTGTCCGCAGGTCCGGGCACAGTCCCAGGTCCGCCGAGGACAGCTGGTCGGCGATGACGGCGGCGTCCACCCGGCCCGGGAAGGTGACGTACGGGCCGAGGCCGAGCTCGACGGCGTAGCGTCGCATGTCGTCCAGGACGTCGCCGAAGCCCATCAGGACGACGTGGACGTCGGTGCGACCGAAGTCGTGGACCAGGTGGCGCACGCACCGCAGGAGCACGTCGATCCCGTCCTGCGGACCCATGATCCCGACGTAGGCGAGCAGGTGCCGGGCGCCGGACCGCAACTCCGGCACCCCCGGCAGCGGCCGCATCGCCGCCGTGTCGGGGCCGCTGCGGACCACCGTCGTGCGCTCGCGCGGCAGCCGGCCGCGGGTCATGGCCACCCGCCGGTAGGACTCGTTCGTCACGATGACGTGATCGGCGAGCCGGTAGGTCATCCGCTCGAGGAACTCCAGGCCGCGCAGCTGGACCCGGTCCCGGGCCCGGGCGGGCTCGCCGAACCGGGAACGGAACAGCTCGGGATTGAGGTCGTGCTGATCGAAGACGAAGCGGACGCCGAGCGGGCGCCAGAGCGCCGCCAGCGCCCAGTAGGTGTCCGGTGGGTTGCACGCCTGGATCACGTCGAAGCCGTGCCGACGCCGCACCACGACCGACAGCCACGCCGTCCGCACCCAGCAGTAGAGGAACTCGAGGAGGTAGCCGGCCGCGCCGCGGGCGGGCGGGGGCGGGCGGTACTTGTACAGGTGCACGCCGTCGATCTCGTGGTGCGCGGGGTCGCCCGGGCCGCGCGGGCAGATGACGCTGACGCCGTAGCCGGCCGCCCGCAGTGCCCGGCACTCCAGCCAGACCCGACGGTCGAGCGGCACCGGGAGGTTCTGGACGATCACCAGCACGCGGGTCGGACTGCGCTGCGGCACTGCGTGTCTCCTCGTTCCCGCGCGCCGCGGACCGGGGCGCTACCGCCCAGACTGCCCCACGACCGGGACCGCGAGAGCGGGATCGGCGGGATCCGGCCCCGGGTTCGCCGGATCGGCCGACGCCCCGGGGACGGCCGGCCGGGACCGGCGGGCGTCCCGCACGGCCACGGCGGCCAGGGTGAGGCCGGCCCCGAGGAGCACGACCACGGCCCGGGCCTGCATCGGGCGGCCCTCGCCGTACCTCAGCACCGGGTCGTCGGGGACCAGCTGCAGCCGCATCCGCCCCGCAGCCGGGACCTCCGACCGGTCGTGGAGCTCGTTGAGGGCCGCGGTCAGGCCCGAGAGCGCCCGGTCGAAGTTGAGGCCGGCGTCCTCGGGGGTGCGCCCGACGGCCTGGACGTCGATGACGGGCCGGTCGTAGTCGTAGACCCACTGCCCGCCGCGGTTGAACAACGTCACGGAGTACCCGTCGGAGATGCCCTGACCGGCCAGGCTCACCGAGCTCGACGAGGTCCGCACCGCCGGGTCGTCGGCGTTGACCATGCTGGTGATCAGGCCGGCCGTCGCGATCACGCTGTATTCCCGGCGGTACAGCGGGTTGACGACTCCGGAACCCTCGGGCGGGGCCAGCACCACCCCGGCGCGGACCTGGTACACACCCGTCCGGGTGAGTTCCAGGCCGAGCAGCACCGCTGCGGTGAGAACCACCCCCACGGCGACCACGCCGAGGTGACGACCCACGGCCCGCACCAGGTGCATTAGCGCCACTCGGGCCTCCTACCAGGGCTTCCGTACGTCGTCACTATAGGTCCGCCCCGGCGTGACCACCGGCTGCGGCGCAATCCCGGTCCCCCCCGTCAACCGTCCGGGCGAACCCCGGGCACCCGCCCGGCGGGCGGCGTGCCGAGAACCGCCCGAGCGAGGCCCCCGCCACCCCTACCCTGGCCGCAGCGACGTGACGTGACCTGCGCTCGGAGGAGGTGGCCGGTGCTGTTGTCGGACTGGCGCATCCTGCTGCGCCGGTGGTACGTGCTCGTGGCCGGGGTGCTGGTGACGGTCGGCCTCTGCGCGGGTGCCGCGACGATGTTCCCGGCCCGGTGGGTGACGACGGCCACGGTCCTCATGCTGCCGCCGGAGTCCCGGGTCAACGGCGTTCCCGTCAACCCGTACCTCAACCTCGGCGGCCTGGAGGGCATGGCCGACGTGCTGAGCACCGCGATGAGCGACGCCGCGGTCCAGGACGAGGTCGCCACCGCGGCGCAGGACGCCGAGTACTTCGTGGGACGGGACCCGGCCCGCGTGGGTCCGGTCGTCGTCGTCGAGGTGACGGGTGGGGCGCCGACGGACGCGACCGCGGTCCAGGCGATCCTCCTCGAGCGGTTGCCGGCCCGGCTCGACCAGCTCCAGGAGTCGGTGGGAGTCCGTGGCCCGGCGCGGATCACCTCGTCGGTCATCACCGAGGGCAGCGAGCCGGAACCGAGCCGGCGCAGCCAGATCCGGGGCGTGCTGGTCGCGGCCGTGGGCGGCCTGGCGCTGACGTACCTGGCAGCCGCTGCGGTCGACGGGGCGGCGGCGGCCCGCCGCAGGCGCCGGGAGTCGTCGCGCATGGTGGTCTCCTCGCCGCTCGGCCCGCCGCCGGGACCCTGGCGGGAGTCCGAACCGGTCACCGCGACGGCCGGGGGCCGGGCGGAGTGAGCCGTCCCGGCAGCCCTCCGCGCCCGGACGCCACCGGGAGGGAGGGCTCGCGGACCCGCCGCCGCGTCGGGGACGACGGGACCACGGCACTCACGGGCTACGTCGTCCTCCTGCTCGCCATCCCCTCGGTGTACGTCATCGGCCCGCTGGGGGCCGCGGGCGCGCCGGCCCAGGTCGTCGCGATGGCCCTGGTCCTGTGGTGGGTGGGACAGGGCCTCGCCCGGCAGTACGTGCCCGATCCCCGGCGGCACCCCGTCCGGGTCGCGATGCTGCTGTTCGTCGCCGTCGTGGGAGTCGCCTACGTGGTCGCGAACCTGCGCCCGATCGACGGCGCCGAGGCCCGTGCCGCCGACCGGGGCATGCTCGCGGTCCTGGGACTGCTGGGGGTCGTCCTGGTGGCGGACGACCGGATCCCGTCCCGGGAACGGCTCGACGTCCTGCTGCGGCGGGTGGTGCTGGCGGGGGCCGCGGTCGCGACCCTCGGCCTGGCCCAGTTCTGGACGGGCCTGAGTTTCGTCGAGTACCTCCGCCTGCCCGGCCTCACCGACAACGGCGGTGGCTTCGGGGTCGCCGAGCGGGCCGGGTTCCTGCGCCCGGCGGGCACGGCCGCCCACCCGATCGAGTTCGGCGTCGCCATCGCCATGCTGTTCCCCCTGGCGCTGCACTACGCGCTCACCGACGAGCACCGGGGGCGCCTCGTGCGGTGGTACCCGGTGGCCGCGACGGCGCTGGCCATCCCGGTGTCGGTGTCGCGCTCGGCCGTCCTGTGCCTCGCCCTGGCCCTGCTGCTGATGCTGCCCGCGATGTCGCGGCGGGCGCGGGGGCTGGCGGTCGTGGGCGGGGTCGCCATGGTGGGTGTCGTGTACGTCGCGGTGCCCGGCATGCTGGGCGCGATCCTCGGTCTCTTCACCCGGATCGGCGTGGACACCAGCGCGGCCTCCCGCACCGACAGCTACGGCCTCGCCGCGGAGTTCATCGCCCGGGCCCCGGTGTTCGGCCGGGGCCTCGCCACGTTCCTGCCGGAGTACCGGATCCTGGACAACCAGTACCTGTTGATCACCATCGAGCTGGGGGTGGTCGGCCTGGCCGCGCTGCTCGGACTGGTGGTGACCGGGGTGGTGGTGGCCCGGCGGGTGCGCCGCCGGGCACCCGACGCCGCGACCGGGCAGCTCGCGCAGGCCCTCCTGGCCTCGCTGGTCGCGGGGGCCGCGAGCTTCGCCCTGTTCGACGCGTTCGCGTTCCCCAAGGCGGCGGGGCTCACGTTCCTCGTGCTCGGACTGATCGGGGGCCTGGACCGGCTGGTGCCGCCCCGACCCGTGGCGCGACCGTCCCCCGGGTGAGCGCCGTCAGGGCCGGTTGGCCTCGACGAAGCCGGCCAGGCTGCCGAGCGTCTCGAACACCTCGGCGGTGACCTCGGACTCGTCGGCCTCGAAGCCGAACCGGTCCTCCAGGGCCGTGATGAGTTCGACGACCGCCAGGGAGTCCAGTTCCGGGAGCTCGCCCAGCAGGGGAGTCGAGGCGTCGAGTGACCCGGCGCGGTCCTGCAGGCCCAGGGTCTCGGCGACGACGTCCCGGACCTCGTCCAGGGTGGTGGCGGTGGCGTCCATGGGTGTCCTCGTCCTTCGGGGTCAGACCAGCACTTCGGCCGGCTCGGGGTGGCTGAGGAAGGCGGTCGGGCTCGCCGTGCGGCCGTAGGCCCCCGCCTGAAAGATCACGACGAGGTCCCCGACCTCGGCCGCCGGCAGCTCCACCTGGTCGCCGAGCAGGTCGAGCGGCGTGCACAGGTTCCCGACGACGCTCGCGGGGCCCGCCGCCGCCTCGCCCATCCGGTTCCCGACCACGAGCGGGTAGTTGCGCCGGACGACCTGGCCGAAGTTGCCGGAGGCCGCCAGCTGGTGGTGCAGCCCTCCGTCGACGACGAGGAACGTGCGCCCGCGGGACTCCTTGCGGTCGACGACCCGGGTGACGTACACCCCGGCCTCCCCGACGAGGTACCGGCCCAGCTCGACGACGACCCGGGCGGCGGGGAACTCGCGGCTGATCGGGCCGGCCATGAGGTCGGCCAGGGTCTCGCCGACGGCGGGCAGGTCGAGCGGGGTGTCCTTGGGGAAGTACGGGATCCCGAACCCGCCGCCCAGGTTGAGGTAGCGCACCGGCCCGGGGGCCGCGGCGGCGAGCCGGGTCACCAGCTCGACGGTGCGGCGCTGGGCCTCGGCGAGGATCTCGGCGCGCAGGTTCTGGGACCCGGCGAAGACGTGGAAGCCGAGGAACTCGACGTCGCCGGCGGCCAGGTCGCCCAGCAGGGCCGGCACCTGCTCGGCGTCGACGCCGAACTGCTGCGGGCCGCCTCCCATCCGCATCCCCGAGCCCTTGACCTGGAAGTCCGGGTTGACCCGGACCGCCACCCGGGGCCGCACGCCGAGCCGCTGCCCGAGGTCGCGGACGCGCGCGGCCTCCGTGGCCGACTCCAGTTCCACCGTCACCCCGGCGGCGACCGCCTGGGTGAGCTCGGCCGGGGTCTTGCCCGGCCCGGCGAAGCTCACCCGTTCCGGGGGCAGGGGGGTGTCGAGGGCGGTGCGCATCTCCAGCGCCGAGGCGACGTCGAGGGAGTCGACGAGCCGGGCCAGGTGCTGGACCACCGCGGGCATCGGGTTGGCCTTGATGGCGTAGCTGAGCTGGAGGCCCGGCGGCAGGGTGCGGCGCAGCAGGTCGACGCGCCCGGTCAGCAGCGCCCGGTCGTAGGCGAAGAACGGGGTGCTGCCCACTCGCTCGGCCAGCCGGTCGATGCTGACGCCGCCGACGAGCAGGCGCCCGTCGCGGACCCCGAACCGCGCGATCGTCGGGTGGGTCACGGTGCCGGCGCCCGGTCCGCGGCCCGGTCCGCGGCCGCCTCGGCCTCGGCGCGCAGGGCCGGCCGGTCGAACTTGCCGTTGGGCGAGCGCGGCAGGTCGGCGCGGACGTCGACGCGCGACGGGATCATGAACAGCGGCAGCGCCCGGCGGAGCCGGGCCAGCAGCTCCCCGGGGTCGAGCTCCGTCCCCGCCGGGGTGGCCATCAGCACGATCCGCTGGCCCAGCCGGTCGTCGGGGACGCCGACCGCGACCGCGTCGCGCACCAGGCCGGTGTCGTAGGCGGCCTCCTCGACCTCCGTCGGGCTCACCCGGTACCCCGACGTCTTGATCATGTCGTCGGTGCGGCCGACGAACGACAGGAAGCCGTCGCCGTCCCGGACCACGAGGTCCCCGGACCAGACGGCGATCTCCGGGGTCGTGATCCCGGGGTCGCGGCCGGGCGCCGGACGGAACCGCTCGGCCGTCCGCTCCGGGTCGTTCCAGTACCCCAGCGCGACCAGCGGCCCGCGGTGGACCAGCTCGCCGGGCTCGCCCGGGGCACACTCGGTGCCGTCGGGCCGGACCACGAGGATCTCGGCGTTGGGGATCGCCCGGCCGATGGAGTCGGGGCGCCGGTCGACCTCGGCCGGGTCGAGGTAGGTGCTGCGGAACGCCTCGGTGAGCCCGTACATGAGGTACGGCCGGGCCGCCGGGAACAGCGACCGCAGCCGCTGCAGCGTCGCCCGGGGCATCCGCCCGCCGGTGTTGGCGAAGTAGCGCAGGTGGCGGGTCGCATCCGGCGGCCAGTCGACGCCCGCGAGCTGGATCCACAGCGGTGGCACGCACGTGAGTCCGGTGACGCGGTGCCGGGCGCAGAGCCGGACCACGTCCGCTGGCAGCAGGTGGTTGTGCAGGACGACGTGGGCGCCGACCGCGAAGGCGGTGGTGAGCTGGCTGAGGCCGGCGTCGAAGCTCAGCGGCAGGGCGGCGAGGACGACGTCGTCGGCGGTGTTGCCCAGGTAGTGGCTGACGCTCTCGGCACCGACCACGAGGTTGCGGTGGCTGAGGACCACACCCTTGGGCCGCCCGGTGCTGCCGGAGGTGTAGAGGATCGCCGCCAGGTCGCCGTCGACGCCGACGTCCCCGGTCCCGCCCCGGGTGGCCGGGGGGACCTGGCCGGGCGCTGCGGAGTCCTGGCCGGGCGCCTGCCAGGACGTCACGACCGGACCACGGGACCGAGGTCCGCGCGGCGGGTCCCCGCCGACCACCACCGCATGCTCCAGGGCCTCGCAGGCGTCGAGCTCGCCGGTCAGGAGGTCGAGCCGCTCGGCTGAGGTGACGAGGACGCGGACGTCGCAGTCGCCGAGGATGTGGGCGACCTGGCGGGCCTTGAGCAGCGGGTTGACGGGGACGACCACGCCGTCCGCCAGCGAGGTGCCGACGATCGCGGCCACCGTCTCGGGGCGCTTGTCCAGGTAGACCGCGACCCGCTCGCCCCGGCGCAGCCCGAGCCCGGCGAGCAGCCCGGCGGCGCTCCCGGCGGCGTGCCACAGCTGGGCGTACGTCAGGGTGACGTGCTTGTGGCTGAGGGCGGGGGCGTCGGGTCGCGCGGCCGCCGCCTGGGCCACGAGGTGGTGGATCCGGATCCGCATGCTCGCTCCTACCAGGGCACGCACGTGAGCTCGCTGTACAGGTCGTCGATGCGGTGCGCCGGAAGGGCGCTGCGGACCATCTTCGGCCGCGCCCGGACCGGGCCGATCGCCCAGGTCGGCGCGGGGCCCGCGATCCGCCGCTCGGCGAGGGTGAGCGGCACACCGTGCCGCACCAGGAGGTGTCGCGCCAGTGGCCGCCACGACCGGGCGAGCAGCAGCGGGTCGGAGACGTGGAGGATCGCCGCGAACAGCGGGAGGTCCTTGCGCCGGACTCGGCGGTGCACCACGTAGCAGGTGCGGCCGCCCTGCACGAGGACCACGTGCCGGGCGGCGGCCGTACCCGCGTGGTCCCGGTACAGGTCCAGCTCCGGGCCGGTGAGGACCTCCTCGATCCGCCGCCGGTCGGCGACGACCCGGGCGTCGCCGGGCAGCGGCGGCCACGGCAGGTTCGGGACGAGCGTCGTCGTGGTGTCGAGGTGGGAGAAGCCGAGCCGGGAGTTGAGGGCGACGACGGAGCCGCTCGGTGAGAGGTCCGTGTAGTGGACGTCCGGTCGGGAGATCAGGGCCTTGAGCAGGCGGAGTCCGCGGAACCGGTGCTCGGGCAGGACGCACCAGGCGCCGAGGTTGCAGAACCGCTCGCGACGGCCGGCGATCTCGCGCTCGGAGTAGAAGGCGAGGTAGGCGCCCACCACGTCGTCACCGTCGCGCAGCAGGTAGCCGTGGTCGGGGGCGTCGGCCCGCCACGGGACCCGCAGCGCCCGGGCCCAGGCGTCCGGCGCCACCCGGGGGTTGAGGTGGCGGTGCAGGAAGGCGCCGACGGCGGGCAGGTCGGCGTCGGTGATCGGGGCGAGCGCGACGCTCATCCCCCGGTCCCCGTGGAGTTCGCCACGGGGTCACGGTAGGGGCTGGGGGCCGGACCGGTGGCCGGAACGCCCCGGCCGGGTCAGCGGCGCGGTGACTTCTCGACCCGGTCGGCCACGGCCCGATCACTCGGTGCGCCGCCAGCACTCGACGGCGCGGGTCAGGCTCTCGTCCAGCCACGCCTCGAACCGGGGGCGGGCATCCGCCGCGCGGTCGGCGGAGGTGAGCAGGAAGGCGTCGGGCGATGTCACTCGCAGCTCCACGGCGTGACCGCCGTCCGCGCTCTCGCGCCGGTAGAAGCACACCAGCCCGGCGACCACCCCCTTGTACTGCGGACCCACCTGATGCAGCGCCAGCAGGATCTCCGCCCGCCCGCTCTCGGTGACGAGCCCCAGGAGCACCCAGGCGGCGTAGTCCGTCGTCCCGGGCGTGTAGTCGAGCTGCTCGGCCGCCTTCCTGATCTGCCAGCGGTGCCACGCCCGCTTCTGGGAGTCGCTGTTCGGCGCCGAGTCGACGAAGGCCCGCCGCCCGGCGGACCGGCCTCCCATCGCCGCCTCCAACCGGGCCCGAAGGTCGTCGAAGCGGTCGCCGCCCAGGCGCCACAACTCCTCCGTCAGGCGAGTCGCCTCGTCGACCTCATCGCGCCGCCGCGCGTCGCGATCATTGAACAGCTCGCTGATCGCGTCGAGCTGCTGATCCAGACGGACGGCGTCCCGCGTCACCTCCCGAGTGATGCCGAGCGCCCCCACCAGGGCCTTCTTCTGGCGAGCCGCGAAGAGCCGCACCAGGTCACCCAGGCCGTTGCCGTCCGCCGTCACCAGCGCCGCGATGTACGGCGACCGGTCGTCGCGGGTCACGACGAGAGGGAACCAGTCGGCCTGGACGAAGACGAGCGACGCCAGCGCGCGGGCGAGGCGCCCGTTGCCGTCCTGGAACGGATGGATCTGAGCGAAGCGGTGATGCAGCCAGGCGGCGCAGACGTCCGGCGGGATCCTGTCCCGCACGTGGGCCTCGTGCATCGAGACGAGCCGGTCCATCTCGGAGGCGACCTGCGCCGGCGGGCAGTACTCGTGGATGTGCCCGTCCGGTTGCGTCGGGTTGTTCGGCTGGGCCTTGTACTCACCGTGCAGCAGCTCCACCTCGAACCGTCGCCCGAACTGGTCCACCGCCGTGGTCGTCCGCTGGTTGCGCGTGATGAGGGCGTGGAGTTCCCTGATGGCGCTGGTGGTGAGTGGACGCCGACCACGGACCAGGTCGAAGACGAAGTCGATGCCGTTGAGGTGGTCGCGGATCGTCGCGGCCACGATCTCCGGGTCGGAGTCGGTCGACCGGTCGTCGATGAGCGAGGCGTCGATGCCCCGCTCGATGAGCAGGGTGGTGACTCCGCGGTCCAGCGTGTAGAGGCGCTCGATGATGCCGGTCTCGATCGCCCACTCCCGATGGAGTCGCTCAGTGAAGCGGCGGACGGCGGCCTCGTCGGCCATGGTTCGCTTCTCGTCCTGCCACACCCGCGCGAGGGGCGGCAACTCCCGGCTCGCCGCGTCGGCGTCCCGGGGCGAGAGGTCCTCGATCGGACGCCACCGGTGCCCGATGTCCACGCTCGACACGATAGTGAGCCGCCTGACAACAGGGAGCCGCCGTCGGCTCACCATGAGGATGTCACTGTTCGAGTACTGTGCGTGACTTGAGTGGGTTCGCGAGCGTGGGGGGGCAGCATGACCGCCTCGTCGCCTGATCGAGGTCAGCGGCGCCACGACGTGTTCGTCAGCTACGCGCACGCCGACTCGGCGCGGGTCGAGCCGCTCGTTCGCCTGCTGAGGTCGCGGGGGCTCGCCGTCTTCTGGGACCCCCACCTGCCGGCCGCCGGCGAGTACCCGCATCACCTGGAGGCGGCCATGGATTCCTCGGCCGCCGTGGTGGTGTGCTGGTCCGCCGCGTCGGTCACCCGGCCCTGGGTCCGGGAGGAGGCGTACCGAGCCCGGGCTCAGCGCAAGCTCGTCCCCGTCGCCCTCGAGCCCGTGAACCCGCCGCTGGGCCTGGCCCTCCTTCAGTCGGTGGACCTGTCCGGCTGGGACGGGCGGACCATGACCCTTCCCGTGACTCGGCTGGAGGGGCTCATCGTCCGGCTCGCCGGACGTGGTCGAGCAGCCCCCACGATCGACACCACGTGGTCCGACGACCCGCTGGCCCTCCAGCCGCCGAACACGAGGCTCACCGTCCAGGGAGTCGTCGCGTCGGAGCCGAGCTGGCATCCCGGGGGCGGCCGGCGCGGATCGCGCGCCGTGATCGACCTGCTCGTCCCGGGCGGGCACGCCCGCTGTGTCGCCTGGGGGCTCGACCCGGACGACCTGCCCGCCCGAGGCCACGAGCTCACGGCGACGGGAAGGGTCAACGAGTGGCAGGGACGACACGAGCTGTCCGTCAAGGCCCGTGACCTGAACCGAGTCCGGCGAACCCCGGTGGACGCCGGGACCGCCGCCCAGCGCCTCTACGCCCACTACGGGCGATGCCTGCGGGTCTCCGACCACGGCTCCTGGCGCTGCGACCCCGGCAAGGCCACCGACGCGCACGTCCTCACCAGTGGCCAGGAGACACTGGTCTCCGCAGGCGGCGAGGGCGTCCAGGAGATCCCGGACGATCCGGGAGCACACCGGTTCCTCCTCGCTCAGGAGCTGGACGACCCTCGCGGCGAGCGGCTGATGCTCGGGTATCCCGTCTACTGCCACCCCCTCGAACCCGGGGCCGGCTCGCACCGGGGACCGTCTCGGGGCAGCTCGGTCGAACCCTTCCTCGCGCTGCCGGTCACGCTGCTCCGCTCGCCCCGGATCCCGGGCTTCCTCGTCCTGGAGATCGGCGAACCGGTCGCCGTCAACACCTCGATCGACCTCCCCGGCGTCACCGAGCTGCAGCGGGGCGAGGCCGTCCACGCGTGGCAGGACAGCGGCGACGTCGAGCCGGGAGAACGACTGCGGGTGCTCCTGCGCGACCTCGGGATACCGCTGGAGCCGGACCCGACGAGACTGGGACCACTGCGTCCGGGCCATGCGTGCAACTCCGCGGTCCTGTTCCGGCCCGGAGCGGGCCCTCGCACCGCGAACCGAATCAGGGACCTGGACGACCTGGCGACCGATGGCGCGGACGGACCCGGCCCGCTCGACCTCCTCGTCCACGGGGACGCCCACCGCCGCTGGGCGGGACGCCTGACCGCGCACCGGAACCTGTCCCCGACGTCGATCGCCCAGGACATCGCGTGCGCCCGGGCGCTGACCCAGCCGCTCACCGTCGTCACCGGCCCTCCCGGCACGGGGAAGTCGGCCCTCATCTCGAACCTGGTCGCAGCCGCCCGCTCCGCGGGGTTGACCATCGCCGTCGCCTCGTCCAACAACCAGGCCGTCGACTCGGTGGCGGAGAAGACCACGCTCGCGACGGATGGCGACGACCCGGTCCGACTCGCGATGCGTGCGGGCAGCACGCAGCTCGACCCCGCGCTCCGCACGGCCGTGGCCGCCACCATGCGATGGGCAGACCGGTCCGCACCCAGCCGGGATGCGCTCACCGAGGCGCGTCTGGCATGGACCGGCGTCCTGCACTCGCTGGCCGCGTCCTACGACGACGCGGATCGACGACTCGGCCTCGAACGGCTGCACGAGGCGTGCCGGGTCCACCTGGACGACGTCGACCACGACCTGCCGGAAGCGGTGGCGGCGGCCGTGCGGCAGCCGGGCGACGGTGGACTGCGTACGGCCTGCGACCAGCTGGCCCGCCGCGACCGTGGCCGCGTCGATCGCCGAGGACGACTCCCGCGCAAGCCCGCGGGCTGGTGGGTGCTGCGGCCGGTGCGTCGTGAGCTTCGCCGGTCGCTGAGGCGCGGGCCGGGCCATGGCGGGGTCGGCCGGCGAGACGTCGCCCGCGGGGCGGCAGTCATCCGGCTGCGAGCCCTGTCGGACCATCTGAACGAACGGCTGCGTGACATCCCGGGCTGGAACGACCTGGACGACACGATGGCTGACGACGGGCGGGCGCGTCACCGTCGCGAGGCTGGACGCCACCTGTGCGGGATCGAGCTCGCGCACGGCCTCGCCCGTGCTCCGGCACCGGCACGTGCGGCCGTTCTCGACTGGCTGACACGGTCCGGCGATGCGTCACTGCCGCCGAGAAAGCTCGTCGCCGATGCCGTCGGGGTGCTCCCGGCCTGGTTGAGCACCCTCGCGTCCGTCCGCCGGGTGCTGCCGCCTCGCCGGTCCGGAGCGGAGTCCGTGGCCGCCGGCCGCTCGGGCGGTGCCCACCGCCGCGGTCCACGCGTGAGCGGCCCACCGGTCGTCGACATCGCGGTGGTCGACGAGGCCTCGCAGTGCGCGTTCTCCGACGCCGTCCCGCTCCTGGCGAGGGCACGTCGCGCGGTCGTGGTCGGGGACCCCCACCAGCTGCGCCACGTCCACCGGCTCGCCGACCCGGCGATCGAGCTCGTGGCCGGCCGGTTCGGCGTCGACCTGAACGTCACGCCAGGGTTCGATGAGGATCTCTACACGGTCGCGGCGCGGGCGGTCGGCGACGACGTGGTCCTCCTCGACCGCCACTACCGGTGCCATCCCGACATCGTCGGCTTCAGCAATGCCCGGTACTACGGCGGACGGATCGCCGTCCGCACGGACACGAGCGGATGGGCTGACGACGGTGGGCCGGTCGTCCGGTGGCACGACTGCCGGGCCCCGCGACGACCAGCGGACCGGCGCGCGAACGGCCATGAGGCCACCTCGTGCCTCGCCCTGGTCCGCCGGTACGCCTGCGAGGGCATGTCCGTCGGCGTCATCACGCCGTACCGCAGCCAGCTCGACCTGGTTCGTCGCACCCTCTCCGCCGACGGCATCCGCGTCGGCGGCGGGCAGGACGGCGGTTACCACGTCGCCGTCGGCACCGTCGACGCCTTCCAGGGCAGCGAGTGCGACATCGTCATCCTCTCCCTCGTGCTCGGGGAGTCCAGCGGTCGGCGGCAACGCGAGTTCGTCGGCTCGGACCACCGGGTCAACGTCGCCGTCACCCGGGCCCGGAGACGATTGGACGTCGTCGGCGACCGGGTCTTCTGGAGCCGCGGCAACGATGCCGTCTCGGCCCTGCTCGCTCACTGCGATCGGCTCGCGGACCGGCACGGCCATCCGGTCGGCGGCCACGGGAAGGACACGACGTGAGTGCGGACGACCTGGATTCGCGCCCCTCCCTGCTCACCCCGGACGACCTGCCAGCGGTGTTCCGGGCCGCAGACCTCGTGGCCGTTCGCGAGCGGGGCCGCTTCGACCGCGCGAGTCGGGCGCGCCTGGTCCTGCTCGTGCTGGCCGCCGCCGCAGCGCTCATCGAGAGCGAGCCGGCGCAGGTGCCGCTCGGGCCGGTGCTCAGCGGAGCGGCCCTGCTCGCCGTCCTGGGGCTCGAACTCTTCGTGCTGCGGACCCGGGCGGACGAGGAGTCGCACCGGGCGCGCGTGCGAGCCGAGTCGGCGAGGGCCCTCGCCTGGCGTTACGCCGCCGGGGGCCGCCCGTTCGAGGTGGACCAACCACCCGAGGCCGTCGACCGTGCAGTCCTGCGCGCTCTCCTCGCGGACCCGACCGTCGTCTCCCCGACGGGTGAGATGTCGGGCGGCCAGATCACACCGGCGATGCGAGCCCTGCGAGCACGCCCGGCGGGTGAGCGCCTCAGCGCCTACCTGCGCGGGCGAGTCATCGACCAGCGCGACTGGTACGCCCGGGCGGCCCGTGACCACGATCGTCGCGCCGCCCGGTGGGCGACGGTGCTGCTCGCACTGGAGTCGCTGGCCGTCGTCGTGGCGCTGATCATGGCGGCCGGCCTCATCGACGTCGACGTCCTCAGCGTGGTGGCCGCCGTCGTCGCGGCGGCTCTCGCCTGGAGCGAGGCCGGGCAGCACCGGAAGCTGGCCGTCAGCTACGCGACCGCGGGACACGGCCTCGCCGGTGTCGCCGCCCTCGCGGAGCACATCCGGACCGGCTCCGATGACGACAGGGTCCGCGACCTCGTGGACGAGGCCGAGGCCGTCATCGCCGCCGAGCACTCCCTGTGGCGGGCCAGGCACGGCTGACGCCCACCGGCCGGGACACGGCAGCGGGACGTGCAGTCCTGCCCCGGACAGGCCACCGCACTGTGATCACTCGGTGCGACGCCAGCACTCGACCGCTCGGGTGAGGCTCTCGTCCAGCCACGCCTCGAACCGGGGCCGCACATCGCTCGCCCGGTCGGCATGGGTGAGCAGGAAGGCGTCCGGCGGCGGGCGACCGTGACGAGCAGCGAGGCCGCCCCGGTCAGCGGTCCACAGCGGTGAGAGCGTCCACGGCGTCGAGGGGATCCACCCCGGGCTGGTCGAGGATCCGGTCCACCGTCCGGCTCACCCGGGCCGGGTCGGCATCCGGGAAACGGCGCGACACCAGCCGCACGAGGATGTCCCGCCGGCCTTCCCGCTCACCCCTCCGCTCGCCCGTCCGCTCCCCTTCGGCGATGAGGTCGCCGCCGAGATAGGTGCCGCGGAGGTCGGCGACGAGTTCCTCCAGAAAGCTGCTCATCAAGGTCCTCCTCGCATGTGTCAACACAGTAGCGCGCAGGGGCCCGGCAGGGCACAGGGCGACGGCCGCCAGCACGAGATCGGCCTGCAGGGCGGGGTCCCGCACGGCCGCGATGCCGTCCACGACGGGGGCGACGAGATCGCGATCGCCCCGCAGCAACGCCAGCGGGGCCAACACGGGATCGGCCAGCAACCGGCCGACCGGGGTCGAGGGGACGTGCCACAGGTGGATCCGGTTGACGAGCCCGCCGATCTCGTACCGGGTCGGCATCGGCGGGCCGTCGAGCTGGACCACGACCTGCACCAGGTGGGTGATCGGCGCCAGCCGGGCGCTGCCGGCGAGGCGGATCGCGTACTCCGCCATCCGGCGTCCCATGGCGGGGTCCGGCCGGCTCTGGATCTCGAGGTGGACCACCTCCCCGGTCGACGCGGCGTACACCAGGTCCGCCCGGTGAGCGCTGGCCGGCAGCTCGGTCGGCCGGGCCGTGAGGTCGGCCGCGTCGAACGGGAGCCCCAGCCGGGTGAGGACTGCGCCCAACCCCGCATCGATCATCCGCTTGGCGTAGTGGTCCCGCTCGTGGCGAGAGCCGGGCCGGCCCGAGCCGGGGTTCCGGCTCCGTCCGGCGTCGTCCGCGTCCCGCTCCCTCACCAGGCCGACCCTGTGGGAACGCGGGCGCCGGGCGCGGGGCCGGGGGACGCCCCTGTGGACGGCGCGTCGACCTGTCCACACCGCGCCCCGGCACGGTCCACCCGGCCGGCTCTCCCGGAGTCGCGAACGGGTGAAACCCGCACCCGCGGAGCCGGGCGCCTCTAGCATCGTCTCGATGACCAGCATCGTCATCGCGGCGCACGACGAGGCGGCGGTCCTCGGCCGCACCCTCGACGTCCTGCTCGCGGACGCCGCCCCCGGTGAGTTCGACGTCACCGTGGTCGCCAACGGCTGTACCGACGACACCGCGGCCGTCGCCGCCGCCCGCCCGGGAATGCGGGTGGTCGACCGACCGGAGCCCGGCAAGGTGGGTGCTCTCAACGTCGGCGACACGGTCGCCGTCGGGTTCCCCCGGCTCTACCTCGATGCCGACATCGCGTTGCGGGCCGCCGACGTCCGGGCACTGGCCGCCGCCGTGCACCCGGCGGGCGCGGCCCTCGCCGCCGCCCCCCGCCGCGAGCTCGTCGCAGCCGGCCGCCCGCTGGTCGTCCGCGGGTACACCGCCGTGCACTCGCGGCTGCCGGGGCTGCGCGGCGCGCTGGTCGGCCGGGGCGCCGTCATGCTGTCCGAGGCCGCCCGCTCCCGGTTCGGCGAGTTCCCCGACGTCGTCGCCGACGACCTGTTCCTCGACTCGGTGGTGGGCCCGGGCGAGCGGGTCGAGGTCGCCGGCGTGGTCTCCCGGGTCGAGGCCCCGCACACCACGCGCGACCTGCTCCGGCGGCTGGAAAGGGTGCGCCGGGGGAACGCGGCGCTGCGCGCGGCGGGCGCGGCCGGTGGCCCCGTCGGCGACCTCGTGCCCGGCCCCGTCCGCCGCTCCGAGCGCTGGTCCTGGCTGCGCGACGTGGTCCTGCCGCGCCCCTGGCTGCTGCCCGCCGGTGCGGTGTACGCGACCGTCACCCTGGTGGCGGCCCGCCGTGCCCGGCGCCCGGCCACCGGCCCGGCGGCGTGGGGCCGGGACTCCTCGACCCGGGCGGCCGGGACTCCGGCGTGATCAACGTCTGCTTCCACGGCGTCGGCGAGCCGGCCCGCGAGCTGGAGCCCGGCGAGGACCGCTACTGGGTCACCGTCGACACGTTCCGTTCCGTCCTCGACGAGATCGCCACCTGGCCGGCCGTGCGGATCAGCTTCGACGACGGCAACGCCTCCGACGTCGAGCACGGGCTGCCGGCGCTGCGGGAGCGCGGCCTCCCGGCGACCTTCTTCGTCCTGGCTCGCCGCCTCGGACTGCCCGGCAGCCTCACCGGGGACGACCTCCGGTCCCTGCGGGACGCCGGGATGACGATCGGCAGCCACGGGATGGACCACCGGCCGTGGCGGGGCCTGCCGCCCGAGGCCCGCGAGCG
>JBHJOS010000165.1:0-2648 GCA_050329415.1 Kineosporiaceae bacterium
CCCCGAGACGTACGCCGAGTGGCGTGGCGACCTTCGGGACGCTCTGCGGGCGGAGGGCGTCGATCCGGACACGGTGGACGTCAGGCTGGCCGGTTCCGCGTCCGACGGGTTCTCAGGGCCCCACAAGCCGGGTTGGCGGGCGTCCGACGAGCGGATCGCCGACAACCCCGACGCCCAGGCACGCCTCTCCGAATGGCTGGGGGACGATCCGGAACGGCTCGGGTCGCGCCCGTTCGACTCCGGGTACCGCCTCGGGGTCGACAAACCGAGCGACTACGACGTCAACATCTCCAGCGACGACCTGGTGGCGCGGGCACGAGATGCCTGGGAGGACTCGGGCCGTCGGGGGGATTTCCTGGAGGGCTCGCACGAGTACGTCAACAAGAGGGTGGCGGAGGCAGCGTTCCCTCACATGAAATCCTGGGCTGTGGAATGGGGTGAGAGGCTCGCGCCGACGGAAGGCGAAGAACGTGAAGTGTCATGGGCGATCTTCCCTGCTTCGGGTCCGAAGGACGTGTCGGAGACCGGGTTCCTCGTCCACTTCCGTGACGATCACGACTGGATCATCAACCGACCGACGGAAGGATCTTGACGTGCCGATGACCCTGCAGTTCGAGGCCCAACTGAGAGGCGATGTCACTGACGAGGTCCTCGACAGCATCCGAGAGCGGCTGGCACTGAAATCTCGAGGTCGGCTCACCGACCTCGAAGACGCTGCATTCGGGTATCGATACCTCATGAAGGACGAGTCGGGGCGTATCGATCTCTCACTTTATCGAGAACCTCGAGACCATAGTCGTTGGCAGGTGACGCTCTCCTATCTCGGCCGGCCCGCCACTCGCGACGTCGTCGCCGAGGTCCGTCGCGACGTTCTGCTCGCCGCCGAGGACGTGGGGCTGACCGTCGAGTACGTGTGGGAGGAGGGACAGCCCAGGCCGTGGGTGCAGAACGGATGACGGCGGTCGCGGCGACGGGGCGACCGCCGGCCTTCTCCGCTCCGGGGCGCTTCTGGCGGGGGTGCCTGCACTGTCACTCGGACCGGTCGGACGGTGCGCTGTCACCCGAAGCGGTCATGGACCGGTACGCCGAGGCCGGGTACGACTTCGTCGCGCTGACCGACCACTTCCGCCGGGAGTACGGATTCCCGGTCACCGACACCCGTCACCTGCGCCGGGCCGGCTTCACGACGCTCATCGGCGCGGAGCTGCACGCCCCGGGGCCTGAGTTGTCGGCGGAGTGGCACATCATCGCCGTGGGGCTGCCCCTCGACTTCGAGCCGCTCCTGCCGGGCGAGACCGGACGCCTGCTGGCCCGTCGCGCCCGTGACACGGGCGCGTTCGTCGGCATCGCCCATCCTGCGGCGTCCCTGGTGTCCGTGGCCGAGGCGGAGTCCATCGACGCGGCTCACGCCGTGGAGACCCACAACGAGCTCGCCGCCCGGGAGGGCCGCGCCGACAGCTGGCACCTGTACGACGTGCTGCTGGCGCGCGGGAACCGGTTGACCGCCTATGCCGCCGACGACGCGCACTTCCAACCCCACGACCCGCCGGGTTGCCGGTCCTGGGTTCAGGTGAAGGCCCTGTCGCTGGAGCCGGGCGCGCTGCTCGCGGCACTGCTGAACGGGGCCTTCTACTCCAGCACGGGCCCGGAGATCCTCGACATCAGCCACGACGGTGATGGCGTGCGGGTCCGGTCCTCGCCGGTACGACAGGTCCTCCTGACCGGAGGAGTGCCGGGGTGCGAGCTGGTCACCGGTCGCGACCTGACCGAGTGCGTGATCCCGGTCGGGCACCTCGCCGCGGCCTCTCATCTGCGCGTCACGGTCGTGGACGACCGGGGTGGCCGGGCCTGGTCCAATCCGCTCTGGTGGCGGTGACCGTGTCGTCCTGGTGTGGGGCCGGTGCGCGGTTCGTCGGGGCGGGTGGTGTGGTCGCGCGTTGGCGGTCGTTGACGCCCTGGGTGAGGTGCCCTATTCCTTCCGGACAGTGCCACCCAAGTAGGACTGGGTGGACTGTCCGGAAAACGCCGGGCCTCTCACCTCGGTGTCGCGGACCCCTACGAACAGCATCACCGACGAGCCCTCCTGCCGGTGGCGCTGATACCGGCGCCCGGTCGGGCTGTCCTCCGACGTCGTCGACTGGGTCTCCCAATGGAACAACTCCGGGGAGATCGCGTAGTCGCGGTACCGGGGTCGTCGCGCTACGAGATCCAGCTCGCAGACGGGCGGCTGACCTCGGCGGGGCGGGAACACGTGTCGCTGCGAACGGCGTACCAGCATGAGCTGGCACTCAAGGCCAACCCGAACCTCCTGGAGGTCCTCCACCCCCCCGTCGTCCTGGCGGATGCCCTCGAAGCGGCACTGGACGCGGCCGAGACCGCGTCACCGCTGCCGGCGGACCCGGGTGTCGGGCCCGCGGCGCACGACCTCCTGATCCGGGCACGGCTGGAGCAGTGACGTCGCCGCTGGGCGGGGCGACGCCTGAGGCTCCGAGCCGGGCCCGGTAGGAGGACCGGTGCGCTGCTGGTCACCGGGATCAGGTGCAGACCGCCGACCGTCTGCGCCAGCATCCTCGCCGAGGTCGACGGGCCGATGCTCCGCCACGGCCTGCAGGAACTGCACGGCAGCAGGCTCCGCGTGATCCCTCGCA
>JBHJOS010000092.1:0-5502 GCA_050329415.1 Kineosporiaceae bacterium
ACCCGCGGGTCGATCTTCTCCTGGATGTAGATCGGTGGGGCGTCGGCGACCAGCTGCTCGGCGCGGTCGTCCTTTCCCCGCCACACGAGCTGCGGGTCGAGGCTCGGGTCCCGCTCCCACACCAGCCGCTTGACCGTTTCGACCTCGGGGGCGACGAAGTCGTGCGCGTCAGCGGTCGGCAGGTTGACCCGCTTGTCGCCGTGGACGGTGGCCTCGACAGGGGTGGGTCCGGCGGGCTTCCTGGCGCGGCGCGGCATGGTCAGGCTCCGATCAGCGTGGTGTCGAGCAGGTCGGGGTCGCCGACGATCGGCTGGTCCGCGTACAGGGCGTCGATGGCCTGCAACAACGCCTGGCGGGCGGTCGTCATCTCAGTGACCTCGACGTAGCCCCAGCGGCCGAAGCCGCCGTGGTTGTTGACGGCGGCGCACCACCTCTGGCGTGCCGTGAACGCCTTCTCGGCCGTCGGCCCGGGGCTCTTCTGCCCACCCGACACCTCAACGATGAGCGTGCGCACCGCGGCCGGGTCACCGGCGCGCTCCTTGAGTCGGACCAGGAAGTCCGGCACGTACGAGTGCGTCACGCCCTTGTGGACGTAGGGGATGGAGAACCCCACGTGGTCGTTCTTCACGTAGGCGGCGATGTCGCGGTGCTGTTCGCACTCCAGGGCGAGGATCTGTTCCCACGTGTTGCCGCCCCTGCCATCGAGGACGACGTGACTGACCTCCGACCGCGTCGTCTCGATGGCCGGCTTGCGGGTCAGGAAGGAGACCCCCGCAGTCGAGCCGAGAGGGTCCAGGTGGCGGAGGATGGGCCGCAGCCGGGCGCGGCGGTCGCCGTGGCTCTGCAGGACGGCATGGACGGCCTCCGCCGCTCGGCGCTGGACCTCGGCGAGAGTGAGGAAGCCGACCGGCAACCCGTCGTCAAGGTCGACCATCGTGTCCAGCCACTGCCTCGTCAGCTCGCATACTTGAGGGAACAGCCAAGGCCTACGGTCACCGTTGTCCAGGGCCAGGCACCGGTCGGTGACGTCCCGCGAGATCTCGTAGGCGACCTGCTGCGCGCGCTTCGAGGCGAGGCGCTCCCGGAGGTCGACGTCGTCGTCCTCGCCCACGATCGCGGCGGACTGCGTCCACATCGCCACCTGCTCCTGCGTCACCGTGAACCGCGGAGCGTCGGTGAGGTCCAGGTGCAACTCGAGGTCCGGGATCTCCAACCGGTACCCGGTGACATGAGGGAAGGTGATCCGCAGGTGTTCCCGGCCGAGCTCGGACCGGACGTGCAGGGCGGGCGGCTGGGGTCGCGGGTCAGGCCCGGGTGTCCCGCCGATGAACGAGAACGGGACCCCGTAGACCGTGGCGTACTCGGCGTCGAAATGGCCGGCGTCGTTGATGGCGTAGGACCGCCGGCGCAGCCCTCGGCCGACCACCTGCTCGCACAACAATTGGCTGGTGAAGGCCCGAATGCCGAGGATGTGGGTGACGGTGTTGGCATCCCAGCCCTCGGTCAGCATCGACACTGACACGATGCATCGGAGGTCCCCGCCGAGCCGCCCGGGCTTGCCGACGGTGTTCATGACCTCACGCAGCAGGTCCTCGTCGGTCAGCTGATCGACGTCCGCGCCGGGAGAGCGGCGGCGGTACTCCGCCTTGAACTGCTCGATCTCGGCAGCCGCCGCCGCACGGAAGTCGTCCCTCAGCGCCTCGCCGGACTCCAACCGAGCCGAGTCGATGAGCAGGGTCCGTGGGCGATCGAGCCAGCGACCGTCCTCGACGTTGGAGAAGAGCGGGAGGGTGCCCGGCACGGGGACCGTCGCCCCGTCCCCACCCGGCAGAGCGACCTCGGAGCCGGCCATCCAGTCGTGGACCAGCTTGGACACAACCGTGTTGGAGCAGACGACGATGAAGACCGGCGGAGGTTCGCCGTGGGCGGCGAGCACCGCCTCGTAGTGCGCCCACGCCTTCTCGTACGACCGGTACAGGCTCTCCAACGCGCCCTGGAGCGCTGCGGGGATCGTCCAACCGGCTCCCTCCACGGCCTGCTTCGCCCGCCGTTTCGGCAGTTCCCGGCCGACGGCGTCCCACAGCCGCAGGTACGTGACCTGCTGCCCTGCGGCGTCGTCGTCCACAGGGATCCGGGGCACCTTGACGATCCCGGACTCGATGGCGTCCATCAGCGAGAAGTCGCTGACCGCCCACGGGAAGATGTAGCCCTCGGCGTACCCGGAGCCACCCAGGTAGTACGGCGTCGCCGACAGGTCGTAGACCTGCTTGACCCCGACTCGCCGGTGGATCGCCTGCAGGCCCCGGAACCAGACCCGCGCCGCCTCGTTGCGCTCCTCGACCTCCTTCGCGGTCTCACCCGCGAGCCGCGCCGGCTCCGACTCGGCTGCCTCGATCGGCTTGTCGCGGTAGCAGTGGTGCGCCTCGTCATTGAGGACCATCAGGCGCGAGGCAGCTCGTGAGCCGGTCGCGGTCAAGCCCAGGTCGCGCAGCACTCGGGACACCACGTCGTCCGCGGACTCACGGAACGGGTCGGACCCACCCTGGGTGAGGATCCGCCGGGTGCGGCTCGCTACCCCCTTGATCTCCGGCCGGTCCCGGGGAAGAAACGTGTGGTAGTTGGTGATCCCGATGCGGGCGGTCTGCAACGCGGCCTGCAGGTCGGCAGGGACCAGATCGCGAAGCCGGTAGTAGTTCTCGTCGTCGCTCGGGCGCAGGACCCGCAGGCGGTCGCGGATCGTGATGCCTGGCGTGACGACGAGGAAGCGGTCGGTGAACCGGGCGTCGCGGGGGGTGTACGCGTGGTTGATCGTCTGCCAGGCGATCAGCATGGCCATGACGACGGTCTTGCCCGACCCGGTGGCCATCTTCAGCGCGACGCGGGGCAGCCCGGCGTTGTGGTCGGCGTTGTGGCGATCGATCTCGCGGCGCCAATCCGACGTCGTCGTCGGCCCCCGCCTGCCGGCCACCTCGGCGAGGAAGATCGTAGTCTCGACGGCCTCGCGCTGGCAGAACAGGACGCGCTGGTCCTCTCGAGAGGGGTCCGCCCAGTGCTCCAGCAGCTTGCGGGTGATCGGGGTGACGCCCTGGTACGTGAGACGCCACGTCTCGACGTCGCGCCGGATAGCGTTGATGAGCGGGTTGGGCTCGCGGCGTTCGCCGGTGACGTCGAGATCCAGCGCTGCCTGGCCGGTTCCGCGGCGCTTGCGGCTCGCCGGGATCGGGATCCACGACTCGCTCGGTCGGCGACCGTGGAGGACCGCACCTGTGGGCCCGTCGTCGCCGATCTCGAAGTGGCGTCCCGGTGGGTCGAACGGGCCGTTGAGCACCGGATCGTCGAGCGTCAAGCGGCGGTCCTCACCAGGTGGCTCGGCATGTCCCGAGGCTACCGGGGCGCCGCCGACGTCGCTGGAGTGTCGGCCTACCCGCTCGCTGCGACGGGTGTCAGGTCAGGGCGAGCACCAGCCGCAGGGCGGCGTCGACCTGCCTCAGCTCGTCGAAGGAGAGGTAGCCCACCTGCTCGCCCAGGCGCGAGGGATCGACCGCCGCCGTCTGCTCCGTCAGCACCCGCGTGCCCCGGCCGGCGATCTCGATCTCGGGACGGAAGGTTGCGGGGCGGGCCGAGGCGGACGCCGGCGAGACCAGCCATGTCGACAGGTACAAGTCGTCGTTCTGCACCACCACGCCGTATCGGGATCCGTCCTGTTCTGATCCGCGTCTGTCGCGTGGCGCGTTCAGCCGGTACACCTCACCACGCACGCAGCGTCTCCATGTCCCGCAGGACCTGCGCGGCCTCGGCCCGGTCGACCGGGTCGTCCGCGAGAGCGCGTGACTCCGCTCGCAGCGCCTCCTGCGCCTGGTGTCGGGCGGCTTCGAGCAGGGCGGAGCGGACGGCTGCCGACGCGGATCGCCCGTCCCGCATAAGGACGCTGAGAGCCCTTCTCGTGTCGTCATCAGGGCGAAAGGTGATCGTGTCGCTCATCGAGCCAGTGTCTCACAGGACGTGAGACGCCAAACCGTTGTCCACGTGCGGCCCGTCCAGGGTCGCACCGCCGTTCCACACCACGCCGAGCTGCCGGTAGTACGCCCCGGTGATCTCCCGCACCTCCAGGCGGGCCAGCTCCTCGGTGGGCGACTCGAACAGCTCCAGCTCGGCCTTGCCACGCCACGCCGGGCCGAGGTCCGCCGCCGCCGACCCGGACTCGATCAGCTCGACGTAGGCGTCGGGCGCCCCGGCCGCGATCCCCGGCAGGTACCGGTGGTGGGCCATGGGGTGGGCGTTGACCAGGCCGTTGTGCTCGCTCGGGCCCTCGAGGGTGACCACCGCCTGGGCGAGGCGGCGGTCACCGGCTGCCAGCGTCGCCCCGAACCGCCCGCCCGGCCCGAGCGCCGGCGCCGCCTGGCCGAACGGGTGGGGCCGGGTCAGCCACATCGACCCGAGCTTCTTCGGGTACCCCTGGTGCAGGCCGCGCAGCACGGCGAAGTCCTTGTCGACCCAGATGTACACGCAGCGGGAGTACACCCGGCCCCGGAACGCGCACCGGACGACGGCGAACGCCTCCTTGTACTGCGAGCGGACCGGGTCCAGCAGCTCCTCGCGGGACTCCCCGCAGGACTGCCAGTCCGCCCAGATCAGCGCCACCGCGCCCGGGTCCTCCGGCGCCGGCTCCAGCGGGGCCGGCAGCAGCTCGGCGACGCGGTCGGGGTCGGTCCGGTACTCGACCGTCAGCAGGTCGCCGGAGTAGTACCAGGGCGGCGGCGGCAGCAGCGACGCCCGCCCGGTCGCCGTGCGGGGGTGGAAGAAGCCCCTGACCGCTGTCATGCCTCCACCATATTGTTCGGGTCCGAACAGCGGTAGCGCGTGTGGCCGCCGGGCAGGCGGCACGTGGAAGCCCCTGTGGACGACGCGGGTCGCGGAGCCGGCGGTCGAGGTGGTGTGGGGCAGGATGTCAGGCGAGGAAAGGGGACCGCGCACGATGGGTGCGATTCGGTTGGAGTGGGACGGCAAGAGCGCCGAGGTGCCGCGGCTGCGGCTGCCGCTGCAGACCGTGGAGACGGTCAACAGCCCACGGGCCGACCGCGGGACCTTGTTCGAGTCCCGTGAGGACGACCACGGCGACGGCTGGCGCAACCGGCTGATCTGGGGTGACAACCTGCACGTGCTCGCCTCGCTGGCCGACGAGCTGGCCGGGCAGGTGGACCTCGTCTACATCGACCCGCCGTTCGACTCGCGGCAGGACTACAAGGTGCGCATCGCGGTCGGCGACGGCGGCGCCGCAGCCGACCAGGAACTCGTGAAGCTGTCCTCGGTCATCGAGGAGAAGGCCTACCGCGACACCTGGGGCAAGGGCGTCGACAGCTACCTGCAGATGCTCTACCAGCGCCTGGTGCTGATCCGCGAGTTGCTCAGCGACCGCGGCTCGCTGTTCCTGCACCTCGCGCCCAACGTCAGCCACCTCGCGCGCGTGCTGCTCGATGAGATCTTCGGCGCCGACAACTTCCG
>JBHJOS010000022.1:0-16071 GCA_050329415.1 Kineosporiaceae bacterium
CCAGGGTCACGGCAAAGTCCCGTTGGTGCTGGTCAGCAGCTTTATGATCTTGTCCGGTCTGCGACCGTGATGGCGTAGGGCCTGGGTGATGTTCTGGACGCCGGTCAGGCGGAGCAGGCTGATCGCAGTGTTCCGCAGGGTGGCCATGATCTGGGGTGCGTGGCCGGTGCGGACCCGTGAGGCGTCTTCGGCGAGGGCGACGTCGCGGACGTAGTGCAGCTTGTTCTCCACTGCCCAGTGTCCCTGGATCCAGCTGGCCAGGGTCGCGGGGTCGGCGTCGGCGGAGGTGATCACGTAGACCACCTCGACGGTGGTGTTGCCCTTGACGGTGACGGTGCGGCGCAACTGGGCGATCTGGACTGCGCCGGGGAAGGTGACCCAGGCCGGGACGGTGACGACCTTGATCGTGCGTCGGACCCGGCGGCCCTTGGTCTGCTCGTTGTAGGAGTGGGCCGGGACGTCCTTCCACGGGACCGCCTTCAACGCCGCCCGTAGCGTGGGGCGGTTGGCCTTGACGGTGAACACGTAGTCGCCGCCCGCGTCGGTAATCAGCGATGCGGTGTCGTCCTTGGTGTGCATCGCGTCGATCGTCAAGACCGCGCCAGCGATGTCCAGGATCCCCAGAAGCGTTCTCACAGTCGGGATCTCGTTCGTCTTGGCCGCCACGGACAGCTGCCCGAGCACGACTCCGGCGGTGTGGTCGAACGCCGCGACCAGATGCGGCGCGACCGCACCGGCGGTGCGGGCACCACGGACGGTCTTGCCGTCGATGGCGATCACCCGCCGCCCCGCGACCAGCCTGGTCGTGGTCCACATCCACGCCCCGATCAACCCGTCCAGCACCAGCGGGTCCAGCCGGGCGAACAGCCGCCGGAACACCGACTCGTTCGGCATCCGACGCCGGGCGTCCAGGCCGAGGGCCACCGCCGTGACCTCGTCCTGGTCGGCCAGCCAGGACGCCATCGCCGCGAACGAACACGCACCCGACAGCGTGGCCGCGATCCCGGCCGCCACGATCGCCACCAGTGGGTAGCGCCGGCCCCGCCGACCACGGGGATCGACCAGACCGGTCAGCACCGACAACAGCGACGGGGTCCGGGCGACGAACGAGGCCGGCGTGAGCGAAGATGACATCGACGGGTGTGGCCTCTCGGCGAGACGGAAGCGTGAGAACTCCCATCAAAGCCCTACAGGCCACATCCGTCCCACCCGCCACACCGGTCGCACCACGACAAAAGCCCTGGTCAGCGGCCCATCCTCCCGAACTTGCCGCGACCCTGGCCCGGACACCTGACCGACGACCAGCTGGCCGAAGCTCTGTCGTTCGCGGACGTCGCGACGACGATCCTGCTTCATGGCGAGACCCGGAGCCCGCCTCCGGGCGGCGCGGAGCGGGATTGGCTGGACGACGTGATCGGTCACCGCAGGGTCGTGCACCAGGCGACAGGCTTCCTGGCGGTCCAGGCCCGGATCGGTCTGGCCGAAGCCCTGGCGCTGTTGCGTGCGAAGTCGTTCTCCGCCGGTCGGTCGATCGAGGAGGTCGCCCGCGACGTGGTCGACGGAACACTGAGGTTGAACGATGACGATGCGTGAGCCGTCACCCCGCTCACGCCCGACTCATGGCACCAGTGCTGAAAGGAGAGATCGCGACATGAAAAGTCCGACACGCTTGGCGCAGGTGTTTGTGGAGCTGGCCGACACGCTCGTCGAGGAATTCGATGTCGTGGAGCTGCTTCACATCCTCACCGAACGCTGTGTCGAGCTGCTCAGCGTGGACGC
Source organism: Kineosporiaceae bacterium (assembly GCA_050329415.1). Taxonomy (GTDB): domain Bacteria; phylum Actinomycetota; class Actinomycetes; order Actinomycetales; family JBBAYJ01; genus JANNOG01. Next base: position 1,780 of record JBHJOS010000022.1, read on the forward strand.
CGCCGGCTTGATGCTGGCCGACCAGCGAGGCACCCTGCAGTTGATGGCCAGTAACGTGGCCGGCGCCCGATCGCTGGAGTTGTCCGAGCTCCAGGTGGCGGAGGGTCCGTGTGTGGAGTGTTTCTACACCGGACGCCGCGTCACCAATGTCTCACTGGCGGAGGCCCACGAACGGTGACCGACCTTCACCCCGGAGGCCGTCGCCGCAGGCTTCCTGGCCACGCATGCCCTGCCGATGCGGTTACGGAGCGAGGTGATCGGCGCCCTCAACCTCTTCACGCGCGCCGACGTGCGGCTGGAGCAGGACGACCTCGCTGTGGGTCAGGCGCTGGCGGACGTGGCGACCATCGGGCTGCTGCACGAACGGAACCTCCGTGAGCAGACGGTCCTGTCCGAGCAGCTGCAAGGTGCCCTGCAGACCCGCGTGCTCGTCGAACAGGCGAAAGGCATGGTGGCAGCACGCAGTGGCATCACGGTGACCGAGGCGTTCGAGCGGTTGCGCCGCCATGCACGACGCAACGGCATCACTCTGACCTCGGTCGCCGCCCGGGTCGTCGAGGGCTCGTTCGACGTGGACGTTCCCCTCGGCAGCTGAGGCGGTGCGCCGGGGAACCTTGTGGTGCCGGTGAGCGTCGCCTATCCTGACGCCCAGAGGCCCGCAGGGCCTGGCCTCGGTTGCCCCGGACCCGGTAGCGCGTCATTCCTTCGCACTGCTGGGAGACGTCATGCGGGAATCTCCTGTCGACTCGGCGCCACCGCCGAAGGTAATCAACGTAATCCGGCTCCCCCAGAGCTTGGACTACGGCGCCGTCCCGAACCTGCAACGTCTTCTCGAGCCCCTCCTCGCCTCCCCTGAGGATGTCGTTCTGGACATGTCGGACGTCTCCTTCATGGACTGCACCGGACTCGGGGTCCTTCTGCGGGCCAACGCTGCCCTGGCCGGTCGCATGCGGGTGGCCAACTGCCCTCGCTCAGCGGAAGAGGTGATGATCCTCACCGGGACTGACGACTCGTTCACCTCCTTCACCGTGACGGAGTGACGAGCAACGAGGCGTCGGGCAGACGGCCGGACAGTGAGGCCCGTTCACGAGGCTCAGGCGTCGATGCGGTCGGTGGCGATGGAGCGGGCGCCGGCCACGACGAACTCCCGCCGCGGCGGCACCTCGGAGCCCATGAGCAGCTCGAACATCCGCTCGGCCGCCGCGGCGTCGCGCACCTGCACGCGGCGCAGGGTCCGGTGCGCGGGGTCCATGGTGGTCTCGGCCAGCTGGTCGGCGTCCATCTCGCCGAGGCCCTTGTAGCGCTGGATCGGCTCCTTGACCCGCCGGTTGCGGGACCGGGCCTCGCGCAGCACCCGTTGCAGCTCCTCGTCGGAGTAGGTGTAGCGGAGGTCGTTCGCCCGGCCGGCGGCCGTCACCACCTCGACCCGGTGCAGCGGAGGGACCGCGGCGAACACCCGGCCGTGGGCGACCAGCGGGCGCATGTACCGGAAGAACAGGGTGAGCAGCAGGGTGCGGATGTGGGCGCCGTCGACGTCGGCGTCGCTCATCACGATGATCCGGCCGTACCGGACCGCGTCGAGGTCGAAAGTGCGCCCCGACCCGCCCCCGAGGACCTGGATGATCGAGGCACACTCGGCGTTGCGCAGCATGTCGTCCAGCGACGCCTTCTGGACGTTGAGGATCTTGCCGCGGATCGGCAGCAGCGCCTGGAACTCGGAGTTGCGGGCGCTCATGGCGGTGCCGAGGGCGCTGTCGCCCTCGACGATGAACAGCTCGGAGCGACCGATGTCGTGGGACCGGCAGTCCTTGAGCTTGGCCGGCAGGGACGAGTTCTCCAGGGCGTTCTTGCGCCGCTGGGTGTCGCGCTGGTTCCGCGCCGAGACCCGGGCCCGCATCTCGCCGACGACCTTCTCGAGCAGGTTGCCGGCCTGGGCCTTCTCGCCGCGCTTGGTCGACGTCAGCAACGCCGTGAGCTCGGTCTCGACGACCTTGGCCACGATGGCCCGCACCGCCGGGGTGCCGAGCACCTCCTTGGTCTGGCCCTCGAACTGCGGCTCGGGGAGACGGACGGCGACGACGGCGGTCAGGCCGGCGGTCGCGTCGTCCTTCTCGACCCGGTCGTTCTCCTTGCCGGTGATCTTCAACCGGCGGGCGTTGGCGGCGACCTGGGCGCGCACCACCTTGAGCAGACCCTGCTCGAAGCCGGTGAAGTGGCTGCCACCCTTCGGCGTCGCGACGACGTTGACGAACGAGCGGACGTCGGTGTCCCAGCCGCTCCCCCACCGCAGGGCGACGTCGACCTCGCAGGTCCGCTCGACCTCACGGGTCTCCAGCGCGCCGGTGAGGTCGAGCACCGGAATCGTCTCGGTGAAGATGCCGGAGCCTCGCAGCCGCCAGGTCCCGGCGACCGCGTCCGGGATCGGCCCGTCCGGAGCGTCCTCGCCACCGGCGGCCAGGAAGTCGACGAACTCGGCGATGCCGCCGTCGAAACGGAACTCGTGGCTGGAGCCCTCGGTGTTGCGCCGGTCGGTCACCGACAGGGTGAGGCCGGGAACGATGTGGGCGGTCTGGCGCAACCGGGCCCTCAGGTCCTCGGCGACGAAGCCGGCGTCGGCCGTGAAGACGGCCGGGTCCGGCCAGAACCGCACGCGGGTCCCCGTCCGGCCCCTGGCCACCCTGCCGCCGCGGTCGGGCGCCGTCGTGGACCGGAACGCCGAGAACGGGGCCGCCACCCCGGAGCCGTCGAAGCGGCCCGGCTCGCCGCGGCGGAAGCTCATGGCGTGGGTGTGGCCGTCGCGGTCGACCTCGACGTCCAGGCGGGCGGACAGGGCGTTGACGACGCTGGCACCGACGCCGTGCAGGCCGCCCGACGCCGCGTAGGAGGCGCCGCCGAACTTCCCGCCCGCGTGCAGTCTGGTGAACACCAGCTCGACACCCGACAGGCCCGTCCGGGGCTCGGTGTCGACCGGGACGCCGCGCCCGTCGTCGGCGACCTCGGCCGACCCGTCGCCGTGAAGGACCACGTCGACCCGGGTCGCGTGCCCGGCAAGCGCCTCGTCGACGGAGTTGTCGATGATCTCCCAGAGGCAGTGCATCAGGCCCCGGGTGTCGGTCGACCCGATGTACATCCCCGGGCGCTTGCGCACCGCTTCGAGGCCCTCCAGGACCGACAGGTGCCGCGCCGTGTAGCCGTCGCCGGCCGCCGGAGCCGACGCGCGGGGTTTCCTGACTGCTTGGTCGGCGGCCACCCGCGCAGCGTAACGAGATGTCCGCCTCGCCCCGGGGCGGGACACGACGGGGCATTGACGGATGCTCACCCGGGTGGGCATCCGGACGGCTGGCACCGTTACGCCGTCGGCAGAACGCAGTCGCCTCCGGAACCAGGCATCCGACGGCATGGTTGACAGTGATGTCGGCGGGAACCCCCGCCGTCACCAGTGACCCCCCGGGGTCGCGACACCGGAAGGTGGGGACCGATGAACGCTGTGCTTGACGCCCCGTCGCTCACCGCCCTCGACCGCTGCGACCGCTGCGGAGCCCAGGCCTACGTGCACGTCACCCTGCCGGGAGGCGCCGACCTGTACTTCTGCGGCCACCACGGCCGGGCGTTCGCCCCGGTGCTCCAGGCGCAGGGTGCCACCGTCGTCGACGAGAGCGACAAGATCGGCTGACGGCTCCCCAGCGCTGCCGCGTTCCCCCGGGTCGTCATGTCCGCGGAACTCGCGTGGGCGATCGCGACCGGGGTCGTGGTCGTCGTGGGGCTGGTGGGGATCGTGGTGCCGGTCCTGCCCGGCCTGCCCCTCATCCTCGGCGGGTTGCTCGTGTGGGCGATCGTCGACGGCCACCCGGCCGGGTGGGTCGTATTCGTGGTGGGCCTGGTCGTCTCGGTGGCTGCCTGGGTGCTCATGTACTACGTCCCCGGGAAGCGGCTGCAGGCGGCGGGAGTGCCCAACCGGGTCATCCTCCTGGCGGCACTCGCCGGCGTCGTCGGGTTCTTCGTCGTCCCCGTCGTCGGGCTGCCGCTGTTCTTCGTGGCCGCGGTCTACCTCCAGGAGTCGCTGCGCCACCGGGACGCCCGCGCGTCCCTCGGCTCGACCTGGCAGGCTGTGCTGGCCTACGGGCTGTCGATCGTCATCGAGCTGACCGCCGGGATGGTGGCGGCAACCGCCTGGCTCGTCGGCGTCGTCCTGCCCCGCCTGTGACCCCCTCGGTGTCCCCTTCCCGGGTCACCGGAAGGCCGTGCGATGGTCGGAGACGGCCGGCTCCTCGCAGCTCTCCCCGACGACGACGGCGGTGACGACCGCAGGTCCGGCAGCCGCCCACACGGGCCAGTCCACCCCCTCGACCACACCGGGCGAGCGAACCGTGGTGAGAGCGAGCCGCCCCGGCGGGGCACCCGTGACCACGGCCGAGTCGTAGGCAGGACCCCAGGGGAACGCCTCGACAGCCTGCCCGCCGTCGTCCGTCTGGACGATCGAGTCCGGCAGGGCGGCGGTCACCTCCTCGATCGTGTCGCCGACCGCCGGTCCCCCATCGACGGCCCGCGCCGACAGCCCGACCACCGTGCCCGCGCGGCTGTAGGCGACCGCCCCCGACGGCGCCAACCACGTCCGGCACGGCGCGTCGCCGAACGAGACGTCCTGCCACCCCAGGGCGGCGAGCCCGCCCGCCGCGTCACCGAGGGCGACGCCGTCGACGGCCCGGTCCCGGACCCGCGGCTCCCCTGGTCCGGGCGGCTGGACGTCCGGGACGGACGCGCCGGCCGCGCACGCCCGCCCGGCGTCGGTCGCCACCTCGGCGTAGTCGACCCCCGACTCCGTCAGCGCGGCCACGGTGACGGTGACACCGTCCACGAACCGGCGCACGGACGATCCAGGCGAGCCGTCCCCGGGCACGTCGTCGCCGAACTCCCCGAGCGGCGTCTCCTGAGGCGTCGTGGGCGATCCCACGACGCCGACCGCCTCGACCCGCCCGTCGCGAGCCCACACCCAGACGCTGACGCCGCCGGCCACCGGGCCCGGGCGCAGCCGCTGCACGCAGCCGGCCCGGGCGTCGACCGCGGCATCGACGAGTGGCTCGGGGCACCAGGACTCCCCGCAGCGGACGCGGGCGAGCGCGGCGTCCGGACCCCCGAGGCGGACCGAGCCCCAGCCGTCAAGGGTCAGCGGCGGCCCCGCGGGGGGCGGTCCGGTGCTCGCCCCTCGCGTCGGTGGCGGGCCCGCGGACGACGGGGGCGGTGACGCTGCGGCCGCTGGGTCCTGAGCCGAGCCGCGGACCGCCGCCACGGCTGCCACCAGACCGACGAGCACGAGCGCCGACACGACCCACAGCAGTCCGGGCGGGATGCTTCGTCCGGGGGGCCGATCGCCCTGGTGCGAGGCGTACTCGTCGGGGTCTTCCGACCACTCGTCGACGAGACCGTCCATCCCGCTCACGATACGGGCGGGTCGCCTGCTGGTTCCTCGCCCCTCTCGCCCACGGCGATCGCGGACCCGGCCTCAGTCCAGGTAGTCGCGCAGCACCTGGGAACGGCTGGGGTGGCGCAGCTTCGACATGGTCTTGCTCTCTATCTGCCGGATGCGCTCGCGCGTGACCCCGTAGACCTTGCCGATCTCGTCCAGGGTCTTGGGCTGGCCGTCGGTCAGGCCGAACCGCATGCTGACGACGCCGGCCTCGCGCTCGGACAGGGTGTCGAGGACCGAGTGGAGTTGCTCCTGCAGCAGCGTGAAGCTCACCGCATCGGCCGGGACGACCGCCTCGGAGTCCTCGATGAGGTCACCGAACTCGCTGTCGCCGTCCTCGCCGAGGGGGGTGTGGAGCGAGATCGGCTCGCGTCCGTACTTCTGGACCTCGACGACCTTCTCGGGCGTCATGTCCAGCTCGACCGCCAGCTCCTCGGGCGTGGGCTCGCGACCCAAATCCTGGAGCATCTGCCGCTGGACCCGAGCCAGCTTGTTGATGACCTCGACCATGTGGACGGGGATCCGGATGGTCCGCGCCTGGTCGGCCATGGCCCGGGTGATCGCCTGCCGGATCCACCAGGTGGCGTAGGTGGAGAACTTGTAGCCCTTGGTGTAGTCGAACTTCTCGACCGCCCGGATGAGACCGAGGTTGCCCTCCTGGATGAGGTCCAGGAACAGCATGCCGCGACCGGTGTACCGCTTGGCCAGCGACACCACGAGGCGCAGGTTGGCCTCGAGCAGGTGGTTCTTCGCCCGGCGCCCGTCCTCGGCGATCCACCACAGCTCCCGCTTGAGCTTGGGCCCGACATCGGGCTCGTTCGACAGGTTCTCCTCGGCGAAGAGCCCGGCCTCGATCCGCTTGGCGAGCTCGACCTCCTGCTCGGCGTTGAGGAGGGCGACCTTGCCGATCTGCTTGAGGTAGTCCTTGACGGGGTCCGCGGTCGCCCCGGCCTGGACGACCGTGGGCGCCGGGTCGTCGTCGTCGAGGGAGCTGACGACGAAGGCGTCCTCCTCCTTCGGGTCCGCCTTGGCCACGGCGGGGTCGGGTCCGGCCGCCGCGGGCCGACCGCCCTTGGGGGCGTCACCGCCGTCCGAGTCCTCTCCCTCGTCGACGGTGTCGTCCGGCGCACCGGCGACATCGGGATGGGGGTCGTCGACACCCACGTCCCTGGGGGTATCGACGACGACGTCGCCGTCGGCCGGACCGTCGCCGACGAGAGCTGCCAGGTCGGGCTCGACGTCGACCTCGTCCACGGCGGGGGCCACCGGATCGGCCGGCCCCTCACCGGAAGCGGGACCTCCGGGTGCCGGGGAGGTCGCGGTGCTCGGGGCCGTCGTCGGGGAGGACTTCGACGTGGCCGCCGACTTCGCCGACTTCGCCGGCTTCCCGGACTTCGCCGACTTGGCGGACTTCGCCGACGGCTTCGCCGCGGTCTTCGCGCGCGACCTCGGAGCCGGCGCCGCCCCGGCGCCGGCCTGGCCACCGTCCCCCTCGACCGGATTCGCGGGCTCGGCCCCGACCACGGCGGTGACCGCCGCCGGGGAGCCACCCCGGGCGGCGAGGGTCGCGGCAGAGCCTCGACGACCGGCGGGGACGGCGTCGCGCGGCACGTCGGAGGCGCGAGATAGGTGCTGGGACGACACGCACAGCCCTTCGTCAAAGTTCGGAGACGGTCAGGTCGCTACCGGAGGTCTGGACCGCGAACTCGTATTCTACGGCGCGCCCGGGTGATCCGGGACACCCATGGAACGCCTGGGGTGCCCGATGTAGTTCCGCGTCGGGGCGACGCCGCGCTCAGGCCCGGATCACGACTCCTGTCCCTTGACCGCGAGCACGGGACACGAGGCGTCGAGCAGGATCCGTTGCGCGATCGACCCCAGCAGCAGCTTGCCGACCGGGGACCGCCGGCGCAGTCCGACCACGATCAGCTGAGCCTTCACCTCCTGCGCGAGCGCGAGGATGTCGTCGGCCGTGTCACCGCCGGGCGAGAGCTGCCGGGTCTCGTGGGCGAGGCCTGCCGCCGTCAGCACCGGCAGATGCTCGACGAGGTCGCGGGCGAGCGCTGCGTCGTCGTCGGGACGGTCCGGGCGACTGCTGACGACCACGAGCGGGACACGGCGCAGCACGGCTTCGCGCACGCCGTGGTCGAGCGCCGCACGGCCCTCGCGGCTGGGGACGTAGCCCACGACGACGGTCACCGACCACCTCCCGTCGGACAGGTGTCGCGAAACCTACCCCACCGCCCGGTGACCACGTCGACCGGCTGCGAGCAGGTGCCGCCTCCCGACCCGAGACCCCCTGAGCCGCCACGGCGGCGACTACTCACGCCGCCCGGACGGCGGCGGCGGCGAGGCTCTCGGCGACGACCTCACCCACCGCGGAGGTCTCGACGAGGAAGCCGTCGTGACCGGCGGTCGAACGGACGACCAGCGGTCCGCGCGCCCCCGGGACGTGGCGAGCGATCTGTTCGGACTGCGAGACGGGGTACAGCCGATCGCTGTCGACGGCCACCACGGCGACATCGGCCCGCACCCGGCCGAGGGCCGCGGCGACCCCGCCGCGGCCCCGGCCGACGTCGTGAGAGTTCATGGCCTCGGTGAGGACGACGTAGGACCCTGCGTCGAAGCGGGCCGCCAGCTTGCCGGCCTGGTGATCGAGGTAGGACTCGACGGCGTACCGGCCGCCGTCGGCCGGGTCCTCGCCGGGCTGGGACGCCCGGCCGAATCGCTGCTCGAGCTCGACGGCACTGCGGTACGTGACATGTGCGATGCGACGAGCGACCCCGAGGCCGACGCTGGGGCGGCCGTTCGCGGGTCGGTCGTGGTAGTCGCCGCCGTTCCAGTGGGGATCGGACCGGATGGCCGCCAGCTGGGCCGAGCACCAGGCGATCTGGTCCGCACTCGCCGCCGGCGTCGTCGCGAGCGGGATGGCGCGCGTCACCCGGTCGGGATGCTCCACGGCCCACTCCAGGACTCGCATGCCTCCCATGGAGCCGCCCAGCACGAGTGCCCACCGGTCGACACCCAGAGCGTCCGCGAGGGCGGCCTCGGCCCGCACCTGGTCCCGCACCGTGACCCGGGGGAAGCGGCTGCCCCACGCCCGCCCGTCGGGCGCGGGCGACGAGGGCCCGGTCGTCCCCTGGCACCCGCCGAGGACGTTGGGGCACACGACGAACCACCGGTCGGTGTCCAGGGCCGCCCCCGGACCCACGAGGCCGTCCCACCAGCCCGGCGTCGGGTGTGCCGGGCCGGCGGGGCCGGCGAGGTGGCTGTCACCGGTGAGGGCGTGGAGCACGAGCACCGCATTGTCCCGGGCCGGGGACAGGGCGCCGGCCGTCTCGTACGCCATCCGGACCGACGGCAGCCGCCGGCCGCTGTCGAGTCGCAGGTCCCCGAGGTCGGCGAACCGCCGCCCGCCGACCGGGTCCCCCTCCGCCCACCAGGACATCAGGAGCCCTTGGCCGCCCGGAACCCGGCCTCGAGGTCGGCGAGGATGTCGTCGAGGTGCTCGATGCCGACCGAGAGCCGGACGAGGCCGGGCGTGACCCCCGTCGTCGCCTGCTCCTCCGCGGTGAGCTGGCTGTGCGTGGTGGACGCCGGGTGGATCACGAGGCTGCGCACGTCGCCGATGTTGGCGACGTGGCTGTGCAGCTGGAGCGCTTCGACGAAACGCTTGCCCGCCGGGCGGCCCCCGCGGATCTCGAACGCCAGCACCGACCCGGGACCGAGGGGCGCGTACTTCCGGGCACTGGCGTACCACGGGCTGTCGGGCAGGCCCGCGTACGCGACCCGCTCGACCTCGTCACGACCCTGCAGCCACTCCGCCACCGCCCGAGCGTTGGCGACGTGGCGTTCCATCCGCAGGCTCAGCGTTTCGATCCCCTGCGCGAGCAGGAAGGCGTTGAACGGGCTGATCGCCGTTCCGAGGTCGCGGAGCAGCTGCACGCGGGCCTTGAGGATGAAGGCGAGGTTGGCTCCCAGCGCGCTGCCGACACCGAGGTCACGGGCGTAGGTCAGGCCGTGGTAGCTGGGGTCGGGGGTGTTGAACTGCGGGTAGCGCTGCGGGTCGGCGGCATAGTCGAACCGGCCGCTGTCGATGATGACGCCACCGATCACCGTTCCGTGCCCGCCGAGGAACTTGGTGGTCGAGTGGAGGACGATGTCGGCGCCCCACTCGAACGGCCGGATGAGGTACGGGGTGGCCGTGGTGTTGTCGACGATGAGCGGGACACCCACCTCGTGGGCGACCCCCGCCACCCCCTCGATGTCGAGGACGTCCTGCTTGGGATTGGAGATCGACTCACCGAAGAACGCCTTGGTGTTCGGCCGGACCGCGGCTCGCCAGGAGTCCAGGTCGTCCGGGTCGTCGACGAACGACACCTGGATGCCCAGCTTGGGCAGCGTGTAGTGGAACAGGTTGTACGTGCCGCCGTAGAGGCTGGGGCTGGACACGAGGTGGTCACCGGACTCGGCGACGTTGAGGATGGCCAGCGTCTCGGCGGCCTGCCCGCTCGAGACCAGCAGCGCGCCGACGCCACCCTCGAGGCTGGCGAGGCGCTGCTCGACCGCGTCCTGGGTCGGGTTCATGATCCGCGTGTAGATGTTGCCGAACTCCTTCAGCGCGAAGAGGTCGGCGGCGTGGTCGGTGTCGCGGAAGACGTAGGACGTGGTCGCGTAGATGGGCAGGGCCCGGGCTCCGGTGGCCGGGTCGGGCTGCTGGCCCGCGTGGATCTGTCGAGTCTCGAAGGACCATCCGTTGGACATGAGTTCCTCTCAGAGGGGGGCCGGCGGTGGGCCGGCTGCGTCAGATGCGCCTCGGCGCGGGAGGGGGGCGCCCACGGCAGGGCGCTGACGATCAGTGCGAACGACTCACCGAGAGTGACAACACATTCCGGGCCTCCCTTGGGACAGGACCCGGAACCGGGCCGCGCTTGCCCATGCCTGGTGACATCGACCAGGTCCTCACCCGGGGCACCCCACCGCGGAGGAGGGTTGCCGGCCAGCGAGCCGGGGCTTGGCGCTGGCACTCATGACCTGCCAGGAGGATAGGGTCCGAGCGTCGGTCGTGTCATCCGTCCCGACCGGCAACGTCTCGGGATGTGGGAGCAGCATGCTGTTCGACGACCTGGCCGAGGCCTCGGACCGACTGGCGGCCACGGCGTCCCGCCGCGCCAAGGTCGACACCGTGGCGGCCGTGCTGCGGGCCACCGCCCCGGGTGACCTGGCCGCCACGCTGCCGATCCTCTCCGGGCGGCTGCGCCAGCGCCGCACCGGGCTCGGCCATGCCGCGGCCGCGCGCGGGGCCCCGGAGCCCTCCCCCACCGCCACGTTGACCCTCGCCGACGTCGATGTCGCCTTCCAGTCGGCGGCCTCGGCGTCCGGTGCCGGATCCGCCGGGACCCGGCGCCGGGTATGGGAGGGGTTGCTGAGGCGCGCGACCGCCCGAGAGCAGCGCCTGCTGACCGGCCTGGTGACGGGGGACGTCCGGCAGGGTGCCGCCGAGGGCGTGCTCGTCGAGGCACTCGCCGCCGCGAGCGGTGCCCCGTCGGCCGCCGTGCGACAGGCCATCACCCTGGCCGGGGACCCGGTGACCGTGGGCGCCGCACTGCTGGCGCGCGGTCCGCAGGCCCTCGACGACTTCGCCCTGGCCCTCGGGACCCCGCTGTCGCCGATGCTCGCCCAGTCCGCTCCCGACGTGGCGGCTGCGCTGGCCCGCACGGGCCCGGCGCTGGTCGAGTGGAAACTCGACGGGTTCCGGGTCCAGGCCCACGGTCGCGCCGGAGTGCCGGCCCGACTGTTCAGCCGGTCCCTCGACGACATCACCCCGCGGCTGCCGACGGTGGCTGCGGCCGTGTCCGCACTGGGCCTGGACTGCGTCCTGGACGGGGAGGTCCTCCTGGTGGACCCGACCGGGCGGCCCCGGCCCTTCCAGGAGACGTCGTCGCGGGTGGCGCGTCGCGACGGGACCACCGACCCCGGTGCCACGCCCTCGTACGCCGTGTTCGACCTGCTCCACCTCCAGGGTCGTCCCCTGGCCGATCGGCCGCTGTCGCAGCGCCGCAGCCTGCTCGCGGACCTCGTGGCGACGCCGCCGCAGGCCGGGGGGTGGCCGCCGCTCGTGCTCACTCCCGCCCTTGCCGCCGAGCGCGGCGCCGAGGACTCGGCCGCGGCCGCGGCGTTCGCTGCCGGGGCAGTGGCGGCCGGGCACGAGGGCGTCGTCGCCAAGGGGCTCGCCACCCCGTACGCCGCCGGGCGACGAGGTGCCGCCTGGGTGAAGGTCAAGCCGGTCGCCACCCTCGACCTCGTCGTCCTGGCCGCGGAGTGGGGTTCCGGGCGACGCCAGGGGTGGCTGAGCAACCTGCACCTCGGTGCCCGTGACCCGGCGGGAGAGCACGGCCCCGCCGGCGGCTTCGTCATGCTGGGCAAGACCTTCAAGGGCCTCACCGACGCCATGCTGGCCTGGCAGACGGCGCACCTGCAGGGACTGCGGACCGGCGGGACGCGGTGGCGTGTCGACGTGGCACCCGAGCTCGTGGTCGAGATCGCACTGGACGGGATCCAGACCTCGCCCCGGTACCCGGCCGGGATGGCCCTGCGCTTCGCCCGGGTCGTCCGCCACCGGCCGGACAAGGCGGCCGACGACGCCGACAGCCTCGACAGCGTCAGGACCCTGCACCGGACGACGTGACCGGGCCGGCCGGAGCCGCCCAGTCTGGCGCCACCGCGTGGTCCAGCGCCCGGAGCACGAGAGTCGCCAGTCGGTGGCCCGACCCGGCGGCGGACGCCCGGGACGCGAGGTCCCCGGCCGCTGCGCCCTGACCCGACACCCAGGCCAGCCAGGCGTGGACGGCGAGCACCGCGGCCGCCGGCGGTCCGCTGAGGTGGGCCGCCATGTGACGCAGCACCGGTGCCGCCGCGCCCACCGCGCCCGCGCAGGAGCGATCGGCCAGGACCGACGACAGGTCGATCCGGCTGCCAGCGACGATCGAGTCCGGCGCCGGGCCCGCCCCCGGCAGCACGGCCACCAGGCACGCGTCCCGGGTCCGCAGGTCCTGCGACCACGCGGCCGCGAGCCGCCCCACCACGGCCGGGCTCGGCAGCTCCCCCGACGAGCCATGCCGGTCGAGGACCCCCAGCCACTCGTCGAGCAGGCGGAAGCGGTCGGACACGGGCAGTTCCGACGACCCTCCCGCCGCGACCCGGCGGCGCCAGCGGGCCGCGGCCTGGGCAGCGGCCCGGCGAGCCGCGACGGGGGCCGCAGCGGCCGGCGGCTCCACCGAGGACCGGTCCGGCGCCGGGCTGCGGCCGTCGAGCACGAACCGGGCCGCCACCGGGCGGTCCCGCGACTCGGCCACCGGGCGTCCCTCCGGAGGACAGCACCGACCGTCGTCGCACCACCGGGATCGCCACCGCTGCGGTCCGACGTGCAGCACGTCCGTCACGCCGACACCCCGCCCCCGGAGACCGTCGACCACGGCGTCCACCAGGTCACCGCCGTCCCCGTGGCCCCCGGCGCCCGGATCCTCGTCGTAGACGAGCACGAGGGCGCTGTCGGCCCCGTCCGCCACCGCTGCGCCGACCAGGCGTTCCACGACGTCTGCCGACGCGGCCTCGCCCCCGGCCGGATCGGGGAGGTCGATCCGGCAGACCACCCCGAGCGCCGCCCCGGGCCGGACCGAGAGGACCACCAGCGACTGCGACGGGTGGTGTCCGAGCAGGTAGGGCACCGCCGCCACGACATCGGCGGGACCGCGGATGACGGGGCCCGGGTCCGCCGGGGCGGCGCTGGGCTCCCGGCCCGGACCGGCCGAACCGCCGGGACCGGAGGGGGACTCGGGAACCTGGGGGACGAACTGGGAGGCAGGCATGGCCCCGACCCTCGGGGGGTGGGCCAGGTCGGCGTTCCTGGCGCTCCGACGACCTGTGCACCGGCGGACAGCGGCTCGGCTGTGGACGAGCGGTCAGCCCCCGCCCGGCGTGTCCTGCTCGGCGAGGAACCGCTCCAGCTCGGCGCCCAGCTCGTCCGCCGTCGGCAGGTCGCCGAGGCGGCTCTCGGCCACTACGGCGTCGTACTGCCGCTCCAGCTGGGCGACCACGGCGGCCACCTCGTCCCGCTTGGCGACCTCCGCGTCGATCTCGGCCCGGGTGCCCACGGCGGCGGCCCGCAGGGCATCGGTGCCGAGCCGCAGCCCGGCCACGGCGGCCACGTTCTCGACGAGGACCGCCGCGGCCTCGGGGTAGTCCGTGGCGGCCACGTAGTGCGGGACGTTCACGGTGAAGGTGAGAGCGTCCAGCCCCGCCTGGCCCAGGCGGTACTCCAGCAGCGCCCCCGCGTGGCCCGGGACCTGGACCCGGCCCACCCAGGTCCGGGCGCCGCGCAGCAGCTCCTGGCGCGTGCCGTGGAGGATGACACCGGAGGGACGGGTGTGCGGGACCCCCATGGGGATGGCGTTCACGCCGACCACCAGGCGAACGCCCCACCGGGTCACGAGCTCGCGGACGGCCGCGACGAAGGCCTCCCAGCGGTAGTCCGGCTCCTGACCCGCGAGCACGAGGAACGGGGTGCCGGCGGAGTCGCGCAGCGACCGGACGGTGAGCTCCGGTTGGTCGTAGGACTCCCAGTGGTCGACCTCGAACTGCATGGCGGGGCGCCGGCCGCGGTAGTCGAGGAGGGAGTCGACGTCGAACCTCGCCACCACCTCACCCGGCCCGGCCAGGTCGAGGACGTGGGCCGCCGCGAGCCCGGCGGCGTTCCCGGCATCGACGAAACCCACGAGGTGGTGGACGAGCACCAGGCCCTCGGGGACGGTGACGTCTTCCACGGTGTA
>JBHJOS010000052.1:0-18528 GCA_050329415.1 Kineosporiaceae bacterium
GCCCCGTATGATGCTGCGGTCGCGCCGCCCCGGTGGCGTGCCCGCCGCCTTAGCTCAGTCGGCCAGAGCGACGCACTCGTAATGCGTAGGTCGTGGGTTCGATTCCCACAGGCGGCTCCACCTCTGACCAGCACCGATGCACTCCTCTCACGCACCGGGAGTGCCCACCGGGGCGCCGCTGCTAACGCTGGTGCTAACGGGGCCGTCGACGGCGGCGGCGAAGAGCTGGGCTACTTCGCTCGCGTGCTGCTCGATGACATGGGCGTAGACCCGCAACATGATCGCCGGGTCGCGGTGCCCCACCCGGGCCGCCACCACGTGCACCGGCACGCCAGCGCGCAGTAGCAAGGTGGCGTGCAGGTGCCGGAGGTCGTGCAGTCGGATCACGGGCAACGCCGCCTCAGGGTGAGCATCGTTGTGCCGGCGGATGAGCTTCGCCATCAGCGCGCCCACGGTGTCGGGGTACAGCGGGTCCCCGAGTTCCCGTCGGAAGATCCAGTCACCGTCGACCCATGACGTGCCCGCGATGCGCCGCTCGTCTTCCTGCCGGGCACGGTGGCGCCGGACAAGTTCGACCGTGCCTCGATCCAGCGGCACCGTGCGTTCCCGTCCGCCCTTGGTCGTGCCCTCGACGCGGGCGCCGTCTACCACGTCCGCAGAGCCGCGGATCCGCTGGTCGGAATCTGGTAGGGCCTCGCCGTCGACTCGCGTCGTCTTTTGGGGTCTGCTGGGCACTCTGACGCGGCGGCTGTCAGCTCAGGTTGGGTGGTGCGGTGCCGCGTCGCCTCATGTCGTCTTCTCTGTTACCAGCGTCGACGTGCACCCATGACGGTACGCCCACCCCCCGTCACGTGACCCTCGTGCCCGCTGCCCCGGCGTCGCCCGGGTGTGGAACCCGTGTGGAACCTGGGTCCGGCGGCTCAGGTCTGCCCGGTTGTCAGCGCGGCCCGGACGGCGTCCTCGGCGGTGTCGACGTAGTGGATGCCGGGCACGAGCTGCCCCTCGGCGTCGGTCACGTGCCACCCGCCGAGCTGCACGACGGGGATGCCACCACGGCGCTTCGCCAAGGCGACCTCGCTGAGCGTGCCCCACGAGCCTCCGATGGCGATGACCGCGTCAGCGCTCCACACGATGACCGCGTTTCGGGCCTCGCCGAGATTGGTGAAGAGGGTGATCGACAGATCCTGGTTCGCCGCCGCGGGATCGTCATCCGGACGAATCCCGACGACCGTCCCGCCCGCCTCGCGTGCACCCGCGGACACCGCCGCCATGACACCGATCCCGCCGCCACACACCACCACGACGCCGCGCGCTGCCAGCAGCCGCCCCACCCGGTAGGCGTTCTCGGCTTCCTCGTCGGCGCAGTGACGTGGACCGCACACGGCTACCTGTGTCACAGACTCTCCTCGTGGTCATGATGATGGGTTGATGTACCGGGATTCCCCTCGGCGTCTGATCGGTCACTGCCGGGGAGAGCCATGGGAGCAGGTGCGCGGGCAATGTCCGGGCTCTCGGTGAGGTCGACGAGCCTGGCGCGTAGCTCGCTGGTGAGTGAGTCGACTACTTCCCGCTCGGTTGGGGGATGGCCGCGGAGTAGGCGGCTGAGTCGGTCACCAGACGTGAGAAGAGGATGCTGTCTCGCCATGCTCCGTTGGTAAAGACATGATCTCGGAGTCGACCCTCGCGCCGGAATTCGTTGCGCTCCAGCACGCGATGTGACGCCAGGTTCTCCGGGCCGGCGGCCGCAGTGATCCGATGAAGGCCGAGCTCGTCGAAGCCGAACCGGACGAAGGTCTCGACCACGGTCGAGGCGACTCCCCTACCGTGCTGGTCGTAACGGACCGCGAACCCGAGCTTCGCGGCTCGGACCCCGGCCAGCGCGAGTCGAGCCAAGCCGATCAGGTCTGAGTCGTCTTCCGGGGAGGAGACTCCGACGTAGAACTCAGTGCGAGGCTGGGTCCCCGCGGCCACCCGAGCACCCAAGATCATTCGTTCTGTCTGCTCGCGATTCCGAGTGTCGAACGACAGCCAGCGAGCGACTCGCTCGTCGCCGACGATGCTGAGCAATCCGTCCACGTCAGTCGGGTGGAAGTCCCGCAGTGTCGCTCGCGGTGTCTCCAGCCGAAAGGAATGATTCATATTCAGGCTGAGACGGTTTCGGCCGTGAGCCGCATGAAGTCCTCGATGTCGGTGCGCAGTTGCTGGACGCTCGGTGAATCCGGGACGGTCCTGAGTTCGCCGTAGACCCGGGCGACGCTTCGAGTGACGCCCTCGATCCTGCGTTCAACTGGTAGTTCGAGGACGGGAGCGAGCTGTTCGGCTGCTGCGTGGACGTCATGACTGCGAACATGGACGAGTGCCAGGGTCGCGGAGCTGCCAGCCGCGTCCCCGAAGGCCCAGTCGGTTGCCTCTTCATCGCGGTAGGCACTCACCGCAGCTTCTGCGCGGGCGCTTGCGTCGCCTACTTGTTCCGGGAGTGCGGCCAGTGCGTCCGCGGTGTAGTAGGTCTGACGTGTGGGTGAGAATATGCAGAGGCCGCCGATGCTGTCGATCTCGTTCTCCGTCACGCCGAGGCGCGCCTCGTCCGCCTTTCTGATCGCGGCGCGCGTCGCGGACGCGTCTCCGAGCGCGGCGGCGGCCCGCGCCTCGTTGGCGGCTAGCCAGACCGATGCGGTGCTCCTAGCCTCCAGCGCCTGTCCACGTGCCGCATAGTCGCGTGCCTCGACGTATCGACCCTCCCAATAGGCCATGACGGACTGCAGTCCTCGAATCCACGCCCTGAGCTGGGGATGGTCAGCGTTGTCGGCGCTCACGTAGGCCGCCCGAATCTGAACCTGTGACGATCGACGCTGCCCGAGATCGAGAGCGACTTTCGCAAGTATCCCTCCCGTGAGGGCCGACAGAATCAGAATCTGCTTGGTTGTGGTGACCGATCCTGGCCTGTCCAGGAGGTCGTAGCAGGTCTTCTGCATCTCGACGAGCCGCGACGCGTAAGCACGGGCAGGAAGACGCTGATAGTCCGTGGCGAGATTTGTGGTCTCGGTCCACAGGTGATCCATGCTCTCTCCGTTCGCTACATTGTTCAGGGCCTGCATCAGGAACCGTTGGGCACGGTGGTCAGCGCTCAGGATGAGCTCACTCGTCTCGGAATCCCCGACAACCTCCGCCAGAACGGCGGGCAGGTCTCCGGGGGATTCCTCCGTTTCTGGCCGTTCGTCACCGGCGGTGAGCATGGCACTGAAGAGCCCCTGAGCCTCGGGTGAAGCCTGGGACAGGGCGGTGTCGAGCATCGCCTGATACTCCGGAATCGGAGTGCGCCCGACGCCCAGCTCCTCCCATTTCGAGACAGTCCGAGGACTGATCCCGAGCCGGGCTCCGAACCCACGCACGCTCATCCGCAGGGCCTTGCGCAGCAGGCGTGCCTCGCGGCCCGTCCACTCGGTCACCGGCACGTCAGCCTCCGCTCATTCGCGGTCCTGTGGTCGTCCGTCAAATGTCTTCGACGCAACGCTGATGCAGGTGATTCTACAGCAGGGAGATTCTGCTCCTCGAAGTTGTGGCATGCAGGCACGACAGCACTGGTTCGGCATACGTTCGACGCTCATTCCACCTCGGGCCGTCTCGTCATTCGTCGCGAGACGCATACGGTCCGCCAGATAGTTCACCGGATGATCGAGGGATGGATGGCGGACGTGACACATCAGCGGGTAGCCCCAGATGCACCAGACGCCCCCCGGGCGAAGAAGCCGATACGTGAAGGAGGAGCGCGCGCGTGAGCGCGTCATGGGGTGGCGACCTCGACAGCCGGTCGACGGCCACTCTCATCGGTGGCGGCCGTCGTCGCATCGCGACGCAAGGGAGCCTGGCGATGACGTTCGCCGGCCTCGCCCGTCTCGCGGCCGACCTTGCCGATCAAGCGGGGTTGTTGGACGTCATGGTGGCCGAGGTCGGTGACACTCCTGCGGATGAGGCACAGGCGGCGACGTCTCGGGCCGCCACCGAGTTGCGTTCCGCGGCCAGGGCGTTGACCGCGGTCGCTGAGCAGGTGCACCCGTGAACCAGCCGACCGCGGTGAGTGTTCCGCGGGTGGAGGTGTTGGGCCGGGTCCGGGTCGTGGGTGCCCGGGGGACGGTGCCAGCGGCGGGGCGGACGCGAGTCTGTGAGTTCGCGGCGTTCCTGGCCCTGTACCGCGACCTCGGCCCGGACCTGCTCTCCAGCTCGATGCGCCGGGATGCCCTGCCGGTACGTGGAGACGGCGTGGACCTGCACACCGTCGACCTGGCCCTGTTCGACAGCACCCCTGGCACCCGAGGCACCAGCGTGGGCATCAGCCGGGTACGGATCGCCCGCCTCGCCGGGGCACTACGAGCCTGGTTGGGCTGGCACCCCACGACCAAGGATCTCTACCTGCCCCCGTACACCGAGGACTGTGGGTTCCGGCTGCACCCGGCCATCACCACGGACTGGGCGCACTGGGGGCGTCTGCTGCCCAACGGCCCAGCCGCTGCGGGGACCGCCGACCTGGAGGCGGCGTGGTCACTGGTCCGGGGGTCCCTGATGCAGGCCGGAGGGCGGGAGTACACGTCATATAACTGGGCCGACGACCTGCTGATGGGCATGCAGGACGAGGTCGACACCGCCGCCGTGGAACTGTCCCGCCGACGCCGACGAGCGGGCAACCTCGTCGCCGCGGCTCGCGCCGCCGGACACGGCATACGCGTGAACTACTGCGCCGAGGACCCCTGGCGGCAGCTCATCCTCACTGTGCAGGACGCCCTCAGCGTCCTTCACACCACCCCGGGCAGCCTCCACCACGTCGTCGACACGAGGGACGACAACGAGGACGACACGAGCGAGGCGAGCGGGGCGACCCGGGGTGAGACGTCACCGGCCTCGCCGCCGGGGTACGCGGCGCAGGACTGGGCCGAGCATCAGGCCGACGCGGACTACGACCGGCAGTTGGAGAGCCGCCGACGGACCCACGGCCCCCTCGACGCCGTCGTGTGGGCCATGTTGGAGACCCAATCCGAGATCGGCTTCCACTCCCGACCCCAGGGGATCGATGATCGAGAGGGGGCGGTGCGGGAATGACGTGTGGCATGGCCCACCGCATTCGTGCAGGTCAGCGAGTACGCTGAGCGCGTCAGGGTGTGCGATCGGTGCTGGTGGGAGCGCTGTGGGGATGTGACCGGCGGCCTCGTAATGTCGTAGGGCGTGGGTTCGATTCCCACAGGCGGCTCCGACGTCACCACAGTTGGAGGGACGGGTGAGTCTGGACTGCCTGGCTGGTCGTCGTGTCCGGCGCACCTGGTCGATAGCCTCTCCCCCGTGGCTGGTGACGCGGGGAGGTTCGTGGTGCGTGACATCCCCGCTCGGTCGTGGAACTCCTCCACGAGGGGCGACGCCGCGGCGCGTACACCGGCACGGGTTGGCTCCACGCCGGTCTCGCGGAACTCCTCACCGCCCACGGCGTGCCGGGCGAAGGCTGCCCCGGTCGCGTCGGTCGAGCAGCTGGCGCAGCTTGTCGGGGACGACGGGCCAGCCATCGCGTCCCTGACGCGGCACCTGCCCGAGGACGGGCGGAAGGGTGGACACCTCAATCCTCGTCGTGGGCGCCGAGTGGGCCGGTGCCCGCGTGACGACGGTGCACTTCAGGGACCCGTCACGGTGGGGGGCGGAGAACGACCGGGTCCCGGCAAGCCGCTTCGCCGCGATTCGGTTTCGACAGCCGCAAGGTCGACGGAGCAGCCGCCGGCCCCGACAAAGTACGTCACCCATCCCAGCTGGAGCGGACGGACTCCTCGGCCCCAGGGCCGCCTAGAGTATCCGATCGGATACTCTAGGCGGGTGGAGCGGTGGAGCAGCCTCCTGCGTGAGGCGCGCGAACGTGCTGGGGCGAGCCAGCAGGATCTGGCCCAGCGGGCGGGAACGTCGCGGCCGACGCTGTCGGCCTACGAGTGTGGTCGCAAGACACCGTCCGTCTGCACTTTCGAGCGGCTGCTGTCGGCGGCCGGGTACCAGCTGGCGGCGGTGCCGGCCGTGGTGTGGGTCGAGGTCGACATGGGCCGCGGCCGTGAGTGTTGGGTGCCGGACCGGCTCTGGCGCCTGCCGGTCGCCGATGCTCTGGACGATGTCGTCCTGCCGGTGGAGCTGAACTGGTCCGACCGACACCGGGTCTACCGGCTGCGCGACCGCCGCCAGCGGGCCCGGCTCTATGAGGTGGTGCTGCGCGAAGGCTCGCCCGCCGACATCGCTCGATACGTCGACGGTGCCCTGCTCATCGACGCCTGGGACGACCTCGTGCTGCCCCGGGCGCTGCGTGTTGCGTGGTGGCACCTCGTCCAGGCGGAACTGCCCGGCGCTGCGTTCGCTGTCTCGGCTCGGGCACCGGTCATCGCGTCATGAACGACGAAGGGTCGCTCACGGGAGGGCCTGAGCACGCCGGCTCGCCCGGAACGCCACGACCCCCTGGTGCGCTGACGGACTTTCAGGTCGAGATCGTTCGGTTGTTCTTCTCGCTCGACGCCGCGGACGGGTTCCTGCTGTCCGGTGGGGCCGCTCTCGTCGCACAGGGCATGACGCATCGAGCGACGCAGGACCTCGACCTGTTCACCGCTCCCGGACGTGGCGACGTCCGCGTCGCGTGTCAGGCGCTGGAGGCTGCCGTGGCCGACCGCGACTGGACGAGCCGCCGAGTCCGAGACGGCAACAGCTTCGTCCGTCTCGTCATCGCCGGAATTCCGCAGGCCGGCCCGTTCGCGACGGCGGATTCGGTGGTCGTGGATCTGGCCATGGACGCCGCTCCGCAGCGCCCGGCCACGATGAGCATCGTCGGGCCGACCCTGGCGCCCGACGACCTCGCCGCCCGCAAGGTGATCGCTCTGTTCGACCGCGCCGAAGCCCGCGACTTCGCTGACGTCCACACTCTTGCCGCCACCTTCGCCCCCGAGCGCCTGCTCGCCTTGGCGGCCGAGACCGATCCGGGATTCGACCGAGCGATCTTCGCTGAGATGCTCGCCTCTCTCGCGCGTTTCGCCGACGACGAGATCCCCGCGCTGCCGGCCGATGTCCCGCGACTTCGGCGCTTCTACGCCGACTGGGCCACGATTCTCACCCGAACCATCCCCGGCACGTCCTGAGCGCACTGTTCGCGTGGCACGGCCCACGCCGCGAGCGAACCCCGGACGGCCAGAGCCGCCGGCGGGGCGATCGACAGCAGGGCAGTCCGGGGGTGATGGACGGCGTGGCCGGTCACGCGCGCTTGCGGACCCGCCACACCTGTTCCGACGGGTACCGGTGCGCCCAGGAGGCCGTCACGCCGTGCGCGGCTCCGGCGTCGGGGTCCGGGGCGCGAGGTTCCCGGTAGTCGAGCACGTCGAAGCCGGTGTCGTCGAGGAGCCGGAACCAGCCCGCCGTCGGCAGGGTGAACTCGACGCCGCCGGGATCGACCGCCCCCCGCCGCCAGTCCAGGCGGTGCAGGTCGAACCAGGATCTGACCAGTGTCCCCCCCGAGGCGGAGCCGTCCTCCGGGGTGCAGACGAGAGCCAGCGGGTGCGTCCCGAGGAAGGCGAGCACGCCGCCGGGCCGCAGCAGGCGGTGGGCCTCCGGGACCCACCTGCGAGGGTCGCACCAGATCGCTGCCCCGTACTCCGAGACGGCGTAGTCGAACGTCGCGTCCGGGCGAGGCACAGCTTCCGCGTCCCCGTGGATCCACTCGATCGCGATCCCGTGTTCGGTGGCGAGGCGGCGTGCGGTCTCGAGCTGGCGCTCGGAGTTGTCGATGGCGGTGACGGTCGCCCCCCGTCGCGACATCCATGCCGACACATAGCCGGTGCCGCAGCCCAGCTCGATCGCGGCCATGCCGTGCATGTGCTCGGGCAGCAGACGCGCCTCGGAGTCGGGAACACCCCACTCGCCCCATGCCGGTTCGAGGAGCGACCACAGGCGCTCGCCGGCAGCCACCCAGTTCGGGGCGTCGGAGTCCCACTTCTCGCGGTTCGCCAGAACGTGCTCGGGGAGGTCGGCGGTCGGCACGGCCAGAGTCTGCACGGTCCGTGCCCTCCGGCCACGCGGGAGGTGTCTGCGTACTCCTGCGCCCGATCTCCGTAGTGCCTACGGATGCCCTGAGCAGTGCGTCGGCTCGACGGTGGACCCGCTGTCCTCCTCCCGATCGGAGCCCGACCAGTGGCCCTGCCGTCCAGCTTCACCATCGTCCGCGCCGACGACCACGTCGTCCTCGAGGTGTTCCCGACGAATCTCGTCGTCCAGCCGACGACGCCCAGCCGGGACCAGCCGAGTCCGTTCCTGCTCCGGGCGGCGACCGCGGGCGCCCGGCTGCGGGTCCGGTTCCCCCAGCAGGAGATCATCGAGTACGCGTCACCGGTGACGGGCGTTCGCGAGCGCCAGCCGATGCCGATCTTCTCGCCGAGGACCGACGTGGCGGTCGCGGTTCCGCTCGGCGACCCGGGTGTCCCGCTGAGCGTGGCGGGCATCCTGGCCGCCCTCGACCGGCTGCCGCTGGAGGTGAACGGGGCCCTCGGGACCCGGTTCTCGTTCCCGCACCTGCTCGCCATGCGCCCCGCGGTGCCCACGCGCCTGCGGCATCGCAGCCGGCCCGTGAGCCATGACGGTCGGACCGAGTTGTGGCACTCCACGCTGGAGCGGGTCACGCCCGACCCGGGCGAGCCGTTCGTGCCGATGGAGCTCGACCCTGTCACGCGGACCGCAACCAGCGCGAACAGCGTTGTCGTCAACGACCTCGACATCAACAACGCCTTCAAGCTCGGCGACTGGGCCAACCTGGCGGCCGCCGCGGCGGCCGAGGACGCCCCGGCGCTCGTCGACCGGCTGCAGCTCTCCTCGCTCGGCGCCTGGCTCGACCTGCGCGGCAGTTGGTCGAGCTTCCCGGACGTCCAGCACCACATCGACCTGGGTCGCGACTCCAGTCAGCGCAAGGTGGAGATCGGCAGGCTCTACCCGTTCGGTCACGCGGCGATGCTAACCAGCGACACCGTGCGGGCGTTCGAGACGACGGGGGCCGAGGGGAACCCGACCGGCCGCGCCGCCGTGCTCCGGACGGTCAGCGTGATCACCGTGCTCGAAGCGACCAGGACGTTCCCGTACGACGTCGAGACCGGCGCCAACGTGGGGTGGCCGTTCGCGAGCGTCACCATCGGCGACCGTCGCACGCCCCGGGGGGACAAGGTCACGGTCGGCACGATCACCGTGGACGGCCTGGCCCAGAACATCGAGCTGCTCGAGGTCCCCGGCCCGCCCAGCGGCAACCCTGACCAGCCCCTGACCCGGGTGCCGTTCGCGTTCAGCTGCACCGCCGTGGACCGCGGCGGCGAGACCTCCACGTTCACCATGCCGATGCTGTTCGTGCCCGCCAAGGTCCCCGACTCCCAGACCCTGGCGACGATCTACAACCAGGCCACCCAGTCCGGGCTGCGTGACCTCGACCTGGGTGGGCAGAGCGTGGGCGTCGCCCCCGAGGCAGACGCGACCGGTGCCGTCGCCCGCGCCTCCGGGGGCTCGGCCGAGCGCGCGACCGCCGTGCTCGCCTCGCAGCTGGTGATGCGGGTCGACGCCGCCGGCCGGCCCCTGATGACGGCGATCACCGGGAAGGTGAACGCCCTCGAACGGTACGGCGCCGGCACCGCGACGTTCCAGTACGCCCAGCCGTTCCTCGACGACCTCTTCGCCGGCGCCAACGCCCAGGGCCAGGTGTTCCTGCAACTGGCGCAGGAGCAGGCCCTCGCACTGGGCAAGGAGGCGACCGCCGGCCTGGCTTCTCTCGACCTCCCGATCGGTGGGCTCTCGCGCGAGTTCGGTGCCCTCGCCGCGACCCGGAGCTCCCTCGACCCCGACCAGACCTTCGAGAAGCAACTCGGCCGGCTCGCCGCGGGAGAGCTCGATCTCTCCTTCCTCGATGCGGTCAACAAGCTGTTCGGAGTGGTCCCGCTCAAGGCCCTGATCCCCAGCGAGCCGAAACTCAAGCTGGGCAAGAACCAGAAGATCACCACGACGATGGTGGACGGCGTCGCCACCACGGAGCTGATCCTCGACACGCCGTTGCTCCGCGACGAGGACGGGGACGACAAGCCCTTCCGGCAGGGCTTCGTGGGCCTCGCCCCGTTCCGGCGCAACCCGTCCGACCCGCACGACACCGTGCTGCACATCGAGCAGACGACGCGGGTGGACACGGCCACCGGGACGGTCAGCTCGGTCTCGATCTGCCGGGTCACCTCGGTCTCCCTCCAGCTGTTCGCCACCTCGAAGACCCCCGACCCGGACGAGCCCCAACCCGAGGACGACACGGCGCCGCTGGTCACCGTGCCGTTCGTGTCGATCACCTTCACCTCCCGGGACGGTGACAAGCCCGAGGTCGACGTCGACCTGGGACCGGTCCGCTTCGGCGGGTTCCTGGCCTTCCTCGGGGTACTCGCCGAGCTGATCGACGAGGGTGGGTTCATCGACCCGCCGGCGCTGGCGGTCGACGAGTCGGGTATCCGCTCCACCTTCGAGTTCCCGATCCCGAGCGTGGCGGTCGGCATGTTCGCGTTGGAGAACATCGGCTTCGGCGCCGCCCTCAAGCTGCCGTTCACCGACGACCCGCTGACGCTCGCCCTGTCGTTCGCCCGGCGCGACAACCCGTTCGCCCTCACCGTCGCGATGCTCGGTGGCGGCGGCTACCTGGAGATCGAGCTGAGCACGGCCGGCCTGCAGCGGATCGCCGGCTCGCTGGAGTTCGGCGCCCGGTTGTCCATCGACCTGTTCGTCGCCAAGGCCTCGGTCGAGGCCATGGGCGGCGTTTACGCGAACTACGTCAAGGACCAGGGGATCGACGTCGTCGCCTTCTTCCGAATCCGCGGGGAGCTCGAGATCCTCAGCCTGGTCTCGGTCTCTGTGACGTTCACGCTCGCCCTGGAGTACCAGTCGGCGGGCAACCAGCTGTTCGGTCGCGGCGAGCTGGCCGTGAACATCACGGTGCTCTTCTTCTCCGAGACCGTGGTGGTCGAGTTCGAGCGCCGCTTCGCCGGTCGCAACGCCGATCCCACGTTCGCCGAGCTGATGGCTCCCCCGGGCCTGCCCGCCGGCAGCCCCACGCCCTGGGACGCGTACTGCCTCGCCTTCGCCCCCGTCGCCTGACCCGCCCTCGAACCAGGAAGCAGTCATGACCTACAGCGTCTTGTGGACGACCCTTCCCGCCGGCCTGTCCGGTTCCGATCTCAGGATCGCCCTCGTCGCCTCGCCCCGGATCGAGGTGACGGTCGAGCAGCTCGGTGAGTCGCCGTTGCAGGACTGGCCGGGCCTGGTCGAGGAGCTCGGCGAGCTGCGGCTCCAGGTGAACGGCTCGCCGGAGCTGCGACCGCTCACCCGCCTCACCGGCGAACCGAGCGGCGACCTCTGGCGCCGGATGCTCGACCCCGGCACCCGGGCGCGCCGTTCCGTCCCCGGGGTCCGGCAGCTGCGCACGACGCCCAAGGAGTCGTTCGTGCAGGCCGCCGAGGGGATCGGCGAGATCTTCGGTGGCCCCGACCCCACCGAGCGGGTGGCGCAGGTGGTCCGCGCGCTCGCCCTCGCCCCCCAGGACGAACGGATCACGGCGGCGCTGCCCGCGAGCGCGCGGGCGCGCGGCTCGGTGCCGCTCGACCGGTTGACCGGACGCGAACTCGCGGCCACGGCTGCCGCCCTGCGCGGCCGGGGGGCGACCGACCTGGCCCTCGCCCTGCCGATCGCGGCCGAGGCCGGTGCCCTGCGCACCGCACCCGCCGACCAGGCGGTGCCGGCTCCGCTGGACGGCATCGAGCGGATCGACCAGGCCGAGTTCCACCAGCTCGTCGGACTGCTGCTCGACCACCCAGTGCTCGCTGTCCAGGCCGGGCTGCGGCTGGACTTCGCAGTGCCCGCCGCGGGCCTCGACGGCGAGCACCTGATCCGGGTCGTCCGCGCCGACGGCACGCCGTTGGACGGCGTTGTGCCGCGGCCCCAGCCATGGAGCCGGGTCCGCCTCACGGGCACGCCCCGGCGCCGCTTCACCATGGCCGACGGCGGCGAGGTCCGCGACGGCCTGCTCGACCTCTCCCCGGACCCGGGCTCCGACTTCGTGGTGACCACCCTCGACGTCACCGGGCTGTCCACCCACCTCACGTCGATGGCGGGCGACCCGGGAGCCGGGGAGGCGCGACCGCCCGTGCGCCGCAACGCCGGACTCACCGTCGCCCGCAGGTTCCGGCCGACCGACGTGATCCAGGCGGCCCTGGCGCGGGCGAGCGCCCTCTCGGCCGGTGTCGGCGGCGTCGACGGGGCTCCCGTCCTCACGGCGGCCGACGTGACGGTCGGCTACCGCCTGGACGTGGCCAGGGACGGCGGCCCGCTCCGTTCGTTGATGCGGCGCCGGGTGGCGTACCGGGTGGGCACCGGACCCGCCGCCGTCTCGCTCACCGAGCCGGCGCCCGGCCTGCCCGACACCGGCGAGGGCCGGGTGCAGCACGCGGTCGGCATGCAGCAGCCCGACGCCGACGGCCAGCCGCTGCTGCGGATCGGCGAGGAGATCGCGCAGTGGGACGGCTGGGCCATGTCCGCACCGCGGCCGGGCCGGACCGTGACCGCGGAACCGGGAAGCGAGGAGGCCACGGCGGACCTCGGTGCCGAGCCGATCCCGGGCGTCCCGGTCACGGCCGACGTCACGCCGGAGACGGGCAGCGTGACCCCGCTGCGATACGGCAGCGACTACGTGCTGCGGGGGCGGGCGGTGTTCCTGGGCGGGGTGTCCCTGCCGCCGGATCTGGATGACGACAGCCGGCTCAGCGCACCCACCTCCTACCTGCGGACGGAGTCGTTCCCGCCCCCCGTGCTGGTCCACCGGCGCCGCAACACCGAGGGCGAGTCCCTGACCCGGGTGGTGGTGCGCAGCGACGGCTTCGGGACGCCGCTCGGCGCCCCGGCCGAACGGCACCTCGCCGCCCCGAAGTCCTCGATCCAGCAGGCCGAGTGGCACGGCGCCTTCGACGCCGCGTTCGGGCCGGACAGCCCGGCCCGCACCGCCGCCCGGGCCGCGCTGCTGACGGTCGCCCGGCGGGAGGCCGGTTCGTTCCTCGATCCGACGGTGCTCGGCCCCGACGGCGAGGTGATCCCGCAGCCGGGCATCGCCGTGGTCACCAACGACCCGGCCGCCCAGCCGCAGGTCGTCCTGCCGCCGCGGCGCGGCGACACGCTGCCCAACGGGGCGTACGTCGTGCACGACAGTGGGGCGACGCGGCTGCCCTACCTGCCCGAGGTGCTGGTCACCGGGGCCGTGGTCGCCGGCCTGGACAGCGATGGGCCCACCGCCCTCGCCTACGGCGGCGTCTGGCCCGAGCGGCACCCCGGCCGCCTCGTGGTGCATCCGACGACCGCGCCGGTCCCCTCCACCCGGGTGACGACCGAAGCCGGGCGTGCCGTGTTCCACATCGACCTGCCGCCGGGCGCGGAGACCGCCGTGCAGCTGTCGTCCACCCTGGACCCGGACCGCCTGGGCGACCTTGACCTCGGGGCCGACGGCGACCCGGCGACGGTGGCGGCCGGCCTCGATCCCCGGCTCAGCGCCACCGAGACCGTCACCCTGGTGCACGCGACCCGGAAGCCGGCCGCCGACCCGGTCCTGGTCGCGGCGACGGCCACGGTGGACAGGGGTGCCCTCGGCGCGACCGTCGAGGCGACGGTGCAGGCCCATCGCGACACGACGGGCCGGATCGACCTCGAAGCCACGTGGGACGAGACCGTCGACACCGGTGATGGGCCGGTCCGTGCGACCCGACGCACGGCGGTCGCCGGATCGGTCCGGGTCGACCGCGGCTCCGGTGCCGTCGCGCTGGAGATCGAGCACCATCTCGGCGAGACCGGCCACCGGACCGTCACCTACACCCCGGTGGCGAGCACCCGGTTCGCGGAGTACTTCGCGGGTCGTGCGTCCGGCGCGGCGGGACAGCGGCGCGGCCCCGGGGTCACCCTGGAGATCGAGAACCGGGCCGTCCCGCCGCAGCCCGTCCTGCACTCCGTGGTGCCGACCTACTCGACCAGTCGCGTGGTGGACGGGTCGGCGATCATCCTGCGGCGACGCGGCGCGGGCGTCCGGGTGTTCCTGGCGCGGAAGTGGAACGTCACCGGCGACGGCGAGCAGCTGGGCGTCGTGGCGTTCCCCAACGACGCCGCGGGGAACGCGGTGCTCGCCGCCGGAGAGGGGCGGCTGGACCTGGTCTCCCGGATCGGCTCCGACCCGTTGCAGGAGCAGGTGCCCAAGGCGGTGGCGCACCTGACCGACATCAGGTTCGGCCGCCGGGACCTCGCCACGACCCGCCAGCTGCCGCTGCTCGAGCCGACGGCCGGTGGTCAGGCGCTGTCCATCGTCGGGCACCCGGTCCGGTTCGACGGGGCGCGTGGCCTCTGGTTCGCCGATGTCGACGTGACCTTCGACGACACCCTGTGGCCGTTCGTCCAGCTGGGGCTCGTGCGCTACCAGCCCACATCGATCGGTGGCTGTCACGTCTCCAAGGTCGTCAAGACCGATTTCGCGCAGCTCCCGGCCGGCCGCAAGCTCACCTTCAGCCGCCACGGACAGTTCGGTGTCACGGTCACCGTGGCCGGTGAGCCGCTGGCCAACGGCTCCTTCAGCCTTCGCCAGGAGCGCCGGATCCACGACCCGAACGCGAGCGGCATCGACGTGTTCTCCGACGCCGGGGTCGGCACCGCGGACGGCTGGTCGATCACTCCTGCCCCCACCCTCCCGGAGGGTGCGCTGGCTCGGATCACGCTCGACCGGACGGCACCGCTCGACGCGAACGACCCGCTCGTCACCCAGCTGTTCAACGGCCGCATCGTCGTCGAGGAGCGGCAGACCGGCATGGCCATCGCCGGCCCCGGCACGGACAGCCGTGTCGTCTACGCCGAGACGCTCGACCGTCGCTCCCTCGGCATCGGGTCGATCCCGGCGCAGCCCTGACCCGCCGGACATCCCCGACCCGTCCACCCGTCGCCCGAACCCGGGAGGTTCTCCATGGACAGCCAACGCGTCCACCTGCGCAGCACAGTCGTCCTGACCCAGGCCCTGTTCGATCAGCTGCCCCCGGCCAACCCGGAGTCCGAGGCTGAGGTCACTCAACGGGTCCGGATCGTCGGCAACACGATCCGGGTCAACGAGGCCTCCGTCCGCGGCCACCACGTGATCCTGGTTGCCGACACCGTCACGGACGGGTCCGCGGGCACCGCCGGGATCACCAGCTCGCTGGCCGACGCCACCGCAGGCCCGCAGCAGAACGGCCGCGCGGGCCACCCGATGACGGTCGTCGCCGGGAAGCTGCTCGGCGGGGCGGGCGCCTCCGTCGGGCAGCGGGGCGGTGAGGGCAAGAAGGGCCGGGACGGGGTGGAGATGCCGCCCATCGAGGAGCCGCCACCGGAGGACCCCTTCCCGCAGGGACCGCCGGGTCTGACCGGACGTGACGGCGAGGACGGCGGCCGCGGCTCGGACGGCGGTCCGGGCGGCCCGGTGACGGTCGTCGTGATGACGCCCTCGCCCCAGACCGCCCGATGGTTCGGCAAGGGCGGAGCACCCGGCAAGGGCGGCGACGGCGGCGATCCGGAGGTGTTCCCCCCTCATATCGGGATCTCCGGTGAGCCCGGGGCCGAGGGGCCACCCGGCGATCCCGGGCCGGACGTCGCCGCCACGGTGCGGGTGGTCGACGGGCAGACCTTCCGCGCAGAGGTGTCGGCCACACTCGTCGGCGGCCCGGCCGCGGACTGGGTGCGGTTGCGGCAGGCGCTCGCCGAGGAGGAGTTCCGTCGTGGCGACCTGGTCACTGCCCTGACCGAGTTCGACGGTGCAGCGTTTCTCAACCCGTTCGAGCCGGCGCTGTCCGACCTGCTGCCCGAGTTCATCCGCGACAACCGGACCATGACCGGGGTCGCCCGGGACCAGGAGCTCGTGCCGGACGTGGCGCACCATGCCCGCGAGTACCGCGCCGCGGCGGGCGACCTGCGCCAGGCCGTCGTCTCGGCGGGTTCGATCCTGGCGGGTGACACCGATGCCACCGCGGTGAGGATCAAGGGTCGGCTCGACGAGCTGGTCCGTCCGGGCGGTCTGCTCGATGACCAGATCAGCGACCTCGGGACGTCGGTGCGGCTGGGGCTGGAGGCGCTCGCCCTGCTCACGCCACGTACCCGCGACACGGTGGACCGGCTGAACGCCGTCCTGGACGGCCCGTCCGTCAGCCCCATAATCACCACGGCCGGCCCCGGTGGGATCCCGCTCGACGCCCATGCCGTCGCCGAGGCGCTCGCCGGGGTGCTGGGGGCAGGTGACACCACGGCGGTGGCGGCGCCACCACCCGACACCCTGCTGATCGTCACCGACGACGGCCAGCCGCCTGAGGTGGACTTCCGGCCCTCGTCCGACGTCGTCACGCTGCTGCCGGCCAATCTCGAGCTGCTGGTTCACCGCTCCGTCCGAGACCGGCGCCAGATCCCCCCGGCCCAGCTCGCGGCGATGACCGTCCGGGCCCGGGGACTGGCTGCTCTCGCACAGTGGGGCGCGGTGCGCACGGGCGCCGCCGACCCGGACGGCACACCGGTCGCGGTCGACCTCGGGCGGGTCGCCGCCGACCTGCGCGCCGCAGCCGGGGCGCGGCCGGTGCTGGACCTCCTCGTGGAGCTGGCGGAGATCACCCACGGCTGGCGGCTGGCCCGGTCTCGGATCGAGCAGCAGCTCGCGACGCGGGCCACCCTGCGGCTGCGCCGCGAGCTCGCGGCGCGCGCCCGCGACCGCTTCATCCCGGCCGACCCAGGCCCGAGCCGGCTGCTGCCGGGCCTGCGGGTCCTGCTGGACTGGCTGGCCTGGTACGGCGAGCGGGCCGACCGGGCCGCGGACGTCATCACCTTCGGCGTGACCCGACCGGCACCGGTGACCATCACCCGATTCCCGGTCCGCCCCCAGCTGACCGACGATCCGGCGGCCTTCCAGTCGCTGCTCTACTCGCCCGACTGGGCGCTGGAACTCGCCGAGGACTCACCGCAGGCGATCCCGACCACCAGTCTCGACGCCATCGCCAAGGGGCTTCTGGACATCGACCATCGCGTGCTGCGCGACAGCTACCTGGAGCGTGGTTTCGGATTCGTGGGGAAGGAACCCTCGTCCTGCGAGGTGACCTTCACCAAGGCGGAGCGGCCGGATCTCTTCGCCCGGCTGAACGCCGTCGGCAACTTCTGGTTCGACGTCTCCCTCGCCGACCTGGCGGGCGAGACCGGCGAGAATCCCCAGGCCGAGGCGCGGGTCGTCGGCGCCTCCCTGACCGTCGGTTTCGACGGACCGGCCCCGCCCGGCTTCGGCATGTCGCTGGTGCACTACGGGCTGTCGGTCCAGCGTGACCTCGCCGGGGGGCTGCACCGCCAGGTGATGCTGCCCACCGAGATCCTGATCGGCCTGGCCAGTTCGTGCGGGAGCGGCGACTGCGCGGAGGCTTCCGGAGAGACCCGGCTGACCGTGGGGCGGGAGATCGACTTCCCCTCGTACGGCCGCGGCGTCGCGGCGGGGTGGCTGGTGCGGGCGGCCAGCCTGGTGACGGACTTCTCCGAGGCGAGCACCGTCACCGTGCGGATCTACCACGAGGCGATGGCCCCGGACGACGCCGTGTCGCTGCGCTCGGTGAGCTTCGCCGGGGGTGCGCTGGTGGTCGGGTCCACGGTGCCGATCCGGGTCCGGCTCATCGCGGCCGCCCCGGCGGGTGGTGCCATGGTGTCCCTCACGTCCAGCGATCCGAGCGTCGTGCAGGTGCCCGGCGGGGTCGTGGTGCCGGCGGGCGCGACCGAGGCGACGGCACTGGCCACCGTCCTCAAGCCGACCGGCCCGCGGTTGCCGGTGCTGAGTGCGAGCACGAAGGACGGCGTCACCCGCACCGTGCGCGTGGCGGTGCCGGCCCCGGCGCGCGCCGTGATCACAGTCACCCGGCTGGTCACCGACCAGCCGGCCACCATCAACGCGCTCACGGTGCTGCCCGGCGTGGGCAAGGTCCCGGGCGAGGTGCTGGCCACCGTGGCCATGGCCTTGGCCGAGCCCGGCGAGCCGCAGCCGCCCGGCCTGCTCGTCGGGAGCGCCGCCGACGACCTGGCGGTGCGGCGGAAGGCGGCTCTCGGGGACCAGCCGCGGTCGGTGGCAGCCGACCTCGGGCGCGGCCGGCTCTACGTCATCAACAACAGTCGTGGTCCGGCGCACCTCGCCATGCTGGACGCGACCACGTTGCAGAAGCTCGCCGAGCAGCCGATCGGGATGAGCGTCGACGTCGCGGTGGACGCCGCGGCAGGGCTGGTCTACGTCACCGAGTTCCAGACCGGGAGCCTGCGGGTGTTCTCCGCCGACGACCTGGCACCACGGGCCACCCTCACCGACGACGAGGGCCGGCTTCGCAAGCCGCACGGCCTGGCCGTCGTCCCTGGTAGCGGGGGCGGCGCGGACATCTACATCGCGCGGGCCGTCCGGGGCGTGCCCGACGAGGACTC
>JBHJOS010000019.1:0-18276 GCA_050329415.1 Kineosporiaceae bacterium
CCCGGGTGGACCGAGGGCGGCCGGGCTGACGTCGAGTGGACCGCCGGACACCGCGTGCAGGTAGGCCCGCTCGATCACCGCCGACGGGGGGCGGGCGGCGACCGCGACCCCCAGCGCGGCCCGGACCGCCGGACCGACGACCGGCAGCGCGGCCGCGGACCGGACCGTCCGCCGGAGTCCGGCCACCGCCCTGGCGGACGCGCGCGGACCGGCCCCCGGATCGCCGGGGTCGCCGGACGTCATGACGGCCTCCGTCGGTCCGCCTCGACCATCCGGGCCACGATCTCCTCGAAGCCCACGGTGGGGCGCCAGCCCAGGCTCTGCCGCAGCCGGGAGCTGTCACCGACCAGTTCCGCCCCGTCGACGGGGCGGAAGAACCGGGGGTCCACGACGACGTACCGGCGCCAGTCCGGCACCCCGGCCGCAGCGAAGGCCGCCGCCACGAAGTCCTCGACGGTGTGCGGCACCCCGCTCGCCACCACGTAGTCGCCGGGCTCGTCCGCACCCGCCATGAGGGTCATGGCCTGGACGTAGTCCGGCGCCCAGCCCCAGTCCCGCACCGCCGCCAGGTTGCCGAGGCGCAGCTCGTCGGACTCTCCCGCGGCGATCGCCGCCGCCCCGGACGTGATCTTCCGGGTGACGAAGCCGGGCGGGCGGCGGGGGGACTCGTGGTTGTAGAGCAGAGCCGTCGAGACGTGGTGACCCGCCCGCCGGTAGACCTGGCCGAGCATGAGCACGGCCGCCTTGGCCGCGCCGTAGGGCGACGTCGGCTGCACCGGGGTGCTCTCGTCCTGCGGGGAGGTGTCGGCGGCGGCGAAGACCTCACCGCTGCCGGCCAGCACCACCCGGGCTGGCCGGCCGGCCCGGGTGGCCGCGTCCAGCAGCCGGGCCGTGGCCGTCGCCACCAGCTCGACGCAGGCACCCGGCTCGTGCCACGACTGCGCCACGGACGACATGCCGGCGAGGTGGTAGATCACGTCCGGCCGGGTGGCGTCGAGCAGGGGCCCGAACACCGTCGGGTCGACCAGGTCGCCGACATGGACCTCGACGCCCTCGACGACGGCCTCGTCGGGTCGCCGGAGCAGACCGTGGACCCGCCAGCCGCGCTCGATCAGGAGTTCGGCAAGATAGCTGCCGTCCTGACCAGTGACACCCGTGACGAGGGCGCAGGACGACATCGGCTCACCGTCTCCGCTCGGCTCAGGCTGCGAGCCGGCGCTGCTCCGCGAGGTCGTGGTCCACCATCATGCGAACCAGTTCCTCGAAACCCACCCGCGGTGTCCAGCCCAGCTTCTCTCGCGCCTTCGTGGGGTCGCCGATCAGCAGGTCGACCTCCGCGGGGCGGAGGAAGCGCGGGTCCTGGACGACCCTGGCGGACCAGTCGTCGATCCCGACGTGACCGAACGCGACGTCCAGCAGCTCCCGGATGGAGTGGGTCTCACCGGTGGCGACCACGTAGTCGTCGGCCACGTCCTGCTGCAGCATCCGCCACATCGCGTCGACGTAGTCCCCGGCGAAGCCCCAGTCACGCCGGGCGTCGAGGTTGCCCAGCGACACGCTGTCCTGCAGCCCGAGCGCGATCCGCGCGACGGCGCGGCTGACCTTGCGGGTGACGAACTCGGGGCCACGTCGCGGGGACTCGTGGTTGAAGAGGATGCCGCTGCTGGCGTGCATCCCGTAGGACTCGCGGTAGTTGATCGTCATGTAGTGGCCGAAGACCTTCGCGACCCCGTACGGCGAGCGCGGCCACAGCAGGGTGGTCTCGCGCTGGGGCACCTCCTGCACCCGGCCGAACATCTCCGAGCTGGACGCCTGGTAGAAGCGGACCCGGGATGCGTCGTCCCCGGCGTACAGCCGCACCGCCTCGAGCATGTTGAGCACGCCCTTGCCGGTGACCTCGGTCGTGAGGTGGGCGTTCTCCCACGAGTAGGCGACGAACGAGATGGCGCCGAGGTTGTAGACCTCGGTGGGACGGGCCTCGCGCATCGCCCGCATCAGGCTGGACAGGTCGGTGAGGTCGCCGGTGAGGATGCGCACGTCCGGCACGGTCTGCTCGACGAGCTCCACCTTGGGGTTGTTCTGGCCGCGGACCAGGCCGTAGACCTCGTACCCCTTCGACAGCAGCAGTTCGGACAGGTACAGCCCGTCCTGACCGGTGACGCCGGTGATGAGAGCGCGGGTCATGTCCATCCTCAGTCGATCAGGCCGGGGGCTCGGGACGCTCGGGCGGGCCAGCGGGCCGGGCGCCGGAGCGGGCACACAATAGCGGCCGACAGGAAGGGGGTCCGTCGCATGAGGCTGGCCGTCGACGCCACGCCGCTGCTGGGACGGCCGTCCGGGGTCGGGCGGTACGTGCGGAGCCTGATCGAGGCGCTGGCGGCCCTGCCGGACGCCCCGGACACCCAGCTCACGCTGTTCGCGCTGCGGACGCGGGTCGCCGACCCGCCACCCGGGACCCGGCCCTCGCCCCGGCGGCTGCCCGCGCGGCTGCTCCAGCCGGCCTGGTCCCGCCTCGCGTGGCCGCCCGTCGAGGTCCTGACCGGCCGGGTCGACGTCTTCCACGCGGGCAACTTCGTCCTCCCGCCGACCCGCCGGGCGGCCGGCGTGGTCGCCGTGCACGACCTGAGCTTCGTCCACCACGCCCACACCGTGGACCGGGCGGTGCTGGCCTACCGGCGCCTGGTGCCCCGGTCGGTTCGCCGGGCGGACGCCGTGGTCACGATCACCCATGCCGTGCGCGAGGAGATCTGCGCCGAGTACGACGTCCCGCCGGAACGCGTCCGGGTGAGCCACTGCGGGGTGGACCCCGGCTGGGCGGCTGCGGCGCTCACCCCCGAGGTCCGCCACCGGCTGGGGCTGCCGGAGCGCTACCTCGTGTTCACCGGGAACCTGGAGCCGCGGAAGAACCTCGGCATGCTCGCCCGCGCGCACGCCGCCGCACGCGCCCAGGATGCCGCGACCCCGCCGCTGGTCCTCGTCGGGCCGCCCGGGTGGGGCGAGGTGTGGGGCGGGCGCGCCCCGGACCCGCGCGACGTCCGCCGGCTCGGGTACCTGCCCGAGGCCGACCTGCGAGCCGTGGTCGCCGGCGCGGCGGCGCTGTGCATGCCGTCGGTGTACGAGGGGTTCGGGATGCCGGTGCTCGAGGCGATGGCCGCCGGGGTCCCGGTGCTCGCCAGCGACATCCCGGCCCATCGCGAGATTGCCGGGGGTCACGCCCGCCTGCTGGGGGTGGACGACCACGACGCGTGGGCCGACGCCCTGGCGTCCCTGCCGGACCCGGCTCCCGGGCGACGCCTGGCCGCCCGGGCCCACGCCCTGAGCTACACCTGGGCCCGCGCCGCCCGGGAACATCTGGACATCTGGCACGAGGCGGCGAAGGCCCGGGGGCTCTGAGGCACCGCCCCTACGATGCCCGCATGCCCGGCGAGTTCGTGTCGTACGCCCAGAACGGGGAGGACGTGGTCCTCCGCCGTGCCCTCCGGGACGTCGACCACGGGTGCTACGTCGAGGTCGGGGGCAACGACCCCACCGAGCTCTCGGTGTCGCGCGCCTTCTACGACGCGGGGTGGCAGGGCGTCGTCGTGGAGCCGGTCACGGCCTACGCCCGCCGGTTCCGGGCCGAGCGCCCGCGCGACACCGTCGTCGAGGCGGCTGTCACGTCGACCCCGGGACCGGTCACGCTGCACCAGATCGACGACACCGGCCTGTCGACGCTGTCGGGGGACGTCGCCGAGCACCAGCAACGCAGCGGCTGGGACGTGCACGACGTCGAGGTGGCGGGCCGCCGGCTCGACGAGGTCCTCGACGAGCACCTGCCCCCCGGCCGCGACGTCCACTTCCTGGTCGTCGATGTCGAGGGCGCCGAGGCCGACGTCCTGGCGTCGCTCGACCTGGCCCGCCACCGGCCGTGGGTGCTCGTCGTCGAGGCGACCCAGCCGCTGAGCGACCAGCCGTCGCACGCCGCGTGGGAACCGGGCGTGCTCGCCGCCGGGTACCGGTTCACGCTCTTCGACGGGCTCTCCCGGTTCTACGTCCACGAGGACCACGCCGAGCGCGCACGTGCCCTCTCGTACCCGGCGTGCGCGCTGGACGAGTACATCCGATGGCCGGAGGTCAAGCTGGTGGAGTCCCGAGGGGAGGTCGCGGGCGCGCTCGAGGCGGCCGAGGGTGAGCTGGCCCGCCTGCGCACCGAGCTGGAGTCCGCGCGTGCCGACGTGGCGACCTGGCGCGCCCGGGCCGTCGAGGGGTGGACGACGGCCCAGGTCGAGGCCCCGCGGGCGGGCCTGTCCGTGTCCGAGGCGGCCCTGCGCCGCGAGCTGGACGCCATGCAGCAGACGCTGTCGTGGCGCATCACCCGACCCCTGCGCGCAGTTCGCAAGCTCCAGCGGACCCCCGGGGGCGGCCGGTGACGACCATCACCGCCGCCCCGACGAGCACTTCCCCGCCGACCATTCCCCGGCCCGCCCGGCCGGGGGACACGCCGCTCGCGGGTCCCGCGGTCGCGGCGCTGGCCCAGCGGCTGCGCGCGGGCCTCGCCGCGGTCGGCGCCGACCGGGCGGACACCGGACCCGACGACCACCCGGACACGGCCGGGGAGCTCCTGGAGCGCTTCGTCCGTCACGTCGGCTCCGGCGACGCCCCCGGCGAGGACCTGTGGCTGCTGCTCACGCTGGTCGCCGGCGCCTTCCCCGACGCGGCGACGGTCGAGCGGGTGCGCCGCCGGCTGCGGGTGAGCACCGGGGCGGCCGCCGAGACGGCGGTGCTCGACGCGGTCCTCCCGGCCCTCGCGGCTGGCCGGCGCGACGCGCACGCCGTGGTGCTGCGCGACGAGGTCGTCGTCGACGTCGACTTCTGCGCCACCAACGAGCACCACACCGGGATCCAGCGGGTCGTCCGCGAGACCCTGCCGCACTGGCGTCGTCGGCACCCCCTGCGACTGGTGGCCTGGTGGCCCGACCGTGCGGGCTACCGCCTGCTCGACCTCCCCGAGCAGGAGAGGGTGCTCGAGTGGGGCACCCGTACCCCGTCCGGCGAGGTCACCGCCCCGCAACCGCAGGCGCTCGTCGTCCCCTACCGGTGCCGCCTGGTGCTCCCGGAGACCCCGGACCCGTCCCGGGCGGGCCCGCTGGTCGCGATCGCGCGCTACGGCGGGGGACGGGTGAGCATGATCGGGTACGACTGCATCCCGCTCGTCAGCCCGGAGCTGGTGCACCCCGGCCTGCCGGACCGGTTCGTCCAGTACCTCGGGATCGTCAAGCACGCCGACGCCGTGGCCGGCATCTCGGAGTCCGCCACCACCGAGTTCGCCGGCTTCCGGGACATGCTCGCGGCGCAGGGCCTGCCGGGTCCGCAGGTGCGACCCGTGGTGCTGCCCGCCGAGGTCGCCCACGGCGCGTCACCCCGACCAGCCGACGGCGGGCAGCCGCTGGTGTTGTCCATCGGCAGCTTCGAGCCCCGCAAGAACCAGGCGGCGGTGCTGGTGGCGGCGGAGCAGCTGTGGCGGGCGGGCCTGCGGTTCCGGCTGCGGTTCATCGGCGGCGGGGGGTTCCCCACCGAGTTCGACCGGCTCGTCGCGCGGGCCCGGGCCGCCGGGCGCCCGGTCGAGGTCATGGTCCGCGTCCCGGAACGTGTCCTTCGCGAGTCGTACGCGGACGCGCGGTTCACGATGTTCGTGTCCCTGCACGAGGGCTACGGCCTGCCCGTCACCGAGTCCCTCGCCCACGGCACCCCCGTCCTCACCACCGGGTACGGCAGCACCCAGGAAATCGCGGCCGCCGGGGGCTGCGTGAGCGTCGATCCGCGGGACCCCGACGCGGTCGCCGGAGCGATGCGGCAGCTGCTCACCGACGACGCCCTGGTGGCGCGGTTGCGCGCGGAGGCGGCCGCCCGGGCGTCGCGCACCTGGCGCGACTACGCCGACGACCTCTGGCGCGTCCTCGTCGTGGACCCCGCGACGACGGGCCCCGGACGATGAGCGCCGCCAAGGCGGCACTGAGCCGCCTGCCGGTCCCCCGGCCTTCGCCGGGCGGGGTGCTGGGTGCCGGGCGCAGCGGCGGCCTGGGCCGGGTGGCGCGGGCGGTGTCGCTGCTGCCGGGCCGGGCGGCCGACGTGCTGTCCCAGCGGACCCGGCTCGTTCTCGACCACGTCGAAGGCCGCCGCGAGGAACCCGGGCAGGAGCCGGGGCGCGACGCCGGGCCGGGGCGGCGGTCCGCACGCTCGCTGCGGTCCGACCTGCACCGGCTGGCAGCCGTGCTGGAGGGGGCGGACCGCCCGACGGCGTGGTTCGCCCTCGCTGTGCTGCGGGCCGAGCTGCCGCTGCCCGAGGAGGTCGACACCCTGCTGCGCGAGGCCCGGACGGCCGGTGGCGCGCTCGCCCTCGCCGAGCTGCTCGCCCGCCGCCCGGTCCTCGCCTCCCTCCTGGCCGGTGCGCCGGTCGAGGTGACGTCCGACACCCTCGTCGACGTCCATGCCACCGCCGGCGACGGCCGCTCCACCGGCATCCAGCGAGTCACCCGGGAGACCGTGCGGCGCTGGCTCGTCACCCAGGACGTGCGATGCGTCGCCTGGCACGAGGGGCTGCGGGCGCTGCGTGACCTGCGCGCGGACGAGCACGCCGCGATGGCGAGCGGAGTCCCGCTCGTCCGGGACGGCGACCCACCACCCGCACCCCCGACCGCCCTGGTGCCCTGGCACGGCACCTACCTGCTCGCGGAGCTGGCCCTGGACCCGGCGCGGACGGTGCGGCTGCGGGGCCTCGCCGCCTGGTCGGGCTGCCGGACCGGTGCCGTCGGCTTCGACTGCGTGCCGGTGACGTCGGCCGAGACCACCGACGCCTGGATCAGCGAGTACTTCGCCGGCAACCTCGCGGCGCTGCGCGAGTTCGACACGGTGGCGACGATCTCCGACGCCGCGGCCCTGGAGTACCGGGGATGGACCCGGATGCTCGGCTCGATCGGGCGCCGCGGCCCCGAGATCGTCCCGGTCCCGCTGCCGGAGTGGGCGCCGGAGCCCGCGCCGGCCGCAGTGACGGCGGCCCGCGACCGGTTCGGCGCCCGACCCGGCGCGGAACCCGGCGCCGGTCCGCTCGTGCTCTGCGTCGGCAGCCACGAACCGCGCAAGAACCACCCGGCGGTCCTGCACGCGGCGCACCGCGCCTGGCTGTCCGGCCGTCGGTTCACCCTGGCCTTCGTCGGGGCCCGGGGGTGGCGCGGCGACGAGTTCGCCGTCGAGGCCGCCCGGCTCGCCGGCCTGGGGTTCCCGGTGGAGCACCACGAGGGCGTCGGCGACGACGAGCTGTGGGCTGCGTACCGGCTGGCCCGGTTCCTGGTCTTTCCGTCGCTCAACGAGGGATACGGTCTGCCGGTGGCCGAGGCGCTCGCCCTGGGGACCCCCGTGCTCACCAGCGCGCACGGCAGCCTCGGCGATCTGGCCCGGGGCGGCGGGGCTGTCACGGTGGACCCGCGCGACGACGACGACCTGCTCCGCGGGTTCCAGGCACTGCTGGACGACGACGACCTGGTCGCCGAGCTGCGGGCGCAGGCGACCCGCCGTCCGGGGCGGACCTGGGACGACTACGCGGCGCAGGCGTGGCACCGCCTGGTGGGCACAGGCACCGGAGCCGGCCGGTGAACGGACCCGACCCCCGCGCGGCTGCGCTCGCGGCCGAGCCCCTGATCGTCGTCGGCCCGGCCCCGGGGCTGGTCGGCGGGCTGCGGTCGGCGGTCGCGGGAGTGGTGTCGTACCGGGAGCTGCTGGGCCTGCTGGTCCGCCGCGAGCTCAAGGCCCGGTACAAGGACAGCGCCCTGGGCTTCGCGTGGAGCCTGCTGCGACCGCTGACCATGCTCATCGTCTACTACGTGGCGATCGGGCGGTTCCTGGGTGCCGAGCGCGCCATCCCGGACTTCGCCGTCTACGTGTTCACCGGCCTCACCGCCTGGTTCCTGTTCCAGGAGATCGTCAGCGCCGGGACCGGAGCCATCGTGGGCAACTCCGGCCTCATCAAGAAGGTGTACCTGCCTCGCGAGGTGTTCCCGCTGGCGGCCACCGGGTCCGCGCTCGTCAACTTCGTCACCCAGCTCGTGATCCTGGTCGCCGCCGTGGTGGTGACCGGGCTGGTGGTGATCGACGGACGCCTGGTGTGGGCCCCACTGTCGGTGGCGGTGCTCGTGGTGTGGGGCCTCGGGCTGGCGCTGGTGCTCAGCGCCGTCAACGTGTACCTGCGCGACGTCCAGTACCTCGTGGAGATCGCGCTCATGGTGATGTTCTGGGCGTCGCCCATCGTGTACTCGTGGGAGTTCGTCGAGAACGCGCTGCCGGGCTGGGCACAGCAGGTGTACCTGGCGAACCCGGTGACGGCGGCAGTGCTCGGCATGCAGCGGACCTTCTACACCTCGGGCGAGGCGCTTCCCTTCCCCGACGACCACCTGGAGCGCCTGCTCGTCATGTTCGCCCTGGGGTGCCTGCTCGTCGTCGCCGGTCAGCGGCTCTTCGCGCGGCTCCAGGCGAACTTCGCCCAGGAGCTGTGATGCCCGAGGCCACCGCCCCGCCCGGCGACACCGAATCCGGACCGGTCGTCGTCTCGATCGAGCACGTCTCGAAGAAGTTCGTGATCCGCAGGGACAAGTCGCTCAAGGAGCGCCTCGTCAACGCCACTCGCTCCCGGCGCCACCGCGAGGACTTCTGGGCGCTGCGCGACGTGGACCTCCAGATCCGTGCCGGGACCACGGTCGGCCTCATCGGTCCCAACGGGTCCGGGAAGTCGACCCTGCTCAAGACGATCGGCGGGATCCTCCAGCCGACCACGGGGCAGGTGCGCCGGCGCGGGCGGCTGGCCGCCCTGCTCGAGCTGGGGGCCGGCTTCCACCCCGACCTCACGGGCCGCGAGAACGTGTACCTCAACGCGGCGATCCTCGGCCTGTCCCGGGCCCAGACGGACTCGTTCTTCGACGCGATCGTCGAGTTCAGCGGCATCCCCGAGTTCATCGACACCCAGGTGAAGTTCTACTCCTCCGGCATGTACGTCCGGCTGGCCTTCGCCGTCGCCGTGCACGTCGACCCGGACGTCCTGCTCGTCGACGAGGTGCTGGCCGTCGGCGACGAGCCGTTCCAGCGGCGCTGCTTGGACCGGATCCGCACCTTCCAGGCCGAGGGCCGGACCATCGTGCTCGTCACCCACGCCCTCGACCAGGTGGTGGACGTGTGCGACCGCGCCGTGGTGCTGGAACGCGGGAACGTCGCCTTCGACGGCCCGCCCTCCGACGCCACCCGCTTCCTGCGCGGGGAGTACGTCGTCGCCGACGAGGCCCACCTGGAGCGGGAGCGCCAGCGCGCGACCTCCGACGAGGGCGCCCCCCCGCTGTCCGGCGCCCGGGTGCACGCCGTCCGGCTGCTCGACTCCTCGGGCCGGCCGGTCGACCACCTGGCCTCCGGCGCCCCGGCCTGCTTCGAGGTCGACGTCGAGGTGCCCGAGGCCACCTCCGACCTCGTCGTCGGCGTCGGGCTCGCCACCCTGGCCGGCCAGGGCCTGTGGGGCACCAACACCAAGCTCATGGGCCGCCGCCTGGCCGCCCCGGCCGGTGGGTCAAGCGTGCGGATCGAGGTCGAGGGCCTGCACGCCGGTCCCGGGCAGTACGAAGTGCACGGCGCGGTCGCCTCGTGGCGCGGACCCGAGGTCGACCGGCTGGCCCGGGGGCTCGTCCTCACCATGGACGGCGGCGACGAGACCATCGGCGTGCTCGGCGTGCGCCCGCTCGCCGCCTCGATCGGCCCGGCCGGCGGCTGAGCGCGCCGGTCAGAACCGGTGCTCGGCGCGCTGGAGGTACTCCGGCGAGGCGACGATCGCCGCCGGGATGCTCCGGTCGCCATCACCGGCCCCCAGCAGGCGTCCGACGTGCACGGCCGAGCCGGGGTCGGGCCCCCGGCCCAGGAAGCTCGCGTAGTAGGCGGACAGCCGCCGCTGCCCCGCCTCCAAGGAGCCGGCGATGCCGAGTGCGACGCCGTACCGGCCCTGTGCCGCCAACCGGTCCGACCAGTAGTCCCGTTCCCAGGCGGCCGCGCCGCGGCCGAGCGTGGCCCGGTACATCCGGTCGACCCAGCGGCCGCCGTCCCT
This sequence comes from Kineosporiaceae bacterium, assembly GCA_050329415.1. GTDB lineage: Bacteria > Actinomycetota > Actinomycetes > Actinomycetales > JBBAYJ01 > JANNOG01. The sequence goes on from JBHJOS010000019.1 coordinate 10,109, forward strand.
GCCGCTGCGCAGCCACGCCTCGTCGGACGCCAGGATCGACGCCTGGAGCACCGGGACACTCCCGTCGCGCTGGAAGCTCGCGATCCAGCCCTGGATCTCGGCCTCGGCCGGGGTGCGGCCGAGGGTGCCCTGGTAAACGCCGACGACGACGCTCTGTGCCCGCTCCGGGGATCGGGCGACGTCCAGGGCGACCTGCTGCGGCGACAGGCTGTTCTGCATCTGCTGCACCCGCTCGGCGGCTTCGCCGGAGGTCGGCGGGCGGCCGAGGACGTCCCGGTACAGCGCCTGCACCGCGGCCTGGGCGGTCTCGGCCCGCACGAAGCCGGACACCGTGAACCAGGTGCTCCTGAGGCCGAGCCGCGACCGCACCTGGCTGCCGCTGAACGTCGTGACGGTGCCCGCGGACACGACCCGCAGCTCGAGCACCCGTCCGCCGTCGGGACCCTGCCCGGTGCGCCGGGTCACCGCCAGGTCGCTGATCGGGCCGGTGCCCAGCCGCTGCGCCAGCTCGGCGACTCCGAACCTGACCGACCAGGCACGGTGCGGATTGGCTGACGTGGTGTCGCCCTCGTCCACGACCGCGGGGAAGTCGCCGCCGGCGGACCACCCCCCGGTCGAGGCGGAGAACTCCGTCCGGGCGACGGAACCGTTGGACCGGGCACGCACCCGGCCCGCCGTCGCCGCGATCGCGGCGTCCGTGCGCGGGTCCTCGAGGCTGGTGCGTGCACCACCGCCGACGGGACGAGTCCACGAGCCGCGGTACACCTGGCACTGCGTGGTGTCACAGGTGGTCGCCCAGCCGGAGAAGGGGGTGGAGAGGGCGTAGCTGCGGGCTGCGACCGCCTGCGCCTGCAGCGCCTGCGCACCGCGCCCGCCGCCGGCGGTGGCCCAGGAGGCCGGGGCCTCCCGGGGGACGACCCCGCGGAGGTAGTCCTCCACAGGGAGCTGGTTGACCACGGCGAGCTGACCGCCGGCGTCCGCGAACCGCAGACTGCCCCGATAGCCCCGGACCAGACCGGACTCGCACACCCCGACCCCGCCCGCCGCGCTCACCACGGCGCCGGCGGACCGGGTCGTGGGGGCCGACCACGGGCCGGCGCAGCCGGGACCGGTGCGGATCTCCAGGGTGCCCGCGCCGTTGCGCCGCACCAGGACGGCGGCCGCCCCCACCGGCCCGCCGCCGACCGCCAGGGCGTCCCCGGTGACGGGGACCGCCCGGCCGCGCAGTCCGAGGAGGTCCACCCCGATCGGCACGTTGCCGACGTCCCTGGTCCTCGTCCCGCCGTAGTAGTGGTCAAGGATCTGCGCGCTGGACCATCCCCGGTCCACGGCGTACCCGAACGCACCCCACTGGCCCATGCCGCGACCGTGCCCCCACCCACGCCCGCTCACGGTGATTCCGCCCGCCGGGGCGGCGGTCGGCGCGGTGAGTGCCCGGCTCGCCTCGACGGCTTCGGGCGCGGGCGGGGGTGCGGGGCTCCACGGGGGGACCGTCGCACCGACGACCACGGCCGCCACGACCGCGCTCGCGGTGAGCAGGCCTCGGGTGCTCCTCACCGGCCGCGAGCCCTCAGGACGTACTCCTGGCTCACCATGACGGACATCCGCAGGTACTCGTCGCCCCGGGTGAGGACGGTCCGCTCCCAGTGGGCGCGTTCCTCGGTGGCGGCCGAGCGCTGCAGCCACGTCCGGTACGCCCGGTCCACGCGGATCCGGGCGCTCTCGGGCGAGCCGTAGATCCCGGCGATCACACCGGCCTGCCCCCCCGTGCGCAGCCGCGCGGACCAGTGCGAGACCTCGCCCGCCGCCGCCGTCCGGCCCAGTCCGCGGCGGTAGAGCTCCTGCACGAAGCCGGCGTCGGTGCCACCGCCCCGGAGGTAGAACTCCCGGCTGGCCATGAAGGTGGGGCGCATGTCGTCCAGTCGCACCTGCTGCGCGGCGAGGCGGTCGAGCCAGAACCGCATGCCGGCGGCGTCGGGGCCGCGACCGAGCACGTCCTGGTAGACCGTGGTGATGTACCGGCGGCGGTACTCCTCGCTGGCGGTGAACCCGTTCGCGGCACGCCAGCGGTCGGCCGCCGCGACCGGGATCCAGAAGTCGATCTCGCTGCCGCCGGGTTCCCGTCCGAGCATGTCGAGGTAGAGGCTGCGGACGTGCAAGCCCTGGTCGGTCAGGGTCCGGGCGTGCTGGCGGATGACCGACAGCTGCGAGTAGAGGTTGCGCCCGGGACACACGGTGTGACCGACGTCGCGGTGACCGAAGACCACGGGCAGCGAGACCGTCGCTCCGGGGGAGTACCTCGCGGTCCCTCCGCCCGCCGACGTCAGGCTGGTGCCGGCGTAGGGGTCCAGGGCGTGACGGGCGAGCTTCCAGCCGACGATGCGGCCGATGGACCGGACCATCGCGGCGGGCGCCGCCGCCTGCTCGTAGTTGCCCATCGCCGCGACCCCGAACGTGCGGTCGTTGAAGCCGCCGCTGTGGGCCCCGCGGACCGCGCGGTCGATGCCGCCGTACCGGCCCTCGTAGATCGTGCCGAACTTGTCGACGAGGAAGTTGTAGCCGATGTCGCACCAGCCGAGGGACTGCGTGTGGTAGGCGTAGATCCCCCGCACGATGGACGGCGCCTGGGACTGCGAGTAGCTGTTGGTCCCGGCGGTGTGGTGGACCGTGGCGGCCCGGATGCCGCTGCTGACCGATGGGGTGCACGAGCGGAGGCCCTCGTCCGCGCCCCAGCCGCGGCGCGTGACGAGGGGGGGCGAGGCCATGGCCGCCTGCGCGGCCGAGAACGGGGTCGTCGCCACAGTGGTCCGGTCCCCGGGGTCGGTGCCGGGGTCGATGGTGACGACGTCGAGGTCCGGGCGGGGCTGGGCTCCGGGGGCGTCGATGCTGACCTGGATGGCGTCGGCCCCGGCAGTGACGATCGGGTCGGTCGCGACGACGCTCGCGGCCCGCTCGTATTCCTCGGTCCCGGCGTCCGGACCCTCGTCGTTGGGCTCGAGCGCCGTCCACGGGCTCCAGCCGTCGTCCTCCCGCACCCGCACCCGGACGTCCCCCGGCGCTGCGGCGTCGGCGTCCCACCGGACGCCGGCCACGGTGAACTCGCCGGTCTCGAGGACCTCGGAGACGAGGAGCGGGGAGTCCGTCGCCCCGGGCGGACCCGCGGGCACCTCGCCGAACGCCCCTGTGGTCGGCTCGGTGGTCGGCTCGGTGGTCGGCTCGGTGGTCGGCTCGGCAGCCTGCGCACGCGCGAGCGCCGTCCACGACGAGGCGTCGACCCGGAGGGTGGTGACCTCGGGGGCGACCGCCCCGCCGGTCGGCACGGACACCACGTCCATGACCAGGAAGCCCGTTGCGAGTGCCGGAATGAGTGTCGCCGAGACGATCCGCTTCATCGTTAGCCGTCGCTCCCCGTCCGCGCAGGGACGCCGGATTCGGCCGTCCCACCTGCCACGCTCGTGTCGTCGCAGTGGGATCGGCCCGATCCGTCAGCACTTGAGCCGCGGGATCGCGCCCATGGCGACCCTCACCCGACCGGACGAGGGTCACGCCCGCCCGGGCGCGGGGTGGCGAACCGGGTGGTGTCCCGGACGCTGTGCAGAACCTACAAATCTGTCAGCGGCTCGGTGCCGGTTCAGCCGGCTCAGCGGAACAGGCGCCGCGCCATCACCAGGCGCTGGATCTGGTTCGTGCCCTCGTAGATCTGGGTGATCTTGGCGTCCCGCATCATCCGCTCGACGGGGTGGTCGGCGACGTAACCGGCCCCGCCGAGCAACTGCACCGCGTCGGTCGTGACCTTCATGGCGACGTCGGAGGCATAACACTTGGCGGCCGCGCCGAGGAACGACAGGTCCTCCCCGTGCCCGTCGACGCCGAGCATCGCCCGCTCGCTGGCCGCGGCGGCCGCGTACACTAGCTGCCGGGCAGCCTCCAGCTCCATCGCCATGTCGGCGAGCATGAACTGCACGCCCTGGAACTCGGCGACCGCCTTGCCGAACTGTCGCCGGTCCCTGACGTAGGCGAGCGCGTAGTCCAGTGCCCCCTGCGCCACCCCGACCGCCTGGGCGCCGATCGTGATCCGGGTGTGGTCGAGGGTCCGCAGGGCGAGCTTGAGGCCGTGGCCGGGCTGGCCGACCAGGCGGTCGGGACCCACGTACACCCCGTCGAACAGCAACTCGCGGGTGGGCGAGCCCTTGATGCCGAGCTTCCTCTCGGGCGCCCCGAACGACAGCCCCTCGTCGTCGGCCTCGACGACGAAGGCCGAGATCCCGCCCGTGCCGGCGTCCGGGTCGGTCACGGCGAGCACGGTGTAGTACCGGCTCACCCCCGCGTTGGTGATCCACGACTTCTGGCCGCGCAGCCGCCAGCCCTCACCCTCGGGAACGGCGCGGGTGCGCATGGACGCGGTGTCGGACCCGGCCTCCCGCTCGGACAGCGCGTAGCTGATCATCGCGTCGCCGGAGGCGACCGGGGAGAGGTAGCGCTTCTGCAGCTCCGGCGAGCCGGCCAGCATGATCGGCACCGATCCGAGCTTGTTGACCGCCGGGATCAGCGAGCTCGACATGCAGGCCCGTGCCACCTCCTCGATGACGAGGCACACACTCACGGCGTCGGCACCGACGCCGCCGAACTCCTCGGGAACGTGGGGGGCGTGGAAGTCCGCCGCGACGAGGGCGTCGTGCGCCTCCTGCGGGAACCGGGCCTCCCGGTCCACCGCAGCGGCATGGGGTGCGATCACCTCCGTGGCGAGGGACCGCACCGCGTCCCGTACGTCACGCTGATCCCTATTGATGGTGAATGCGCTGGCCCAGGAGGCATCGTCGCTCACCTCCTCGACGATACCGCCGCGTGTTACCCACGGGTAGGGGGATAGCGTGGCGCCCATGAAGCTGTCCGTGATCGGCTGTGGCTACCTCGGCGCGGTGCATGCCGCGTGCATGGCGGACCTCGGCCACGATGTGCTGGGCGTCGACGTCGACGCCGCCAAGGTCGCCGTGCTGCAGGACGGCCGGGCGCCGTTCTACGAGCCGGGCCTGCCCGAGCTGCTGCAGCGCGCCCTGGCCACCGGGCGCCTGCGCTTCACCACCGACATCTCCGCGGCCGCGGACTACCGGGCACACTTCGTGTGTGTCGGCACCCCGCAGCGCAAGGGCGAGTTCGCCGCCGACCTGCGTTACGTCGATGCGGCGGTCGAGGCGCTGATCCCCCACCTGCGGGGTACCGAGGCCGAGCCAGCGGTCGTCATCGGCAAGTCGACGGTCCCGGTGGGCACGGCGGCGCGGCTGGCCGACCTCGTGGCCGAGGGGCTGACCCCGGGCGAGCACGCGGTCCTGGCCTGGAACCCCGAGTTCCTGCGCGAGGGGTTCGCGGTGAAGGACACCCTGCACCCCGACCGCCTGGTGTACGGCCTGCCCGAGGAACCCGGCGGCACGCTCGCGCGGGCCGTCCTCGACGAGGTGTACGCCACCCCGCTCGCTGCCGCCACCCCCACGGTCGCCACCGACTACGAGACGGCCGAGCTGGTCAAGGTGGCCGCCAACTCCTTCCTCGCCACCAAGATCTCCTTCATCAACGCCATGGCCGAGGTGTGCGAGCGGGTGGGGGCCGACGTCGTGAGCCTCGCCGACGCCATCGGTCACGACGAGCGCATCGGCCGCCGCTTCCTCGGTGCCGGGCTCGGGTTCGGCGGCGGCTGCCTGCCGAAGGACATCCGGGCCTTCATGGCCCGGGCCGGCGAGCTCGGCGCCGACCAGGCGCTGACGTTCCTCCGCGAGGTCGACGCGATCAACATGCGGCGGCGGATCCGGATGGTCGAGCTGACGCGCGAGGTGCTCGGCGGGTCCCTGCTCGGGCAGCGGGTCGCCGTGCTGGGCGCGGCGTTCAAGCCGGACAGCGACGACATCCGCGACTCCCCCGCCCTCAACGTCGCCGCTCAGATCGGGCTGCAGGGCGGGCACGTCACCGTCACCGACCCCGAGGCGCTGGCCAACGCCCGCCGCCTGTGGCCGGACCTGCGGTTCGCCGCGACTCCGGAGGAGGCGGCCGAGGACGCCGACGTCGTCCTGCTGCTCACCGAGTGGGCGCAGTACCGCGAGCTGGACCCGGTGAAGTTCGGCGAGATCGTGCGGCACAAGCGGATCCTCGACGGTCGCAACGTGCTGGACCCGGCGGCGTGGCGGGCCGCGGGCTGGCAGTACCGCGCGCTCGGGCGGCCGCGGGCCTGACGAGCGGCGCCGCCGCGGTCCGGGGGACGGGCGGCGGCGCACCGGTGTCACTCGCGGCTTCGGCCCGCGCGGTGTCCGGGACGCGTACCGTTCGCCGTGATGCCCGGCGACGACCGCACCCCTGACGCCTACGCCGACCCCGACCCGACCCGCCGACTGCCGCGGGACGGCTCCCGGGGTGACGGCGTCGTCCGCGACGCCGTCACGGGGCGTCCGACGCCGCCGCGGTTCGCCGCGACCTCCCGGCCCGTGAGCAGCCAGGGGCCGTCCGACCCGGCACCGGCCGCCGCCTCGCGCGGCGTCTCGTCGTCGCCCCGGTCGGCCCCGCCGCCCCGCCGCTCCTACCCGGACCCGTACGAGGAGGACCTCGCCGCCGGCCCGCCTTCCACCCGGGTCGACCTGCGCGACGTCGATACCCGGCGCGGCCCGGCGCGACCGCCCGGCCCGCCGCGACGCCCGTCCGCCCCGCCGGTGCCCCGCCGGCGGGGCCGCGGACCGCGGCTGGCGCGCACGATCCTCGTGCTGCTCCTGGTGGTGCTCATCGGATATCCGTTGTCGCTCGGCCTGGTCGCGTGGCGCAACGTCTCCCGCGCGGGGCCGCTGCCGGACGCCGCCGACACCCCGGGCACCACGTACCTGCTGGTGGGCAGCGACTCCCGGGAGGGCCTGACCGAGGAGGACGTCAACCGGCTCGCCACCGGGACCGCCGACGAGGCGGGCGGCAGGCGGACCGACACGATCCTCCTGCTGCACGTGCCGGGCGGGTCCCAGCCCCCGGCGCTCATCAGCATCCCCCGCGACTCCTTCGTCGACATCCCCGGTGAGGGGCAGAACAAGATCAATGCTGCGTACGCGTTCGGCGGCGCCCCGCTGCTGGCCCAGACCGTGACCGGGGAGACCGGGGTGGGGGTGGACTCCTATGTCGAGACCGGACTCGCCGGGTTCGCGGGCATCGCCGACGCCATCGGCGGGGTCGACCTCTGCCTGCCCGAGCCGATCACCGACCCGAACGCCAGCATCGACCTGCCCGCCGGGTGCCAGACGCTGACCGGACCGCAGGCGCTCGGCCTCGCGCGCAGCCGCAAGACCGACTCCCAGGGCGACCTGGCGCGGGTCGAGCGCCAGCGCGCGATCCTCGCGGCCATCGTCAACCAGGCGGCCAGCCCCGCGGCGCTGCTCAACCCGTTCACCGCCTACCCGCTGGCGGCGGCGGGCGGCTCGGCGCTCACCCTCGACGACGGCACCGGACCTGTCGGCGTCGGCCGGTTCGCGCTGGCGATGCGCGAGGTCGCGGGCGGCGGCGGGCTGACGCTCACGGTCCCGGTGTCGAACATCAACCTGTCGACGCCCGCCGGCTCCGCCGTCGAGTGGGACCCGGAGGCGTCCGAGCAGCTCTGGGCGGCGCTGCGGGCCAACGACATGGACACCGTCCGCGCCATCGCCGAGGCCCAGGAGTCGGCCCTCAACGGCGTCATCGGCAGCCCCGAGCAGGTGGAACAGCTCCAGCAGCAGGCCCCGGGCGGCTGAGCGCACGCGCTCACCTGGGTGGCCGGTCGTCCCGTCACGGCCAGTGCGGACCGAGGTACGGGTCGGGGTTCTCCTGGGCCCAGCGGTCGACGAGCTCCGCGAGATGGACGTGCAGCCCTCCAGCGGGCAACCGGGACTTGAGGACGAACAGCACGACGATGCCGGCTCGGTCGCGAAGTCCTGGGCGTTCTCGGTGACGAGCACGCGCTCCTCCGCGCGGGCGACCGCAGCCACTTCCACATCAGGCCGGGCGTCGACCCCCCGGTCCCGGACGTGCACGGCGTCATGCTCACGGGCGGCCAGCTCCCCGCACGTCCGGGGCGGGAACATCTCGTCGACGAGGAATCGCACCGCCTACGACGCCAGGAGCGCCTGGCGGGACCGGGCCATCGCCTCGACCTCGGCCGCCGCTGCGTCGTT
>JBHJOS010000090.1:0-19373 GCA_050329415.1 Kineosporiaceae bacterium
ATCCCCCGGGTCCGGCCCATCCCCCGGGTCCGGCCCATCCCCCGGGCTCCCACCATCGGAATCCCCACCATCGGAATCCGAGTCCTCCGGCGCCGAATCCCCAGACCCCCCCGCCCCCACGACGGAGCAGTCCTCGAGAGGCAGACCGACCACCGCACGGATGGCGTTCGTGACCTGGCAGGAGAACTGGTTCGCCAACGTCGCCGGATTCAGCAACAGGGCGAGGAGCAGCGCCAGGATCAGCGCCACGATCACCAGGGCGATCACCACCGGAATGCTTGCGAAGCCCCTCGTCTCCCCGGTCAGCCGCAGGACGGCTCGCCGGGCGAACAACGGCGCGCCCCTCGTCAACTCCAGCCTCTCGCCCATGCCCATCACACCCCCAACTGCCCGAACGTGTCGATAGCGGTCGCGATGAGGACGGTGAGCATCACGCCGAGCACGGCCGGCAAGGTCAGGAAGACGAGCACGAGCCCCGCCCTGGTCCCTGCGTTCTGCGCCGCGATCTTGATCGTCACCACGGACTCCGCCCGGACGTCCTCGGCGATGTCGCTCAACGCCCGAGCCACGGGGACACCGAGGTCGTAGTTCTGCCGGACCGTGGCGACGACGCGCTTGACGGTCGGCGCTGACGATCGCTCGACGAGGTCCTGGAAGGCGTCGCGCGGCGTGTAGCCGAACTCGAGCTGGTTGAGCAGTAGACGCATCTCCTCGCCGAGCGGACCGGTCAGTCGAGAGCTGACCCGGGACAGGGCGTGGCGGAACGTCAGTCCGGAGGCGAGGAGAATGGACATCAACTCGAGGAACGGCGGCATGTCCCGCTCCATCAGGCTCTGTCGGCGCCTCACCTCGCTTCCGAGTTGCAGGACGGGAAGGACCGCCGCGGCCAGCACGAGGACGAGGCCGAATCTCGCGAACTCCAGCGCCGCGAGCCAGGCAAGTCCTCCGAGGCTCACCACGACGAGGCCCAGGTGCCGCTCGGCGAACACCGCGACGGGAACCGATGCCCCTTGCCCGGACTTCACGAGCCACCGGGACACCAGTGCCCGGTAGGCGCGCACGCGCCCCACCACCAGAGTGGCCGGCGGTCTCCCGAGAAAGCGGACAGCACGGTCGAGGGGACGTGACCGGTCGGCGCCCGCGACCTTCAGCGAGTTCAGCGGTCCGGGGTCCCTGACGAGGGTCGCCCCCACCACGGCGACGACGACCGTCGCGGCGGCCAGGACGCCGAGCTGGAGCGGCACGACCGTCATGACGGCAACCGGACGATTCGCCGGACGATCGGGACCGACGCGACGAGCAGCAGCGCGGACACGGCGAACACGGCGGCGATCACGGGTTCCTGCAGCGCCCGCTCGAGGCCCCCGTCGGTGATCCTGTTGATGAGGACCACGCCGCCGAAGCCCAGCATCACACCGACATAGGCCTGGCCGCTCAGGCCCGCAGTGATGCTGCGCGCCTCGCGACGGGCGCGCCGCGACATCTCGAGTCCGACACCGAGACGGGTCAGCAGCGCGACGAGGTCTCCGCCGGTCCGCTGCTGGATCGCGATCGCGGAGATGACGATGTCGAGATCCCGCGACCGGATCCGGGACCCGAAGTCCTCCAGCGCGGCCGGCAGCGGCCGGCCGAAGTCCAGAGACGCCACGAGGCGCCGGAGCTCCGTGGAGATCGGCTCCCCGACGTCGTCCGCCGCCTGGGTGAGCGACGCGCTGACGGAGAGGCCCGCCTTGGCCCCGCCGGCGAGCAGCCGGACGACGTCCGGGATCTGGGCGACGATCTGCTCCCGGCGGCGGCGAGCCAGCTCGCTGACGAGCGACCAGACCGCCCACGGGACGAGCAGGATCGTCAGCGGGCGAGCCGCGGTCGGTCCCAGGAGTGCCTCGAGGACTTGCAGCGTGAGATAGCCCAGCAGGGACGTGAGCAGGACGAGGTCCGTGATCCCCAGCGGCAGCCGAGCCAGGCGCGCCTGCCGGGCCAGCGCGCCGAGACCGGGGATGCGCTCGAGGGCCGCATCGGTCCTCGACCAGCGCCCGGGGTTCGGTGTCGGGCCGCCGAGTCGGCGGCGGATGCTCTCCGCCTCACCGAGGAGCAGCCAGCGGTGGACGCCGTAGGCGATGGCCAGACATGTCGTCGTCAACGCCGCGACGTAGGCGGGGCCGAGGCTCACCGGTCCGCCTCGCCGTCGAGCGGGACGGCCCGCAAGCGCTGGGCGGCCGGCGGCGTGCCCGGTGGCTCCTCGTGGGACGCCGGGGACAGGTCGAGCCCCCCGCGGCGAAGCCGCTCGAGATGGCGACCGGTCAGCTGCGAGGCGGACGCCATGAGGCCATGCGCAGGCGACCAGAGGGGCACAATGTCGAAGTCGCTTCGCCCGAACGACGGCATGGCGACGATCTCGATCACCCGTCGGCTCCCGTCGGCCATCCGGGAGAGCTGGACGATGATCTCGACCGCGGAGTTCACCTGGTCGTGGATCGACTCGTTCGCGATCTTCACGTCCGACATTGCCGCCAGGGTCTCGAGTCGGCTCAGCGACTGCGATGCCGAGTTGGCGTGGATCGTGCACAGCGAACCCTCGTGACCGGTGTTCATCGCCTGCAGCATGTCGAGGGTCTCACCGCCCCTGACCTCTCCCACGATGATCCGGTCAGGGCGCATGCGCAGGCTGTTGCGCACCAGGTCGCGAATGGACACGGCACCGCGTCCCTCGGTGTTCGGCGGCCTGCCCTCGAGGCTCACCGTGTGTGGCTGCTGGAGGACGAGTTCGGCCGAGTCCTCGATGGTGACGATGCGCTCGTGATCAGGGATCGAGGCGCTCAGGGCGTTGAGGAACGTCGTCTTCCCCGAGCCTGTGCCGCCGGACACGACGATGTTCAGCTTGCCCATCACGCAGGCTCCCAGCAGCTCGGCCGCGCGGTCGTCGAGGGAACCGAGCGCCACAAGCTCCGCCATGGTGTAGAGCCGCGGGAACCTGCGGATGGTGATGGTCGGCCCGCGCAGCGCGAGCGGTGGGATGACCACGTTGACCCGCTCGCCGGTCGGCAGTCGCGCGTCCACCATCGGGGACGATTCGTCGACCCGCCGGTTGACCCGGTTCACGATGCGGTCGATGACGTTGTAGAGCTGTGTCTCGGTGCTGAACGAGGCGTCGAGTCGCTGGACCGCGCCGGCCCGCTCGACCCAGATCTCGTCCGCTCCGTTGACCATGATCTCGGTGATGCTGCTGTCCTCGAGCAGTGGCTCCAGGACCCCCAGCCCGAGTGCCTCGTCGACCACCTGCCTGATGAGGGTCAGCCGACGAGCCGAGGTGAACACCTTTCCCGACCTCGCGAGGATGCCCGTCAGCAGCCGCTCCAGCGCCGCCCGCCGCTGCTGCGGGCCGAGATCGCGCAGGGAGTCGAAGTCGAGCTGACCCATGAGTTGCTCCCGCAGCCACGCTGTCTGGCTGTCCGCCTTCAGGGTCCGGGCCTCGGGGCCGGTGACCCGGTCCCGCAGGCTCACGGCGCCCCCTCGGCCGGCAGCTCGGCGGAGGCCTCGATCCGACCGATGGCCCGCCCCACCCCGACCAGGGAAGCCGGCGCCACGCTCACGATGATCTCGTCGTCCTCGACCTCGACCCGGGCGTCGCGGAGCAGCCCCGTGCTCAGCGACGCCCCGGCGGCCGACTCCGGGCTGATCCCGACTGCGGCGGCCCCCTCGCGGGCGGCGATGTCCGCACGCCCCCAGGCGTAGGCGGCCAGCCCGAGGTCGACGCAGGTCACGAAGACCAGGAGCATCACGGGCACCACGGCCACCAGCAGCACGACGCTGGTGAAGCCGCCGTCACGAGCCGGCCGGGGCATCGTCGGTCACCCCCGCATCGCTGGTCATCGTGAACAGGGGTTCCCCGGTCAGCGGGAGCGCGGCCGGCACCGGGACCGAGACGACGACCCGGTCGCCGCGACGGCTCACCGTGGCCTCGGAGAGCAGGTCCCCCCCGGCTCGCAGGTCCTCCTGCACGTTCTCGACGCTCGCACCCTCCGAGACGGCCCGGGCAGCCGCCGGAGTTCCCACGGCGAGCGTCGCTCCGGCCCAGGCCAGCAACAGCAGCTGCACGAGGAGCAGCACGCCCAGGACGAGCACGACCCCCGACGCCGCCACCTCGGCCGGCACTTCACCACTGTCCGTACCCACGGTCGCCCGGACCGCGGACAGCGGCGGCGCCACGCTCCCGCCCCCGACCGTGGCGGGCTGCCCTGCGGCCGCCTCCTCGGTCGTCGCCGTGGCGGGCCGCGGTCGGCGACGGCGCCACAGGGGAGCGAACCCGCTGCGTTTCGGCGGCAGGACACCGAAGTGACGGGCGAGATCGACGAAGGGCCTCGCGAGCGTGCGGTGCCGGCGCAGGCCCGACGCGCCCTCGTTGGCCAGCGGCTCGAGCAGGGAGAAGGCCGCGGGCACCGCAACTCGGCACACCGGCATTGCGGCCGTCTGGCCGACCAGTCGCGGCTGGACGGCGGCCCCCCTGCTGACACGGTTCAGCACGAGCTCGACGGTGTCCGTCCGCCGGGCGTCGAGTCGTTCCCAGGTCTCGACCATCCGGTGCGCGGCTCGCAGCGCCAGCAGGTCGGGAGTGGCGACGAGGGCGATCCGGTCGGCGAGCTCGACCGCGGGCAGGGCGGCCTCCACGACGTGGCTCCCGCAGTCCACCACGACGACGTCGAACATGCTGCGCAGGACCCCGATCGTGCGCCGGACGACGCTCGGGGTGATCAGCTCTGTCTCGGTGACGTCCTCGGGCGAGAAGAGGATCCTCACGCCGGACTCGTGCGGGTAGAGCACGGGCTGCAGGACGCCGGGGCTGAGCTCGTCCGACAGGTCCACGAGCTCACGCAGGGTCCGCGTCGCGTCCGTCCCGAGATAGGCGGCGAGGTCCGCGCCGTACAGGTCGAGGTCGACCAGGCACACCCGCCGGTCCCTCGGCCCGGTCGCGACGAACGCGAGCTGGGTCGCGATCGTGGTCGCGCCCACCCCGCCCTTCGCCCCGACGACGGTGAGGACCGTGCCGAGCTCGTCGAAGCTCCGCTTGGCCTCCGAGCCGAGCCTGACCGTGCGCGACCACCACGCCCCGGCGGTGAGCCGCGCCGTGACATCGGCGAGCGACGGGGGAAGCGTCACCAGGGACCGGACGCCGGCATCGCCCGCGGCGGCATAGAGCTCGACGCTGGGCTCCCGGGACAGGAGCACGACACTGACCCACGGCAGCCGCTCGACCAGGTCCCGCGAGACCGTCAGGGCCGGGGACGGACCGAAGTCCTCGTGCAGCAGGACCACGTCCGGCTCGTGGTCGAGCACCGCGGCCAGCAGCGCCTCCGGGGTCGTCGCCACCGCCCGCACGTCGAAGCCCGGGTCGCTGTCCAGGAGGTCCTCGACCGGCCGGGCGTCGCGCACGCTCCTCGTCCCGAGGACGACCGAGACACTCACAGCCCGACCTCGTCGGGCGAGAGCCGGCTCACGACGAGGGCCTCGGCCGAGGCCCTCGCCCTCGCCAGCTGGCGGATGTCCTCCGGGGAGACGGCCAGGGTCACGACCTGGGACAGGTCCTCGGGGTCCACGCGACCGACGGCGATGACCCGTGCCGCCTCCACCACGACGACCGACTCGACGCCCTGATCCTGGGGGTAGGCGGCCACGATGTCGACGATGTCGTCGACCTGAACGGTCCCGCCCAGCGAGGCCTCGACGTCGGCGAACAGCGTCACCGCGCGCTCGCCGAACACCAGCACGGGCGGATCGGTCAGCGACGGGTCCTGAAGGTAGGTCCCGGCCGGCAGCGGCAGCGGCGAGACCCGGCCGCTCACCTCCTCGACCGAGGTGAGCGCGTCCGGCGGAGCGAAGACCTCGGGCACCTGGATCACCTCGAGGCTTGCCGCGTCGATGGGCGCGTAGGGCTCGATGTCGGCGGCCGCCACGACGACGCCCTGGCGGGGTCCGAGTTGCCGTGCGACGCCCTGGGTGTACCCCACGACGGCGAGGAAGGACACCACCGCCCCGACCACGGCGAGCCCGAGGATGACCAGCCCCCGGCGCTGTCTCGGGCTCACGGTCCGGACCCCGGCGTCAGGGTCGCCGGGGCGCCGCCCGGGTGGTGCGCGAGCCACCACAACGTCGCCTCGACCCGACCGGCGACCCCGATCTTGCCGTAGGACCGGCTGAGGTAGTTCCGCACCGTCCGGGTCGACAGGCACAGCTCGTCGGCGATCCCCCGGGTCGACAGCCCGCGGGCCACGGCCGCGAGGACCTCGGCCTCCCGGTCGGTCAGAACCGATGCGCTGGACGCCGGGGCCGGCGTCGAGTCTGGTGACACGTTCACCATCGGCGAGTCCTCACTCTCTGGCGAGCCAGTTCGTTTCGCGCTCGACCGCGAGGGTCCCTCCGATCGACCTCGGCGGGCCACGGCAGGGGTGCCCCGGTCGGCGCGTACTCGTGCCGGTCCCCGACGCTCATGTCGCGACCGGGCTCACCCAGAGGGCCAGCAGGGTGGCCAGGCAGACCGACGGGCCGAGCGGCAGCCGGGTCATGAGTCCTCGCCGGCTGAGCAGGAGCCACCCGAGCAACGCGACGTTGAGGGCGAGCAGGAGCAGAAGCATGAGTCCCAGCCGCCCGACCGAGGGGTAGGCGAGGACGAGGGCTGCCAGCGCCAGGTAGCGGGCGTCCCCCATGCCGAGCGAGCGCGGCAGCACCAGGGCCACCACTGTCGTGAGGACGAGCATCCCGGCGTAGGCGGTGATTGCCGCCGTCAGCGATCCCGGTGCCGGGTCACGCAGGTGCCCCGCCACAAGCAGCCCGAGAACGCCCAGCGTTCCGGGGAGGACGACCGCGTTCGGGAGCCGGCCCACCCGAGCGTCCACGGCGGCGGCGAGCACCAGGACACCGGCAAGAACCGCCTCGACGAACCCGGCGACCGTCGGCCCGGCCCGCCAGACCGTCACGGTCATGGCGACGCCACCCAGCAGTCCGAGCAGGAGTGCCCATCGCAGCCCGGCGTGCGGGACGTCCTCCGACGCCGGCCTCCCGGACCGGGCGGAGGGCTGGAACCTCAGCATCAGCGGCGCCAGGGCCGCCACGGCGAGGCCACCGGCGACACCGCACCCGACCGCGACCGCCGGGCTCACCCGACCGGCTCCGGCAGGGCGGCCGTCGCCGAACGGAACCAGGCACCGCAACCTGCACACGAGGACAGCGACTGGATGCGCTCGCCGCACCACGAGCACAACCACGACGCCGACACCGCCTGGCGGATCGCCGCCGCCTCGAGGCCGAGGTCGGCCGGTGCCACGACAAGCTCCACGACGTGCGGTGACGCCCATCGGCGCCACCACGAGTGGTGAGTGCCGACCTCCACGACGCGGGCCGGGTCGAGGTCGTCCAGCAGGGGCGACACGTCGTCCCCAGGGCGGCGCGCCACTGCCACGACCGAGTCGCCGCCTCGAACCGGCAGGCTCAGGCGAAGGGCGGACTGCGGGGAGCGGTCCGACATCGTCCGGACCGCCCGGCGGGAGTCGGTGTCCTGGGCCACGAACCAGCTCCCCCGAGGCAGCACGGTCAGGCGGGCGCGCAGCGACGGTCGAGGACGCCGGAGACGACTCACGGAGCGCGCCATCATCACTGCGGAGGTCCGGCGGACCAGGTGGTTCACGGCGACCGGCACGTCGGACACCGAGAGATGTCCGCTGTCGACGAGCCGTTCGACGACGGCCGCCACGACGGCGATCCGCAGTGGCGAGGCGTTGACGACGAGGGTCGCCACCTGCCGGATGCGCAGCGCGTGCCGGGCGAAGGCGACCGCCCGGCGGGTCTGGGCCGCGCAGCCCGGGTCGCACAGCACCAGGGCCGACCGGTGGTGGGGGTGGTCGAGACCCGTGTTGATCACCGCCACGAGCCGGTCGACCGACCCCGCCGCCTCGGCGAGGCTGACGAGTCCCACCGAGCCGCCGGCGCTGCCCACCGGCCCGGGGCCGGTGGGGTCGCCGAGAAGCTCCTCGGCGACCCCACCGGGCAGCGACGCCGATCCCGAGACGACGAGCAGCATCGCTACCTCCTGTCCGACTGCGCCGACGAGTGGCTAGACCCGGCCGACGACATCGACGAACGCGCCCAGCAGCGCGAGCGTCAGCGTGATCATCGCCAGGCAGATGCCGAGCGAGAGCGGGACGACCGCGAAGCCGCGGTCGTCCCGGGCCCGGAGTCGGCGAGCGTTCCGGGCCGCCCGGTGGGCCGGTGGGCCGTTGGAACTGTCATCCGCCACCGCCACCGCCGCCGCCGCCCACGCTGTCGTACGCCGTTGTGATCGCGGTTTGGAAGCTGGTCGCGGCTGCAGTCCAGTCGAGTCCTGCGATCGCCGTGCCGAGCGCGGCTGCAGCAACGACCAGCCCGATGACGACGGGCACGCTCTCGAACCCGTCGTCCTCTGACAACCGTTGCCACGACCAGTCCGGCCGCGCGGGCCGGAGGGACGTTCCTCTCATGATGCCTCCCTGGATTGGGCTTCCGTTGCCCCACCAGTGAGTCAGCCGGGCACACTCCCCCGCCAGGGACACTCATCACCAGCTCCCGCCGCCCGGGGGCAGCCCTGCCGTTGGCGGGTACCGGCGGCACCGTCCACGGTGAGGTGTCCAGCCTGTCGGCCGACGAAAGTGGCCCAGGCACGCAGGGCGATGGCCTGGCCGGTGGAGAGGACGGTGACGACGATGGCTCAGCACCCGGTCCGGGGCGGCGGTCGCGCCGGGCCGCCGCTCGCCGCGGCGGTTGCCGTACTTGTCTTTGGTCTCCTGGTCGTTCTCACCGGGCCTCCGGCACACGGTTCGCCGACGCCTGCCGGGCCCTCGCGCGATGTCGGACTCGTGCTGCTCGTCGTGGATGCCTCCGGCTCGATGCGCGAACCCGACGCCCGGGGCGAGCCGAAGATCGACAGCGCCAAGCGCGCTCTCACCCAGCTGGTGGGCGAGCTGCCCGCCGGGACCCCGGTCGGGATGCGGGTGTTCGGCGAGGGCCAGGCACTCGCAGCCACGCCGGAGACCTGCCGCGACACCCGCCTTGCCCAGCCCATCGAACCGCTCGAGGTCGGATCGATGGTCGAGCAGGTCGCGGGCCTGCAGGCCCGTGGCTGGACCCCGATGGGCCATGCGCTGCGCGCCGCCGGGGAGGACCTGCCGCGGGTCGGTCGAGGGACGGTCATCCTGGTCTCGGACGGGGTCGACGAGTGCTATCCGTCGGCTCTCGGACCCGAGCCCTGCGACGTCGCGGCGCAGCTCACGCGAGCGGCGATCGACCTGCGGGTCCACACCGTCGGCCTGACGGTCGACGACACCGCTCGCCAGCAGCTGCAGTGCATCGCCCGCGTCACCGGGGGCGACTACTACGACGCCGACGACGCCGACTCGCTCATCGGGGCGCTGCGCGCCGGCCTCGAACCGCCCTCGCCCCGCGACGCGCCGCCCGAGACCGCCCCGAACCCGCTGCTGCGCGCCGCGCTCGTCGTCGCCGTCGTGGCGGGCGGCCTGCTGCTGCTCGGCCCTGCCGTCCGCGCCCTGGTGGCCCGGCGCCGGCGCGCCTACTGGTGAACACCGTCCCGTCGGCCGGTCCCCACGACCACCGGCCGACCCCGACCCCGGAGCCGATCCCGCATGACCCACCGCGCCCACCGCAGTCCCGCCCCGAGCACCGAGCCGCGTCCGACGACCCGTGCCCGTTCGGCGGCGGCAGCCGCGCTCGCCGTTGGCATCGCCGGCACCGCCGTCGCCTGCAGCGGCCCGCTCGACCTCGCCCCCCCGCCGCCGTCAGGCACCCCCACCACGTGGTCCCTGCCGGACCGGGAGGTGGACGTCGCGGCCGACGGCATCCTGGGGGCCGACGCCTGGCCGGACGCCTGCGAGCTCGGCACGGCCACCGAGACGGAGCTGTCGGGCCCGGAGCCGACCGGCGGGGAGCTGCCGGACGGCACCTCGCTGCCAGGCGCCCGCGAGTGCCGGTGGACGACCGCCGACGGCGGGGAGGTGTCGCTGCGAGTGGTCGTCGTCACGCTCGACGTGCTCGAGGCCTGGGCGGGCTACCGGTACACCGCTGGCCTGCGCCGGGATGTCGAGGAGATCGCCGCCGAGGCGTTCCTGGTGCCCGGTGCCCCGGGCGAGGCGGAGACGTTGTGGATCTGCCAGGGCCTGACCATCGGCTATCTGGAGACCTCCGGGCTGGGCGAGGACGAGGCGCGCGAGGTGATGTTCGACGTCACCCGCTCGGCGGTCGAGGTACTCGACGGAACGCCCGCGGGCGCCCGTGGGCAACCGCGCCCGGACCCCTCCGCCTGAGCCGGAACATGTCGTTCCCCGGACCAGCTGCCACTCGCGCAGCGGCCCTCAGGTCACCGCGGAGAAGTAGGCCACGACGTTGCTGTCGTACCGGCCCGTCGCCGAGTCGATCTCGCCGCCGCAGGTGATGAGGACCAGCCGCTCCGGGACGTCGAAGCGGAAGATGTCCTGGTACGGCAACACAGCCTTGCGGTAGATGTCGACCTGCTCCAGCACGTAGCGCGCCTGCCGACCGTCGGGACCGACGAGCACGGCCTCGGACCCGGGCGGCAGGTCGGCGAGGCGCTTGAGCGCCCCGGCCACGCCCCGGTAGTCGACGTGGCTCACGAGCACGATCGACCCCGTGCCGTCGCCGGGCCGGGCACCGTCGGACCATCGCCCGACGATCTGGGCATCCGGCGGCACCTCGAGGACCCGGTCCTCGCTGACGCCGACCTCCACGGCCTCGGCCTCGGTGCCGAGAGCGGGGATGTCGAGCCGCTGCACGTCGAAGGGATCGGCCACGGCGGCCGGCTCGGCAGCGGCGTCGCGAGCGGCCACCGAGGGCGGCGCCGGCGCGGCCGCGGGCGGTGTCCACGTCGGCAGGGGGGCGGCGGAGGCCTGCCCGCACGCGGTGACACCCAGCAGCGCCGGCCCCAGGAGGAGGGCGGCGAGGCGACGAGCGACTCGGCGACGTCCGGGGCCGCCCGCCGTGATCGGGGTCGGCTCACACCGTGACATGGGACACCTTCCGGGGACGGCGGAACGCCGGTGGCCACCAGGCCACCGGCGTTCCGACGAGGGAGCGAGCCGCGTTCACAGCGGCCGGTGTCGTCAGGCCCGGGAGCCCGACTTCCGGACAGCGAGGCCGACCGCAAGCACCAGGACGCCGGCCAGGGTGAGGGCGATGAGCGCCGGCAGGCCCAGCGGGCCCGTCCAGCTCGACGTGCCGTCACCGGCGGGGACGGCGGTGGGCACGACCGGGGTCGTCGTGTCATCGTCCGTCGGGGTGGGCGTCGGCTCCCCGGCGTCGTCCGTCAGCGGGATGATGTCGACGATGAGGTCGAGGGTCTGACCCTCGAGCGAGCCCACGGCGTAGGCGATGACCGAGGACCCGGCGGGCAGCTCAACCTCGCCCGGCGTCAGCGCCTCGACAGTGGCGCCGCCCGCCTGGACCTCGACGTCGTAGGTGGCTGCCGGGAGGTCGGCGCTCAGCTGATCGCCGTTCTCGATCAGTCCGGCGGACGCGCCGTCGACCAGGATGTCGACCTCGGGAGCGGCTGCGGCGTGACGCACCGTCACACGGGCCTCGCCGTCGGCGGGCTCACTGAAGTCGTCGGTGTAGACCCCGAGGGTGGGGGCGCCGGCCGCGTCGAGCTGCGCGACGACCGTGAAGGGGTCGGCGCCCACGGTGGCGGCGGTCTCGAGGATCGCCGGCTCCGCCGCGGGGTCTTCGGCCTCCGATGCGTCCGAGGCCTTGACCTGAACGGTGTAGTCGCCCGGCTCGAGCTCGGCCACGACGATGTTCGTGTACTCGAAGTCGTCGACCGCGAGAGCGCCGTCGACGAAGACGTCCACGACCAGGCCGTCGAGGCCGTGGACGATCGTCACGTCGGTGGTCTCGGCGGTGTCGGCCTGGGCGGCCACCGCACCGAGCGGGACCATCGCGACTGCCGCTGCGGCGGCGGCGGCGAGAGCGCGTACGCGCATGAACTGCTCCTTGGCTCTGGGTAGGCGCGGGAAGGAACTCCGCGACGGCTCTGGAACCTACCGCAGGGGCGACATGTCGGACCCGACACGTTCGGCGCACTTGGTCACATTCCGATAACGGCGCCGACCGGGCCGGGCCGATCACCTCGCAAGCCAGATCGACAGCTACCCGGCGTCGATGCCAATTCCACCCATAGTCACGGCGCGCTCAGGTGGGCCGCCCACCCTGCCTGCCGCGGTCCCGTCCACCGACCCCGCTGCCGGCCACAGCGCACACGCCCGCTCCGCCTGCGCGGTGATCGTCAGCGACGGGTTGACGCCGAGGTTCGCCGACACCGCCGACCCGTCGAGCACGTGCAGCCCCGGGTGGCCCCACACCTGCTGGCGGGGGTCCAGCACGCTCGTGGCCGGGTCCGTCCCGATCGGGCAGCCACCCAGGAAGTGCGCCGTCATCGGCACGTTCACGGCGTCCGCCGCCGATCCGAAAGCATCGACCGGCACCCCGGTCCGCCGCGTCAGTTGACCGCGCATCTCGCGCACCGCCGCGTGCCCGGCCGGGATCCACGAGGGGTTGGGCTCACCGTGCCCCTGCCGCGACGTCAGCCGCCACCCGGCCCACCCGCCGAGCAACCCAGCGATCCGCGGCCGAGCCGACACCGTGAGCGAGTTGTCCCGGGTCTGCATGACGAGCGCGATGACCGTCCGCTCGCTCCACCGGCGCACCCAGCGGCTGCGCACCGCCTCGCCGGGGTGCGTCACCGCCCGCCCGACCGCCCGCAGCCACCGCGGTCCCCGACCGTCGCCGTCGACCAGCAGCCCCGCGAGCATCCCCATGGCATTCGAGCCGGGCCCGTACCGGACGTTCTCGACGTGGGTGTCGGCGTCGGGGTGGAACGACGAGGTGATGGCGACGCCATGGGTGAGGCCCGCCGCCGGTCCCCCCGGCGGGACCCGGCGGGTCGCCACCCCGAGCAGCGCCTCGGAGTTCGTCCGGGTCAGGGTCCCGAGCGCGGGCGGCAGGTCCGGCAGCACCCCGGTCGCCCGCATCCGCTGCAGCAGGCCCGCCGTCCCCCAGGCCCCGGCGGCGAGCACGACGTGGTGGGCCAGCACGGTCCGCTCGTCCCGCCGCCACGCCCCGAGCCCCGGCGCCCCGGTCCGCCGGTGGGTCACCCGCCACCGCGGCTGCCCGTCGGCGCCGTCCCCGTCCTCCCGATCAGCGCCGCCCCGATCAGCGCCGCCCCGATCGACGCCGCCCCGGCCGCCGTCGACCAACCGCTCGACCCGGGTCACCGTGCGCAGCGGCCGGATCTCCGCCCCTCGCCGCTCCGCCAGGTACAGGTAGTTCTTCAGCAGCGTGTTCTTGGCCCCCACCCGGCAGCCGACCATGCAGTTGCCGCACGCGGTGCACGCGGTCCGCGCCGGACCCTCACCGCCGAGCAGGGGATCGGGCACCGTCTGCCCCGGGGCTGCGTCGCCCTGCCCCGCCCGGGCACCGAGGAACGCCCCGACCGGGGTGGACCGGAACGTGTGCCCGACCCCGAGCGCCTCGGCGGTGTCGCGCATCACCCGCTCCGCGGTGCCGTCGAAGGGACTGGTGACGGCCCCGAGCATCCGCTCGGCGGTGACGTAGTGCGGGGCCAGCTCGGCCTCCCAGTCCGCCGCCCCGGCCCACGACCCGGCCCGGAAGAACGACGGCGGCGGCCGGTACAGGGTGTTGGCGTAATTGAGGGACCCACCCCCGACGCCCGCCCCGGCGAGGATGACGACGTGCGGCAGCCGGTGGATCCGCTGGATGCCGTACCAGCCGAGCCGCGGCGCCCACAGGAACCGCGGCAGGTCCCACGAGGTGCGGGCGTGGTCGGCGTCCGCCCACCGGCGGCCGGCCTCGAGCACGAGCACCCGGTAGCCCTTCTCGGACAGCCGCAGCGCCGCCACCGACCCGCCGAACCCACTGCCGACGACGACCACGTCGACCACCTCGACGTCCCCCGGGCGGTCGCCGGGACCGTCCCGGCGGCCGTCCCCGCGACTGTCCGGACGACCCGCCGCTCGACCGTCCGCCGGCCCCGCCCGGCCGGTCATGGCCACCGCAGCACCCGCAGCGCTCGGGCCGCCCCGACCAGCGCCGGGACCAGCCGTTCCGGCGGCAGCTGCATCGCCCGGCCGGGCAGCGACGAGTGCGACACCACCGTGACGTGGCCGCGGGTCACCTCGCGCAGCCCGTCGATGCCGAACCGCCGGCCGAGCCCGGACACCCCGATCCCGCCGAGCGGCAGCCCCGGAGAGATCCACGCCATCAGGTACGTCTCGTTGACCAGCACCGTCCCGGCCCGCACCCGCCCGGCCAGCTGCCGTCCCCGCGCGGTGTCCCGGGTCCACACCGCCGCCGTCAGCCCGCCCTCGACCTCGGACATCCGGTCCAGCGCCTCGTCGTCCCCGGCGACCGCATACACCGAGACGACCGGCCCGAACGTCTCCTCCCGGGCCACCACCGCGTCCCCCGGCACCCCGGTCAGCACGGTCGCCTCGTAGGACGTCGGCCCGACATCGGGCCGGGCCCGCCCGCCGGCCAGCACCGTCGCGCCGCGCTCCACCGCATCGCGGACGTGGGCGGCCACGGCGGCCAGGTGCTGCTCGGAGATCAGCGGCCCGAGGGCGGCGTCCGGCCCGGTGCCCGGCTCCAGCGCCCGCACCGCGGGCAGGAAACGGTCGAGGAACGGCTGGAGCACCTCGGCGGCGACGTACAGGCGCTCGGTCGACGTGCAGGTCTGCCCGGCGCCGACGAAGCACTCCAGTGCCAGCGCGCCGGCCGCCCGGTCGAGGTCGGCGTCGGCGGCCACGTAGGCGGCGTTCTTGCCTCCCAGCTCGAGGGTGACGCCGGTGAGCGAGCGGGCGGCCCGCTCGGCGACCAGCCGCCCCACCCGGGTCGACCCCGTGAAGAGCACGTGGTCGACCGCGTCGACCAGCGCCTCGCCGAGCTCGGGCGTGCCGCCCCGGACGCTGCCGACCAGCCCTGCGGGCAGGCCGGCCGAGGCCGCCAGTGACTCGACGGCGTCCGCCACGCCGTCCGAGCGCGGGTCGGGCTTGAGCACCACGGCGTCGCCCGCCACCACGGCCGGCACGGTGTCGCCGAGCAGGAACAGCAGCGGGTAGTTCCAGGCCGCGATGTTCGCCACCACGCCGACCGGCACCCGGCGCACCAGGCCCTCGGTGGCCAGCGGCACGGCGACGCCGGTGAGGCGGCGGCGGTACGGGCGCAGCAGCGCCGGCGCCCGCAGCCCGTAGTAGCGGGTGACGGTGAGCGCGGCGAGCACCTCGGCGGCGGCGTCGCGGCGGCTCTTGCCGGTCGCCGCCCGCACCGCGGCGGTGAGGTCGTCCCGGCGGGCGTGGGCGGCGTCGTGCAGCCGGAGCAGAGCCCGCGCCCGGTCCCGGACGCCGACCCGGGCCCAGACGGCCTGGGCGGCCCGCGCCTCGGTGACGGCCGTGTCCACGGCCGCAGCCGCGGCGACCGTCGCATCCCCCGCCCCGGTGACCGGCTCAGCCGAAGGCGTCGAGTCGTCCCGGGTGCCCGGCAGCGCCGTCGCCATCCCCGCAGAGTACGGGCGGGACCTACGACCCGACAAGAATCGCGACAGTCACCGCTGTCACGTGGGGACGACCTCGGGAGCCCCGAGCCGGGCGGCATCGGCGGCGGCGTCGTCGGGGGCGAGGTTGCTGGCCCGCTCCGCCTCGACCCGGGCCTCGTACAGGCTCACCTCGCGCTCCACGGCGTCCGCGTCCCAGCCGAGCACCGGCGCCAGCAGCTCGGCCGCCGGCCGGGCGGCCGCGACCCCCCGGTCCCACGCCTCGATCGAGATCCGGGTCCGCCGGGCGAGCACGTCGTCGAGGTGCCGGGCGCCCTCGTGGCTCGCCGCGTACACCACCTCGGCGCACAGGTGGTCCTCGGCGCCGGGCAGCGGGCGGGCGAGCTCGGGACGGGCGGCCACGAGGGACAGCAGGTCGTGGACGTCGTCGCCGTACCGCCGCAGCAGATGCTCGACCCGCGCCACGTGCAGCCCCGACTCCACCGCCAGGCGCAGCCGGGAGTTCCACATCGCCCGGTAGCCCTCCGCCCCGATCAGCGGCACCTCGGCCGTGATGGACGCCGGCACCCGCTGCGGCAGGTTGCGGGCCGCCTCGTCGATGGCGTCCGCCGCCATCACCCGGTACGTCGTGTACTTGCCGCCGGCGACGACCACGAGGCCCGGCACCGGGGAGGCCACGACGTGCTCGCGCGACACCCGGCTGGTGTGCCCGCCGCCCCCGCCAGGACCCGCCGAGATCAGGGGGCGCAGCCCGACGTACACGCCTTCGACGTCCTCCCGCGTCACCGGGTCGGCGAGGACCCGGTTGACCTGCGACAGCACGTAGTCGATGTCGGTCGCCGAGGCCGCCGGGTGCGCCTTGTTGTACGAGTACTCGGTGTCGGTGGTGCCGAGCACCCAGTGCCGGCCCCACGGGATGACGAACAGCACCGAGGTGTCGGTCCGCATGATGAGGCCGGTCGTCGACCGGATCCGCTGGCGCGGCACGACCAGGTGGATGCCCTTGGACGCCCGGATGCTGAACGGCCCGCGCTCGCCGACGAGAGCCTGGACGTCGTCGGTCCACACTCCGGTGGCGTTGACGACCTGGCGGGCCCGGATGTCGAGGTCCCTGCCGGTCTCGAGGTCGCGGGCCCGGACGCCGACGACCCGCTCGCCCTCGCGGAGGAACTCGGCGACCTTGACCCGGTTGGCGCACAGCGCCCCGTACATCGCGGCGGTGCGGGCCAGGGCCAGGGTGTGGCGGGCGTCGTCGATCTGGGCGTCGTAGTACTGGATGGCGCCGACCATGGCGTCCGGGCGGACGCCCGGCGCCTTCTCCATCACCTGCCGATGACTGAGGTGGCGGTGCAGCGGCAGCCCGCGGGCGTGGCCACCGCCGAACGCCATGGTGTCGTAGAGGGCCACCCCCGCTCCGACGTAGGCCCGCTCCCACACCCGGTGGGTGAGCGGGAAGAGGAACGGCACCGGCCGGGCCAGGTGCGGCGCGAGGCGGGTAAGGATGAGGCCGCGTTCCCGCAGCGCCTCGCGGACCAGGCCGAACTCCAGCATCTCGAGGTAGCGCAGGCCGCCGTGGATGAGCTTGGAGGATCGGCTGGAGGTCCCGGACGCCCAGTCGCGGGCCTCCAGCAGGGCCACCGACAGCCCCCGGGTCGCCGCGTCGAGCGCGGCACCGGTGCCCACCACTCCCCCGCCGACGACGACGACGTCGACCTCGTGGGTGGCCATCGCGGCGAGCGCGCGCTCCCGGTCGGCGGGCCCGAGGCGCCCGCGGGGGCTGAGCTCCGCAGCGGGTCCCACCGACACATCGACCGCCATGACCCCAGCGTAGGCCGGACCCGCGCGGCACGGACGCCCGGTCGCGGGCCCAGGTGACCGAGCCGCGCCCCACCGGCGAACCGGCACCGGCGCGCGACGGTGCCCGGGCGCGCGTCAGCGGTGCCAGTGAACCGGGCGGGGCAGCTCCCGGAAGCCGAGCCGGAGGTACGTGCGGCGCCCCAGTTCGCTCCCCGCCAGCGTCGCGGGCCGGTCCGACGAGACGGCGAGGCAGGCGGCGGTGAGGGCGGCACCCACTCCTCGCCGCCGAGCCTCCGGCAGGACGGCGACGCCGGTGACGACGACGCCGCGGTCGTGCGCGACGGCGATCGCCGTGCCGACCGGGTGCCCGTCCCAGCGGGCCAGGAAGAGATGCAGGCCGGGCAGTCGCTGGGATCCCGGCGGGTGGAGCTCGCCGGGCCTGGCGGGCGGCGGGGCACCGTTGGCGACGAAGGCGACGCGCTCGAAGACGGCCACCTCGTCGTCCGTCACCACGGCACGGATCTCAACGCCGGGCAGGGCCGCGACGGCAGGCGACGGCCCGGGCTCCCGGAGCATCCAGGGATGCGCCGTCACACGGCGCCGTCCCGGAAGCTCCTCCTCGGCGAACGCCGCGAAGCTGTCGCACACCGGACCTCGCTGGTCGTGCGGCACGGCCGGGCGCGGGACGAGCGTGACAGCGCCCAGGAGGACGACGTGGGCCGGCCCGTCCGGGGCACGCGCCAGGGACCGGTCGTCCACCCACGCCACGCCCAGCGCTTCATGGGCCGCCCGGTGCCAGGCCGCCTCCCCCGCGGCGCACAGGGCGACCTCCGACTCGTCCGGCACCGGACCACTCTTCCCGGTACGTCAGCGCGAAGGGCCACTTCGTGGCCGGGACGTCCGCGGCGGCGCCGACACATCGACGGCCATGAACGAGGGTAGGCCGCCGCGGTTGCGACGAGTCGCCGGAAAGCCCGTGCCGCGTGGCTGTCGATCAGGAGGATGTGCTCCGTCATGTCGGTGTCAGCACACCGACGGGCCCGACCCCGTGGCCCGCACAGCGGAAAGGACACCACGATGGACTTCGTCATCCTCATCTACGGCGACGAGAGCATCCCCGGCCCGACCCCGGGCACCCCCGAGTTCCAGGAGTTCATGGGCACCTGGATGGGATACAACGCCGCCCTCAAGGAGTCCGGTCACTTCACCTCGGGCGCGGGCCTGCAGCCGACCGCGACCGCGACGACCCTGCGGCGGACGTTCGGGGTCCCCGAGCCGACGGTCACCGACGGACCGTTCGCCGAGACCAAGGAGCAGCTCGGCGGCTTCTACATGATCACTGCGGAGAACCTCGACGAGGCCCTGGAGTGGGCGAGGAAGCTCCCGGTCCCGGCCGGGTCGATCGAGGTCCGCCCGGTCAGCGTGCCGGCTTGACCGACCCCTCGGTCGCGGACGCGCTCGTCGCGGCGGCGCGCGGGGAGGCGGGGCGCGTCCTCGCCCTCCTCGCGCGCCGCTACGGCGACGTCGACCTCGCCGAGGAAGCGGTGCAGGAGGCACTGCTCTCCGCGTGGCGGACGTGGCCGCGTGACGGGGTGCCGGCCAACCCGGCGGGGTGGCTGCTCGTCGCGGCCCGCCGGGCCGCCGTGGACCGGCTCCGCCACGAGGCGAGCCAGCAGCGACGAGCCGTCGGGGCGGCCGTCGACCCGACGGTGGCCGGAGGCGACGCCGCCCGCGCCGACGGCGCTCCGGCCGACGTGTGGGCGGGTGGCGACGAGTCGGTCCACGACGCCCCCGACGAGCGGCTCCTCGACGCCGGCACCGACATCCCCGACGAGCGGCTGCGCCTCATGCTGCTGTGCTGCCACCCCGCGCTCGACCGCGACGCCCAGGTGGCCCTCACGCTCCGGCTGGTCCTCGGCCTCACCACCGCCGAGATCGCCGCCGCGTTCCTCGTGCCCGAGGC
>JBHJOS010000113.1:0-9396 GCA_050329415.1 Kineosporiaceae bacterium
ACGAGCGCCCCGACGGTGAAGAGGACCATCGACAGGTACAGCCAGTACGCCAGCTCCACGCTCAGTCCCTCCCGCCGGTGCCGCGGTGGCCGGGGTCGATCTCGCGGACGATGTCGGGCACGTCGTCGACGAGATCGGCGTTGGAACGGGCCTGGCCGCGGGCGGTGAGCACGCGGGACACCGAGAGCTCGCTGGGCGAGCCGTCCGGCAGCAGCGCCGGGGTGTCGGCCGAGTTGTGCCGGGCGTAGACCCCGGGGTTGGGCAGCGGGGTGATCCGCTTGCCCTCGCGCAGGCGGGCCTCCGAGATGCTCCGCTGGGTGGGCCGCGGGCCGAGCCGCTCGCGGTGGGCCAGGACCATGGCCCCGAGGGCGGCCGTCACCAGCAGGGCGCCGGTCAGCTCGAAAGCCCAGAAGAACCGGCCGAAGATGAGAGCCGCGAGCCCGGTGACGTTGCCGCCGTACTCGGCGTTCGCCGCCGCCAGTCCCACGGGGTCCCCGAAGGCCACCCGCCCACCCACTGCGCCGAGCAGCACGGCGAAACCCAACCCCGCCAGCACGGCGGCCAGGCGCTGGCCGCGGATGGTCTCGACCAGGGAGTCCGAGGCGTCGACGCCGACGAGCATGAGGACGAAGAGGAACAGCATCATGACGGCGCCGGTGTAGACGAACACCTGGACGATGCCGAGGAAGGGCGCCCCGAGAATCACGTACACCCCGCCGAGCGACACCATGACGACGGCCATCGACAGCGCGGCGTGAACCGCCTTGCGCACGAACAGCAGTCCGAGCGAGGCCAGCGTCATGAGCGGGGCGAGGATCCAGAACAGCCAGGCCTCGCCGAGACCGGGTCCGGTCACCGGACCTCCTCGTGTTCGCCGTCGCGCTCCGGCTCGGTGCCGCGGTCGGCCGCGTACCGGCGCTGGGCAGGCGTGGCCCCGGTGACCTCGTTGCGGTAGTACTCCTTCTCGGTGGCGCCCTCGACCATCGGGTGCGGCGGCGCCACCATCCCGTCCGCCAGCGGCGCCAGCAGCTGGTGCTTCTCGAAGATGGTGTCGGCCCGGTTGTCGTCGGCCAGCTCGTACTCCGTCGTCATGGTGAGCGCCCGGGTCGGGCACGCCTCGATGCACAGGCCGCAGAAGATGCAGCGCAGGTAGTTGATCTGGTAGACGCGCCCGTACCGCTCGCCCGGGGAGTACCGCGCGTCCTCGGTGTTCTGGGCACCCTCGACGAGGATGGCGTCCGCCGGGCAGGCCCAGGCGCACAGTTCGCACCCGATGCACTTCTCCAGCCCGTCGGGCCAGCGGTTGAGCTGGTGACGACCGTGGAAGCGGGCCTTGGTCGGCGGCTTGACCTTCGGGTACTCCTCGGTGACCACCTTCTGGAACATCGTCCGGAAGGTGACGCCGAAACCGGCGACCGGAGCGAGCAGGTCGGTGACGGGGTTGCCCCGGGGGCGGTGGGACTCGGTGTCCCGGTACCGCCCGCGGGGGGTCTCCCCGGGGCGGTCGCGGGGGACGTCAGTCATGACGGGTCGTCCCTTCCGGAAGCGTCTGGTGTCCCGGCGGCCGGTCGCGCGGCGGCCGGTGTCCCGGCAGCCTCGAGGGTGCCGCGGGAGCGTTGCAGGGTCTGCCCCGGCAGGGGCGGGACCGGGTAGCCGTCGGCGAACGGGTCGACCTCGTGCGGCTGCGGCGGGCCGGAGTCGCGGTCGGGCGGCTTGCGGTCGCCCGGCCAGACCATGAGGACGGCCACGATGATCGCGCCGGCGACGAGGATGCCGATGATGAGCTGGTTCCGGCTCAGGAGCGAGTCGCCGATGACGACCCGGACCAGGGACAGCACGATCACCCAGACCAGGGCGGCCTCGATGAGGACCTTCCACCCGAGGTCCATGAACTGGTCGTAGCGCAACCGGGGCAGGACCGCCCGCAGCCAGAAGAACACGAAGACGAACGCCCACATCTTCCCGACGAACCACAGCAGGCCCCACCAGCCCTCGTTGAGGGCGCCGTCCGACAGGGTGCCGAGCGGCCACGGCGCCCGGTACCCACCGAGGAACATCGTCACCGCCAGCGCCGACACGCTGAACATGGCCACGTACTCGGCAAGGAAGAACAGGGCGAACTTGAGCGAGGAGTACTCGGTGTGGAAGCCGCCGACCAGCTCGCCCTCGCCCTCGGGCAGGTCGAAGGGCGCCCGGTTGGTCTCGCCGACCATGGAGATCGCGAAGATCACGAACGACGGCAGGAGCGGGACGATGAGCCACAGGGAGTCCTGGGCGGCGACGATCTGGGACGTCGACATCGACCCCGTGTAGATGAACACCCCGACCAGGGCCAGGCCCATGGCCAGCTCGTAGCTGATCACCTGGGCCGTCGAGCGCAGGCCGCCCAGCAGCGGGTAGGTCGACCCGGACGACCACCCGGCGAGGACCAGCCCGTAGACGCCGACGCTGGCCGCTGCGAGCACGAAGAGCACGGCGACCGGGATGTCGGTGATCTGCGCCGGGGTGGAGATCAGCTGCCACGACCCGTCGAGACCGTCCGACCACGCCTCGTCCACGTACCACGGGATCCGGACCTCGCCCGCCAGCGGGATGACGGAGAACGCGAGGAACGCCGGGGCCACACTGATCGCCGGTGCCAGGACGTAGATGAGTCGGTCGGCGCCGGTGGGGACGATGTCCTCCTTGAGCGCGAGCTTGACCCCGTCGGCGAGCGACTGGAGCAACCCGAACGGGCCGTGCTTGTTCGGGCCCTTGCGGGACTGCATGAACGCCAGCACCCGGCGCTCGGCCCAGATCGCGACGAGCACGTTGAGGACGAGGAACGCGAACACCGCGAGGATCTTGACCAGGGCGAGCAGCGGGGAGTCGTTGCTGAAGTCCGCTGCCGGTCCCTCGGTGACGACGGTCGCCGGGAACGGGAGTGCCAAGGTCACGTGAGCGCTCCTTCCAGCGGGACCGGGATGCCGGTGGGTGCGGGCGACAGGCGTACCAGATCCCCCGCCGCGGTGCCCAGCGCGGCGCGCACCGCGCTGCCGCGGGAGTTCGTCGGCACCCACACCACGCCGTCCGGCATGGGCGTGAGCGCGACCGGCAGGACGACCTCCCCGGCGTCGCCCGTCACCCGGACCTGACCGGCCGGGTCGACGCCGTGCCGCTCGGCGGTGGCGGCGGACATCCGGGCCACGGCGCGGTGGGCGGTGCCCGCCAGGTGAGGCTCGCCGTCCTGCATCCGTCCGGCGTCCAGCAGCAGCGGCCACGTCGCGAGCAGGACCCCGGACGAGCCGCGGGCCGCGCGGGTGGCACCGGTGGCACCGGTTCCCACGGCCGGCGCAGGCGGGCGGGTGCCGTCCCAGCCGCCGATCGAGGCGAGCTCGGCGCGCAGCGCCGCCGTGTTCGTGGCACCCAGCTCGACGCCCATCTCCCTGGCCAGTTCGTCGAGGATCACGTGGTCGGAGAGCGCGTCGGTGGCCATCCCGGGCTCGAACGGGCGCAGGCGGCCCTCCCAGTCGAGGAAGGCACCCGCCTTCTCCACGGTGGGTGCCACCGGGAGGACGACGTCGGCGTAGGAGTGCACGTCCGACGAGCGAAGCTCGAGGCTGACGACGAAGGTGGCGGCCGCGAGCGCCCGGTGCGCCTGGGCCGGGTCCGGCAGGTCGGCCGGGTCGACCCCACCGACCACCAGGCCGAGCCCGGCCTCGGCCGCGACGAGGATGCCGCTGGTGTCCCGCCCGGGCAGCGACGGCAGGCTGCCGACGCCCCAGGCCGCCGCGACGTCGACCCGGGCCGCCGCGTCCCCGATGGGACGCCCGCCCGGCAGCAGGCCGGGCAGGGCACCGGCCTCGACCGCTCCGCGCTCTCCCGCCCGCCGGGGCACCCACGCCAGCCGGGCGCCGGTGGCCGCGGCCGCGTCGAGCGCCGCCCGGAAGCCACCGGGCACCCCGGCGAGGCGCTCGCCGACGAGGATCACGGCACCGGGGGCGCCGAGGGCCTCGCGCGCCCCGTCGAGGAGTTCCGGCGTCACCGTCGCCGGTGCCGTGGCCTCCCCCGCGATCGCCCGCAGCAGCGCGGCCTCCTGACCGGGGGCCGTCGGCAACCACTCGGCGCCGACCTTGCGGGAGCCCGCGGTGAGGAAGGGCGCGGCGTCGTGGACGCGCAACCGCCCGGTCCGCGCCGCCTTGCGCATCCGGAGGAAGACGATCGGCGACTCCTCCTGCGGGTCGAACGCGACGAGCAGGACCGCGGGCGCGGCCTCGAGGTCGGCGTAGGTGACCCGGATGCCGCTGCCGGCGACGGCGTGGCCGAGGAAGGCCTCCTCCTCCGGCGAGTGCGGGCGCGCCCGGAAGTCGACGTCGTTGGTGTCGAGCACGGTGCGGGCGAACTTCGCGTAGGCGTAGGCGTCCTCGACCGTCGCCCGCCCGCCGACGAGGACCCCGACGCCGTGGGTGCGGTGGGCGGCGGCCAGGCCCGCCGCGGCCGTCGCCATCGCGTCCGGCCACGAGGTCTCGACGAGTTCGCCGGTGTCCGGGTCCCGGACCAGCGGCACCCGCAGCCGGTCCGGCGCCTGGGCGTACTGGAAGGCCCAGCGGCCCTTGTCGCAGTTCCACTCCTCGTTGACGGCCGGGTCGGCGCCCGCGAGGCGGCGCAGGACCTGGCCGCGGCGGTGGTCGGCCCGGATCGCGCAGCCCGAGGCGCAGTGCTCGCACACCGATGGGCTGGACACCAGGTCGAACGGCCGGGCCCGGAACCGGTACGCCGCGCCGGTGAGGGCACCCACGGGGCAGATCTGGATGGTGTTGCCCGAGAAGTACGACGAGAACGGCTGGCCCGACTCGTCGAGTTCGGCCGGTCCCTCGGTGACCGCGGACTCCGGGGCGGCGTGCTGACGGTTCACCGGTTCCGGCCCGGCGGCGTGCTGATGGTTCGCCGGTTCCGGCCCGGCGAACTTGAGGACGTCCGGGTCGAAGGTGCCGATCTGCTGGCCGGCGCCGCGTTCCTGGAGGTCGATGAACGGGTCGCCCGCGATCTCCTGGCTGAACCGGGTGCAGCGCTGGCACAGGATGCAGCGCTCGCGGTCCAGCAGCACCTGCGTCGAGATCTTGATCGGCTTCGGGAAGGTGCGCTTGCGGTCGACGAAACGGGTCTCGCCCCGGCCGTTGCTCATCGCCTGGTTCTGCAGCGGGCACTCGCCGCCCTTGTCGCAGACCGGGCAGTCGAGCGGGTGGTTCAGCAGCAGCAGCTCCATGACACCGTGCTGCGCCTTGTCCGCCACCGGGGAGGTCTGCTGGGTCTTGACGACCATGCCGGGCGACACCGTGATCGTGCACGACGCCTGCGGCTTCGGCATCCAGCGCAGGGTGCCCTCGCGGTCGGGGGTGGCGATCTCGACCAGGCACTGCCGGCAGGCGCCCGCGGGTTCCAGCAGCGGGTGGTCGCAGAACCGCGGGATGGCGATGCCGAGCTCCTCGGCCGCCCGGATGACGAGGGTGCCCTTGGCCACCGACAGCTCGATGCCGTCGATGACGACTCCCACCTGCTCCACGTGCGGGGCCGGCGTCCCGCCCGGGGCCGCCCGTCCCGCGGGGGCGCCCCCCGCCGGCCCACCGGAGTCGCCGGTGGTGAGGGTCACGAGGCGCTCCCGGCGAGCTCGCGGTCGGGCGCGGCGGTCCAGCCACCGACCCCGACGCTCGCGGAGCGCTCGTAGGGGAACAGCTCCCAGGCAGGGGTGTGCATGCCGGCCTCGAACTCCTCGCGGAAGTACTGGATGGCGCTGGTGATCGGGCTCGTCGCCCCGTCACCGAGGGCGCAGAAGGACCGGCCCAGGATGTTGTCACAGGTGTCGAGCAGGGTCTGCACGTCCTCGGCGGTGCCCTGCCCGGCCTCGATCCGGCGCAGGACCTGGGTGAGCCAGTAGGTGCCCTCGCGGCACGGAGTGCACTTGCCGCACGACTCGTGCTGGTAGAACTCCGTCCACCGCAGGACCGCCCGGACCACCGACGTCGTGTCGTCGAAGATCTGCAGCGCCCGGGTGCCGAGCATGGACCCGGCCTTGCCGACCGCCTCGAAGTCGAGCGGCACGTCGAGGTGGGCGTCGGTGAAGATCGGCGTCGAGGACCCGCCGGGGGTCCAGAACTTCAGCCGGTGCCCGGTCCGGACGCCGCCGGCCATGTCCAGCAGTTCCCGCAGAGTGATCCCGAGCGGAGCCTCGTACTGACCCGGCCGGTTCACGTGACCGGAGAGGCTGAACAGCCCGTAGCCGGTCGACTTCTCGGTCCCCAGGCCGGCGAACCAGTCCGCGCCGTGCTCGACGATCGACGGCACGCTGGCGATCGACTCGACGTTGTTGACCACCGTCGGGCGGGCGTAGAGCCCGGCCACCGCGGGGAACGGCGGCTTGAGCCGGGGCTGGCCGCGGCGGCCCTCGAGCGAGTCGAGCAGGGCGGTCTCCTCGCCGCAGATGTACGCCCCGGCGCCGGCGTGGACGACGACCTGGATCCGTCGACCCGTGCCGAGCACGTCGTCCCCCAGGTAGCCCGCCGCCTCGGCCTCCTCGACCGCCCGGAGCAGCCGCCGGTACACGTGCAGCACCTCGCCGCGGAGGTACACGAACGCCCGCTCGGCGCCGATCGCGTGGCAGGTGATGGCGACGCCCTCGAGCAGCAGGTGCGGCGCGGCGAACATCAGCGGGGTGTCCTTGCAGGTGCCCGGCTCGGACTCGTCGGCGTTGACGACGAGGTAGCGCGGCTTGCCGTCCGCCGGAGGCAGGAAGCCCCACTTCATCCCGGTGGGGAACCCGGCACCACCCCGCCCGCGCAGGCCCGAGGCCTTGACGGCGTCGATGATCGCGGCGGGCTCGGTGGCCAGCGCCGTGCGCAGCGCCCGGTAGCCGCCGTGGTCGTGGTAGGTGTCGAGGGTCCACGACCGCTCGGCGTCCCAGAACCGGGAGAGAACCGGTGTGAGGGTCACCGGCCGGCGGGAGGTGGTCTGATCGGTCATCGGGACTCCTTCCCGTTCGCGGGCGGCTTGCGGGGCGAGCGCGGGGCACGTTGGGCACGCGCGGTCGGGGCCGCGGAGGCCGGCGTCGGGTCCTCGCGGCCGGCGGTCGGTGGGCCGGTCACGGCACCACCCCGGTCCGCGGTGCCGGCCGGGACCGCCGGGGCGTCGTGGGCGCTGGTGCCCTCGCGCATCCCCGTCGTCGCGGCGGCGGCCACCTGCTCGCGGCGGTCGCCGCCGTCGACGGCCTCCGGGCGAGGGGCCTCCCAGCCACGCTCGTGGGCCAGCTCCAGCCCGGCGAGGGTCCGTCTCCCGGCACCGACGCCCTCGTCCGCGCGGCCGTCCGGGAACCCGGCCAGGACCCGGGACATGGCCCGGAAGTCCACGACCCGGTTGGCGCCGCGGGTCGGGCTGACCGGCTCACCGGCCCGCAGCCGGTCGACCAGGTCGACCGTCGACGCGGGCGACTGCTCGTCGAGGAACTCCCAGTTGACCATGACCACCGGCGCGTAGTCGCAGGCCGCGTTGCACTCGACCCGCTCGAGGGTGACCGCGCCGTCCGGGGTGGTCTCGTCGTGACCGACGCCCAGGTGCTCGCTGACCCGCTGCCAGATCGCGTCGCCACCCATGATCGCGCACAGCGTGTTGGTGCAGACCCCGACGGTGTAGCGGCCGTTGGGGTGTCGTTTGTACTGGGTGTAGAATGTCGCCACCGCGCTCACCTCGGCGGTCGACAACCCCAGGATGTCGGCGCACAGCGCGATGCCGTCGGGACTGACGAAGCCCTCCTCGCTCTGGACGAGGTGAAGCATCGGCAGCAGGGCCGAGCGGGCGACCGGGTAGCGGTCGATGATCGTCGCGGCGTCGGCGCGCAACCGCGCCTCGGTCTCGGCGGGATAGGCCATCAGCGGTCCACGCCTCCCATGACGGGGTCGAGCGAGGCGACGTTGGCGACGACGTCGGCCACCTGGGCGCCCTCACACATGAGGGGGATCGCCTGGAGGTTGGTGAACGACGGGTCGCGGAAGTGCGCCCGGTAGGGACGGGTGCCGCCGTCGGACACCAGGTGGCAGCCGAGCTCGCCGCGGGGCGACTCGACGGCGCTGTAGACCTGGCCGGACGGGACCCGGAACCCCTCGGTGACCAGCTTGAAGTGGTGGATGAGGGCCTCCATCGACTCACCCATGATGTGGCGGATGTGGTCGAGGGAGTTCCCCAGCCCGTCCCCGCCCAGGGAGATCTGGGACGGCCAG
Source organism: Kineosporiaceae bacterium (assembly GCA_050329415.1). Lineage (GTDB taxonomy): Bacteria > Actinomycetota > Actinomycetes > Actinomycetales > JBBAYJ01 > JANNOG01. The sequence continues at coordinate 8,247 of JBHJOS010000113.1, forward strand.
GCGATCTTCCGGTCCGCCACCATGACGGGCCCCGGCTCCTTGCGGAGGCGGTCCGTCACCTGCTCGATGATCCGCAGCGACTGCCACATCTCCTCGACCCGGATCCGCAGGCGCGCGTAGTTGTCCGCCTCGTCCCGGGTGACGACGTCGAAGTCGTAGTCGTCGTAGTCGCAGTAGGGCTGGTCGCGGCGCAGGTCCAGCGGCAGGCCGGCGCTGCGCACCGGAGGTCCGGTGATGCCGAGCGCCATGCAGCCCGCAAGGTTGAGGTAACCCGTGCCCACCAGGCGGGCCTTGAGCGTCGGGTTCTGGTTCATCAGCAGCTCGAGGTCCCGGACGCCCTTGCCGAGGCTGCGGCGCATGTCGTCGAGGTGGTCGCACATGGTGTCGGTGACGTCCATGGCGACCCCGCCGGGGCGGACGAAGGCGTGGTTCATCCGCAGGCCGGTGATCTCCTCCAGCATCCGGAGCACCTTGTCGCGCTCGCGGAGGCCGTCCATCATCACCGTCGTCGAGCCCAGCTCCATCCCCCCGGTGGCCAGCGCGACCAGGTGCGAACCGATCCGGTTGAGCTCCATGACGAGCACCCGGATCGCGGTCGCCCGGGTCGGCACCTCGTCGGTGATCCCGAGCAGCCGCTCGACCCCGAGGCAGTACGCGGTCTCGTTGAACGTCGGCGCGAGGTAGTCCATCCGGGTGCAGAACGTCACGCCCTGCACCCAGTTGCGGAACTCCATGTTCTTCTCGATGCCGGTGTGGAGGTAGCCGATCCCGGCCCGGGCCTCGGTGACCGTCTCGCCCTCGATCTCCAGCACCAGCCGCAGCACCCCGTGCGTCGACGGGTGCTGGGGACCCATGTTGACGACGATCCGTTCCTCACCGAGACGCGCGGTGTCCACCACCTCGTCCCAGTCCCCGCCGCCGACGGTGACGACGGTCCCCTCGATCGCCTCGGACTCCGTGATCGGGTCGCTGGCGTACGGGTCGCGGAACGTGCGATCCGTCCCGTCCGCCGTCTGGTCGGTCGTCGACGTCATCAGCTGTACGCCCTCCGCTCGTCCGGCGGCGGGACCGTGGCGCCCTTGTACTCCACGGGGATGCCGCCGAGGGGGTAGTCCTTGCGCTGCGGGTGCCCGGGCCAGTCGTCCGGCAT
>JBHJOS010000122.1:0-17703 GCA_050329415.1 Kineosporiaceae bacterium
AGCCGGACCTCGACCCAGTCGGTCACCGGGTCCGACGGCCGCGACTCGGAGCCGGGGTCGTCCGTGCCGCGCACGCGCCGGGCCCCGTCGAGTACGGCTCCGGCTCCCGTGAGGAATGCGGCGCGGTCGGTGTCGGGTTCCGGAACCCAGGCGAACAGTCGGTGGAAGCCGAGTTCGCGAGCGGTGTCGGCGACTGCATTGAGGAGCCGGGACCCGTGACCGACCCCTCGGTGCGCCGGATCCACTTCGAGGGCGAGGACCTCGGCGTCGACCGGAGTGGTGTCCGGGTCCTCGGCGGGGGACAGCGCGGCGAACCCGGTGACCACGTCGGTCGCGGTGGCCACGAGGAGGCGGTGCCGAGGTGAGGGAGGAGCCGTCACCGCGACCCGCCAGGCCGCCGTCAGAGCCTCCTGGTCGAGACCCGCCAGCACCCCAGCGGGGAGAACGGTCGGGGGGGAACTCCAGGCACGGAGGTGGATCGCGCCGACCGCTGGGGCGTCGGACGGAACGGCCGGGCGCACTGTGGCGTCCGCACCCGGCCCAGCCGCTCCGCCGATCGTCACGCCTTCGTGGTGTCGCCCGAGCCGGGCTCGCCCGACGACGGCACGAGCTGCCCGCCGCTGGAACTCCCCTCGCCGGTCACCGCCCGGTGACCGTTGTCGTGGGCTTCACCGGCGTCGTGACCCTCGAGGGCATGGTGATGAGCCTGGGCCTGGGCGAGCTCGTACGGAGTGACGGGCGGGACGGCATCGCCGAAGTAGAACCGCGAGATCCGGTGCCGTAGGCCGTCGAGCGCCGTGCCCTTGCGACGGACCCCGTTGGCGTCCGTCGCGGGCCCGGGCTCCAGGGGCAGGTAGCCGTCGTGCTGCACGAGCAGCCAGCGCTCCTCCGACGACAGCGGTTCGTGCCGCTCGAGGACCTCACCAGTGTCCAGGCGGTACACCTCACCGGTCTCGCGACCGTGGAGCACCTTCTCGCGGTCGCGCCGCTGCAGGCCCAGGCAGATCCGCTTCGTCACGAGGAAGGCCAGCGGCGGTACCACGAACAGCGCGATCCGGGTGAACCACGTGATGTCGTTGATCGAGAGGTTGAGGAAGGTGGCGATGATGTCGTTGCCGCCGTTGGCCCACAGCAGCGCGTAGAAGACCAGCGCCATGACCCCGAGGCCGGTGCGGGTGGGGACGTTGCGGGGACGGTCCAGCAGGTGGTGCTCACGCTTGTCGCCGGTCACCCACTGCTCGATCCAGGGGTAGGCGACGAGCAGGACCGTCATGAGCCCCGGCAGGACCAGGGCGGGGATGAGGATGTTGAGCGACAGCGTCCACTCCCCGAACAGGACGACCTCCCATCCGGGGATGGTTCTCACAGCGCCGTCGAGGAAGCCCATGTACCAGTCGGGCTGCGACCCTGACGTGATCGGTGACGGGTCGTACGGCCCGTACGCCCAGATCGGGTTGATCTGCATCGTGGCGGCCATGAGGGCGATGACGCCGAAGACGATGAAGAAGAAGCCACCGGCCTTCGCGACGTACACCGGCAGCAGCGGGTAGCCGACCACGTTCTGGTTCGTCCGGCCGGGGCCCGGGTACTGGGTGTGCTTGTGCAGGACCACGAGAAAGAGGTGGACCGCGATGAGAGCCAGCATGATCCCGGGCAGCAGGAGGACGTGCACCGTGTAGAGCCGCGGGATGAAGTCCTCGCTGGGGAACTCTCCGCCGAACGTGAAGAACGACAGGTACGACCCGACGATGGGGATGGCGAGGATGATCGCCGAGGCGATCCGCAGGCCGGTGCCGGACAGCAGGTCGTCGGGGAGCGAGTAGCCGGCGAAGCCCTCGACGATGGCGAGCAGGGCGAGGAGTGCGCCGATGACCCAGTTCAGCTCGCGCGGCTTGCGGAACGCGCCGGTGAAGAAGACGCGCATCATGTGGACCACGGTGGCCGCGACGAAGATGAGTGCTGCCCAGTGGTGCACCTGGCGCATGAACAGGCCGCCGCGCACGTCCCAGCTGAGGTTGACCGTCGACTCGTACGACTCCGAGACGACCAGGCCCTGCAGCGGCTCGTAGGGGCCCTCGTACTCCACCAGCGAGACGCTGGGCACGTACCAGAAGGTGAGGAAGACGCCCGACAGGATGAGGATGACGAAGCTGTAGAGTGCGACCTCGCCCAGCATGAAGGACCAGTGGTCGGGGAAGATCTTGCGAGCGCCGCCCTTGACGACCGCGGCTGCGCCGAACCGGCTGTCCGCGAAGTCGGCCAGGCGCTCGACCCGCGTGCGGGGTGGACTCGCGCTGCGGGTCACCGCTGTTGTGGCCGTCATACGTCGCCCCTCTCCCAGAAGCTGGGTCCGACAGGTTCGGCGAACCCGTCGGTCGCGATCAAGTATCCCTCGTCGTCCACGCCGATCGGCAGCTGGGGCAGGGCTCTGGCCGCCGGCCCGAAGATGACCCGGCAGTTGTCGAGGACGTCGAAGGTCGACTGGTGGCACGGGCACAGCAGGTGGTGCGTGACCTGCTCGTAGAGCGCCACGCTGCAGCCCATGTGCGTACAGACCTTCGAGTAGGCGACCAGGCCGCCGTACGCGCCCGGACGGGCGGCATCGGGGACCTCGTTCTCCTCGAGTCTGATGACGATGGCCGCAGCCTTCGCCTTCTCGTTGAGGTACTCGAGGCCCTCGCTGCGACCCTCGTTCGCCTTGATGCCCAGCTGCTCGGGCAGGATGTGGACGATCTGCCCGATCTCGATCTCCTCGGGCCGCAGCGGGTTCTTCGTCGGGTCGACGATCGCGCGGACTCCCTCGTCCCACAGCGTCTCGTGCAGCTTGTTCCCCGGGTTCGGCCCGAGGTCCTTGAGCAGCACCAGCGCCGGCAGGGGCGCCAGCGCCAGGGCGCCGGCGAGGGAGCCGAGGATGAGCGGCCGGCGGCGGATGCCGGAGTCGTCGACGCCCTCACGGATGATCTCGGCCGCGGCGGACTTGGTCTCGGGGGGGGACTCGACCGAGTGGCGCTCCTCGATGTGCTCGTGGTCCGGCATGAGGGTCTTCGCCCACTGCACGGCCCCGATCCCGATGAAGAAGATGGTGAGGAAGAGGCCCAGGCCGATGGTGCGGTTGGACCAGGCGAGCTCTTGCGAGGTCGGCTCGTCGAGCCGGAACGCGAAGTAGCCCACGATGGTGACGACGGTGCCGACCATCGACAGCAGGAACATGACGGCGACCGACAGCTCGGCCCGCCGGGCCGCCGTGCGGTCGATGTCGGCGAGCCGCGGGCGGTGCTCGGGAAGGCCGGGGTTCTCGAACCGCTCGGGGGCGCCGACGCCCGCGGTGTCGGCGACCGCGACCGTGCGACCGCTCGCGTCGCGCTGTTCGTCCTGCGAGGCCCCGCCGGGGACGGTCTGGCTCACGATGCTCTGGCTCCCAACCACACGGCGAGCCCGACCAGCCCGCCGATCCCGACGATCCATGCCAGCAGCCCCTCGCTCACGGGGCCGATGGCCCCGAGCGACAGCCCGCCCGGCGTGGGCTCCGACTGCGCGTACTCGAGGAACGCGATGACGTCGCGCTTCTCCTCCGGTGTCAGGACGTCGTCGCTGAAGACCGGCATGTTCTGGGGACCGGAGACCATGGCCTCGTAGGTGTGCACCGGTTCGCTGTTGATGGCCGGCGCGTACTTGCCCTCGGTCAGGGCGCCACCGTTGCCGAAGAAGTTGTGGCACATCGCGCAGTTGGTGCGGAAGATCTCCCCGCCCACGGCCACGTCGCCCTGGGAGGCGTCCAGCCACTCGTCGTCGGGTATCCTCGGTCCCGGAGCCAGCGAGGCGACGTAGGCGGCCAGGGCGCGGGTGTCCTCCTCGGAGAACTGCGGGGCGCGCTTCGGTGCCTGGGGACCGGAGGCCTGCAGGGGCATGCGGCCGGTACCGACCTGGAAATCGACGCTCGCGGCGCCCACGCCGATGAGGGAGGGGCCGGCGACCTTGCCGTCACCGTCGGTGGTGCCGCCCTCGGCCTTCAGCCCGTGGCAGGTGGCGCAGTTGGCGAGGAACAGCTCGTTCCCCAGCTCGACCTGCTCGGCGGTGAAGTCGTTGGGGTCGCGGTCGGATGCGCCCGCGGACGGCAGCACGGCCGCGTACACGGTCCCCGTGACGATGAGCCCGACGAGCAGCAGGACGGGCAGCGCGAGGCGATGCCTGCGGAACCGGAACAGCGATGTCACGACCGATGACCTCACGTGAAGTAGACGGACACGAACAGGGCGATCCACACGACGTCGACGAAGTGCCAGTAGTACGAGACGACGATCGCGGTCGTGGCCTCGCGCTCGCCGAAGCGGCGGACCGCGAACGACCGCCCGAGGACCACGAGGAAGGCCAGCAGCCCACCGGTGACGTGGAGGCCGTGGAAGCCGGTCGCCAGGTAGAACGCCGAGGCGAACGCCGTGGTGCCGAACCCGAGGCCCTCGTGGAACAGCTCCGCGTACTCGAACACCTGGCCCGAGACGAAGACCGCTCCCAGCAGGTAGGTCAGCGTGAACCACTCGCGCATGCCCCACAGCCAGAACTGCAGCGGCGCGCCGGTGCGCCGCGCCTGCAGCCGCTCGGCGGCGAACACCCCGAACTGGCAGGTGACGGAGCTGCTGACCAGGATCACCGTGTTGGCCACGGAGAACGGGATGTTGAGCATGCCCTGGCCGGCGTCGTACTGCTCCGGTTGCAGCGACCCGAGCGTGAAGAAGACCGCGAACAGGCCGGCGAAGAACATGAGCTCGCTGGAGAGCCACACGATCGTGCCGATGGATGTGATGTTCGGCCGGTTCACACCCGCGTGGACCGGAGTACCGACCGCCGAAGCCGCTGCCACGTCTCGCAGGGTAGTGGGCGGGCACTCCCGCCGCGTCGCCACCCCACCGGCCGGTGCGCCGTTATCGTCGTGCCCGTGAGCACCGCGTCCACCGCCGGGCACGTCCCCGGGCACGCCGCCGACCCTGCGGCCGGTCCCGCCGCCGGCGCCACCCTCTCCGTGGCGCTCTACAGCGACGACGCCGACACCCGGGCCACGGTGCGCCGCGCAGTCGGCCGCCGGCCGGCCTCCGACGTGCCCACCGTCCGGTGGACGGAGTTCGCCACGTTCCCGGCCCTGCTGCGGGCCGTGGACCGTGGTGGGTTCGACGTCCTCGTGCTGGACGGGGAGGCGACGCCGGTCGGGGGCATGGGCGCCTGTCGCCAGCTCAAAGACGAGGTCTTCGAGTGCCCCCCGGTGCTCGTCCTCACCGGCCGGCCCCAGGACGCGTGGCTGGCTGCCTGGTCGCGCGCCGACGCCGCCGTGCCCCATCCGCTGGATCCCCGCGCGGTCGCCCGCGCGCTGGCGGGGCTGGCCCGGGGTGTCCTGCGACCCGCGGGCTGAGCGGGCCGAACCGGTGACCGCCCCGCAGGCCGTGCCGACCGCGGGTGAGAGCCCGCCGAGCCCGCCGGGTCCGTCCGGCTCGCAGCGGACGTGGCCGGACGTCCTGGGTGCCCTGACCCGGCGCGAGGACCTGGACGCGGCGGACGCGTCCTGGGCGATGACCGAGGTGATGTCCGGCCGGGCCACCGAGGCTCAGCTGTCCGCCCTGCTCATGGGTCTGAGGGTGAAGGGTGAGACCGTCACCGAGGTCGCCGCGATGGCCCGCGTGATGGTCGAGCACGCCGTGCCCCTCGAGGTGTCGGGACCGGTGCTCGACGTCGTGGGGACGGGCGGTGACGGGTCCGGCAGCGTCAACCTGTCGACGGCGGCGGCCCTCGTCGCGGCCGGGGCGGGCGCCCGGGTGGTCAAGCACGGCAACCGGGCGGCCTCGTCGCGGTGCGGCTCGGCCGACGTGCTGCAGGCGCTGGGCGTCGACATCGACCCGGGACCGGCCGCGGTCGCCCGGCTCGCGGCGGAACTCGGCGTCGCCTTCTGCTTCGCCCAGCGGTTCCATCCCGCGATGCGGCACGCCGCGGGCGTGCGCCGCTCCCTGGGGGTGCGCACCGTCTTCAACCTGCTCGGACCGCTGACCAACCCGGCGCGGCCGACCGCCATGGCGCTCGGGGTCGCGGACGCAGGCCGGATGGACCTGGTGGCCGGTGCGCTGGCAGCCGACGGGGTCACCGCGCTCGTGCTGCGGGGTGACGACGGGCTCGACGAGTTCTCCACGACGTCACCCACCGAGGTCCGCGTCGTGGTGGGCGGCGAGGTCGCCGCCGCGCGTGTGGACGCCCGTGACCTGGGCGTGCCGCGGGCCGACCTGACGGACCTGGCGGGGGGCGACGCCACGGAGAACGCGGCCGCGATCCGGCGCGTCCTCGCGGGCGAGGCGGGACCGGTCGCGGACGCGGTCCTCGTCAACGCGGCCGCCGCGCTGGTGGCGGCCGACCTCGCGACCGGTGCCGTCCCGGTCGGGGTCGTGGTGGACCGGTTGGGCGACCTGATGGCGACCGGGCTGGGCCGGGCTCGCACGGCCGTCGACTCGGGCCGGGCCGAGGCGGTCCTCACTCGATGGGTGGCCGGATCGGGCTGAGCGGGCCATCGGGCGGTGCCGGACGGCCCGGGGGTTGCCCAGGTAGGTCGGCCTGTCCCGTGAGCGCACCGGGCGGGAGTTCCGAGGTGGACATGCTCGTTGACATGACCGACCGCCGGGATGCCGCGGGACGCGCCGGACACGGCTGGGACATGACGGGACACGGCTGGGGCACGGCTGGGGCACGGCTGGGACACGGCTGGGACACGGCTGGGACACGGCTGGGACACGGCTTCGGCACCTGCAGAGTCCTGTCGGCTCGCTGTGCAAGACCTACAACTTGTAGGTTCTGCACAGCGCCGGAGAACCAGGGGTGGTGGCCCGGGAGCCGGGCCGGGAACGAGGCGGACCCCCCGGGCGCCCCGCGGTCGGGACCCAACCGCGGGACCCAACCGCGGGACCCAACCGCGGGACCCAACCGCGGGACCCAACCGCGGGACCCCGGGACCCCGGTCGCGGCCGTGGTCACGTCGGCGTGTCCGGGGTGCGTCGTACGGTCCCGCCGTGATGATCGACTGCGACACCTGCCGGGCACGTCCGCGCGCGTGCGGGGACTGTGTCGTCTCTCACCTGCTCGCTGCGCCCGCGAGGGCCGTGGAGGTCGACGACGGGACCTGGACGGCGGTGTCCGTCCTGGCTGAGGCCGGCCTGGTCCCGCCCCTGCGGCTGGTGCCGACCCCCGGGCCGCGGCCGCGCGGTGACGCCCCCGGGGAGGCGTCACCGGCAGTCACCGCAACCTCGTCGTCAAGTGATGACAGGCCAGGGTGGACAGGGACGACGCCGCCCGCGCGTGACATCGCGTGACACGCCACACCCCTAGCGGGCTAGGCGATGACGCGATGTGCGTCTAGGGTTCTCGTGACCTGAACGTTACGGATCATGGTCGGCGGGGTTGCCCGTCGCGAACCGGCAGGGCCCCCGGGGGGCCACCGGCCATGGCCCGGTCATCGTCCACGAGAGAGGGCCACTGTTGAGGCTTCCCGTGAAGCGCCGGGGTGCACTCGTCGGCGTGCTGTCGGCTGTCGGCCTCGTTGCCGGAGTGTTTCTGGTTCCCGCAGCCGTCGCCGACAACGTCCGCGACGCCGAGGCCGAGGCCGACCGGCTCGGCACGGAGGTGGCTGTCGCCACCGAGGAGTACAACCAAGCGATCGACCGCAAGAGCCAGGCGACCGAGGAACTCAAGATCGCCGAGGCTCGGATGGCCGACCAGCAGCGCTACATCGAAACGCTCAAGGCCGACATGGGGGTGGTCGCGGTCGAGGCGTTCAAGGGCGGCGGAGTCGACCCTTCCCTCCAGATGCTCACCGCTGATCCCCTGGCCTATCTCGAGAACGCGGCCCTGCTGGACGCCATCTCCCAGTCCCAGGGGGCGACGATGGCCCGCTGGGTCGAGGCGCTGGAGCAGCTGGAGCAGGACCAGGCTGCGGTCGCCGCCTCGCTCGCCGAGATCGAGTCCCTCGAGCAGACCCTCGCCGCCCGCAAGGCCGACATCGAACGCCAGCTCGCGGACGCCCAGGAGGTGCTCGCCGAGGCCCGGCGGATCCAGGAGGAACGTCTCGCTTCCGCCCAGGCGGCCAGCCGCGACCGGGACGGCGGCACCGGCGGGGCCAGCGTCACCGACGCCTCCGGCGCCCCGGTCGGCATGTCGTGCGGCGACGTCAGCATCCAGGCGCCGAACCCGGCAGCCGCCGCCGCCATCGACTTCGCCTGCGCCCAGGTCGGCAAGGGCTACTGCTGGGGTGGCAACGGACCCGGCTGCTTCGACTGCAGCGGCCTCACCTCGCAGGCCTGGGCGGCGGGCGGGGTCTCCATCCCGCGGTCGTCGCGCGAGCAGTACTCCGCCCTCAGCAAGGTGAGCCGGAGCGAGATCCGGCCGGGTGACCTCGTCTTCTTCGCGGCGTCGTCGTCGATCAGTCACGTCGGGATCGCGATCGGCAGCGGCTACATGATCGACGCGTCCCGGGCCGGGAAGCCGGTCGAGATCCAGAGCATCGACCGCGAGGCCCAGTACCTCAACTACGTCGGCGCGGGTCGCCCCTGACGCCCGCTCGGCTCTCGACGAGGACCCGGTCGCCGGTGAGCGACCGGGTCCTCGTCGTCACCAATGACTTCCCGCCCGTGCTGGGGGGGATCGAGGCCTTCGCCGCCTCCCTCACCGACCACCTCGCCCGGGACCGCCCGCCGGGCTCGGTCACCGTCCTCACCCGCGCCGCCCCGCTCGCGTTCCCGTCCCCCGGTGCGACTGGACGGGTGCGTCCCCGATCCGGGCACTCCACGGCCCGACCGGGTGGATGCGGCCCCGAGGTGCCGTACCGGGTGGTGCGGCTGCCCGTGCGGACGCTGCTGCCGACGCCCGCGACCGCCCGGGCGGTCGCGCAGCTGGTCCGGGAGTGCGGCGCCGCGGCGGTGTGGTTCCCCTCCGCAGCGCCGCTGGGACTGCTGGCGAGTGCGGCGCGGCGGGCGGGCGCCCGGCGAGTCGTCGCGAGCACCCACGGGCACGAGGTGTGGTGGTCCCGGGCTCCGGGTGCCCGTCGCGTGCTGCGGCGGATCGCCGCGGAGGTCGACTCCCTCACCTTCGTCAGTGCGGACACCGGCCGCCGGATCGCGGCGGCTCTGCCCCCGGGCGGCGCCGCGCGGATGACGATCCTGCGGCCGGGAGTGGATGCCGACCGGTTCGCCCCGGAACCCATGGCCCGGGCCGAGCTGCGGGAGCGGCTGGGCGTCGGGGAGGCCGCCCTGGTTCTCGCGGTGTCCCGGCTCGTCCGGCGCAAGGGCGTGGACGCGCTGCTCTCGGCCTGGGGGAGCGTGCGGGACACGATGCCGGGGGCCCGGCTCGTGGTCGTCGGCGACGGACCCGACCGGGCCCGCATCTCCCGGCTCACCGGTCGCCTGGGAGGGGAGCGGGCGGGCATCCACCTGGTGGGGGCGCGGCCCTGGGCGGAGCTGCCGCGCTGGTACGCCGCAGCCGACCTGTTCGCGCTGCCCGTCCGAACTCGTCTCGCCGGGCTGGAACCCGAGGCGTTCGGGATCGCCTACCTGGAGGCGGCGGCGAGCGGGCTGCCGGTGGTCGGCGGTCGCTCGGGCGGGACCGGCGAGGCCGTGGTCGACGGAGTCACCGGACGGCTCGTGACCGGCCGCGACCCCACGGCCGTGGCGGCGGCCGTCACCCAGCTCCTCAAGGAACCGGATCGCGGGCGGGCATGGGGCGAGCGGGGCCGGGAGTGGGTCCGGACGGAGCGGACGTGGCAGGTGTCGGGACGCCGGTTGTCGGAGTTGCTGCGGGGGGCGTGAATCGCGTGGACGCCGGTCGGCTGCGGGCCAGGACGGCCACGACCGCGACCGTGAGCGCGACCAGCACGACGTTGCGGGCGGAGACCGTGGCCGCGGCCAGGGCGCCGTCGCCCACGAGCCCGCGCCACTGGACGGGGAACCCGGCATGGCTGAGCGCCACGACGACGGCGAGGGCGGGCAGCAGGCGCCGGGCGAGGGCGGCTCCTGCGCCGGGCACCGACGCCGCGACCGCGGTGGCCCCGATCGCCCAGAGGATGAACTGGGTCGACAGCAGCGGGCTGGTGGCCAGCAGGGCCAGCGCCATTGCCCACCACCGCACCGCCGGGTGGTGCCCCCGGGAGGCCCACCACGCCGCCCCGACCGCCGCGACGACGAGGGCGGGGGAGAGGGCTGCCAGCTCGGCCGTGCCGGGCGCGATCACCTCGAAGGTGCCGTTGGCGTAGTCACCGGGGGCGTCGCCGCCGGTCGCCTGGACGAGCAGCCACGGGGTGGCCAGGACGGACTCGACCTGGATGCCCCGGCCGGTGAGCCGTGCCACGAAGTCCCACGCCCCGTCGAGCGCCACGGTGGTGGCCGCCGCCACGGCAAGGCCCGTGCCGACCGCCCAGGCCAGCCAGCGCCGCTCGCGCAGCGCCACGGTGCCGAGCAGCACCGGCCAGGCCTTGACGGCAGTGCCGAACGCGGCGGCGGCACCGCCCAGCCGGGGGCGACCGTCGAGCCACAGCAGGGCGGCGGCGGTGGCGGCGACCGGCACCAGGTCCAGGCGGGCCCACGTCAGCGGACCGAGCAGCGGCGGCAGCAGAGCCCACGCCCACGCGCCCGCCCGGTGCCGGCCGCGGCCCAGCAGCAGGGCGAGGACGAGCGCGTCGAGGACGGCCAGGACGAGGACGAAGGCGAGGTCGTAGGGCAGCGGCAGGGCGGTGGGGGCGAGCACGACCGGGACCGCCCCCGGTGGGTACATCCACGTGTCGCCGGCCGGGGCGGCACCGGTGGTGAGGATCTCCTCGGCCCATTCCCGGTAGAGGCCGAGGTCGCCCCAGGCGAGCGTCTTCCACGAGTACGGCAGCGCGACGTACACCCACACCAGCACGGAGCGGGCGGCGACGTGGGCGCCGATGACCGGCAGTGCCGAGGTGACCTCGTCCAGGCGGTCGCCGGCGCGTCTGCGTCCCATGCGCCGCGAGTATGCCCTACGGGCCGGTCGGTGCCTTTTCTGGCGGAGCGTCGCACTCTTTGGGTGAGAATTCCGACAGAATCGCGAATTCCCGACATGAATTGGACAGGGTGGACGCCGCCAATCCCGTGAAACCGGACACGGCGACCAGGGCGGTGGCAGCAGCGGCGGCCATCAGCATTGCCGTCTCGACAGACGCAGAACCGGCGCCATCCCGAAGGGGATGACGCCGGTTCCCGAGCTCACCTGACATCACAGCAAAACGATGCCACCTGTTCGATGTGTGCGCCCGGCTTTCGGTTGCATTGACCTCAGGATGGTCCGGGGGCGGGCTCGCAGCTACTTTCGCTCAGCGTGGGAGACCCCTGCAGTGTTTCGCAGGTGTTGTCGAAAACGTCCCTGACGAAGCCGCCGAAGGCGAAGACGGCGACGATGATCACCGCGGCGATCGCGGCGACGAGCAGGCCGTACTCGACGGCGGAGGCGCCCTGGTCGTCCCGGGTCGTCCGGCGGAGGCGGGCAAGCATGCGGTAGGTCCCCTTTCGTGGGCCACGGTGGTCTTGTGCCGAATAGAATGATGGTGCCGCCTGTCCCGGCGCTCCATCGTCTCTCCGGATCGACCGCCATCCCCCGTTCGGAGGACCCCCGGCCAGATCATTCAGGGGGTGTAACAGAATCCTCGGGGGTCAATGATCAGCCGGAGTGTTCTCCGTGACGAGACCCAGTCGGACGGCTGCCATGACGGCTTGTGCCCGATTCGTCGCGCCCAGTTTGTCGTACATCTTGCTGATGTGGGTCTTGACGGTGGACTCGCTGATGTAGAGCCGCCGCGCCATCTGCCCTGCCGAGAGACCCTCGACCAGGAGGCCGAGGACCTCGCGCTCGCGCTCGGACAGCTTGGGTCCGGTGGGCGGGCGGAGCTTGCGCTGCATGGCCCCGGCGAGGTCCTGGGCGGCGAACGAACGCGGGTTGGCGGCGGCGTGCCGGGCCGCGGCCACGACGTCGTCCGCGGGTGCGTCCTTGTTGACGAAGGCGCTCGCCCCGGCCTCGAGGGCGCCGAGCAGGTGCTCGTCGCCCGCGTACATCGTGAGGACGACGATGCCGAGCCGGTCGTCGGCGCCGCGCAGGGAGCGGGCCAGGGCGATCCCGTCGCCGTCCGGCAGCCGGACGTCGGTGACGACGACGTCCGGCCGGGTGCTCGGCACCACGCTCATCGCCTCGGCCACCGAGCCGGCCTCGCCGACGACCGTGAAGTCACCGGCCCGCTCGAACGCCCGCCGCAGGCCGTGCCGGATGAGCTCGTGATCGTCGACGATGACGATGGACAATCGGGCGCGGCCCTGCTGCCCGTCTCCCGAGCCGGGGTCCGGGCGGCGGGGGGACGGGGCGTCCGGGGTCACGGACACCTGGGGCCGGTCTCCGCGGCCCCCGGTGCTGACGGAGATGTCGTCATTGTCGACCGTCATGGCTGACGGCTCCTCCCTACCGGTGCCGTGCACCCTACGCAATGGATTCCCTCCGAGCCACGCCCGGTACCCGTCCGGTGTCGTCGGCCGACCCGAGCGGCGCCGCCGGGACCGCAGGCCGGCCGAGGACCACCTCGACGACGGTTCCGCCGCCCTCGCGGGCCCGGACGTCGAGTTGACCACCGATCCGGCGCGCCCGCTCGTGCATTCCCTGCAACCCCATCGCGCCGGGCCGCACCGACTGCAGGCCGATCCCGTCGTCACTGATCCGCAACAGCGCCTCGGGCGCGTCCACCGTGCACTCGATCCACACGGTGGACGCCCGGGCGTGCTTGCGGACGTTCGTCATGGCCTCCTGCGCGATGCGCAGCAACTCGATCTCGACGCCGGGCGAGAGCCGGTCCCCCTGCTCGTCGATCGTGGTGTGCGCCACCACCCGGCCGGCGGCGGCCACCCGCTGAGCCTGCTCGGCGACGGCGGCGCCCAGGGTCATCGCCTCGTCGACCCCCGCGCGCAGGTCGAAGATCGACAGTCGGAGGTCGCCGGTGACCCGCCGGACGTGCTCGCGGAGCATCCGCAGGTCGTCAGCGGCCTCCGCGGGCACCCGGCCGCCCAGGTCGTCGAGGACGTAGCCGATGCTGGCCAGCTCCTGGGCGATCCCGTCGTGGATCTCGCGGGCGAGGCGCAGCCGCTCGTCGTTGGTCGCCAGCCGTCGCACCTCGTCGAACAGCAGCGCCGCGGCCAGGCGCGGGGCGGCACCGGTGACGATCTCGTCCACCCGGCCGACCCGCTCGCCGTCGGGCCGCGTCCCCGACATCGCGGCCACCGCGACCACGCGCTCGCCCATCGCCACCGGCACCCCCCGCCGCCAGGCTCCGTCCCCGCTCCCGGTGACCGCGGTGCCCGACAGCCAGGCCTGGGAGGCCACGCTGTGGCCGGCGTCGTCGAGGGAGCCCACGAGGGGCGCGAACCGACCCTCCGGCCCCCGCACGGCCACCGCGGTCGCCACCCCGGGAGCCTCCCGGGCGACGTCCTCCACCAGTGCCGCGGCGAGGGTGGCGGGGTCCAGACCCAGGCTGAGGTTTCGCGAGACGTGCTGCAGCTCGGACAGCAGGCGGAACGCGCTGGCGTAGGCGGAGTCGTCGTTCACCTCGCGCTCCAGCCGCAATCGGCGGATCCAGGCGCTGAGCAGGCTGACCGTCGCGAGGGCCCCCAGGACCGGGACGGATTCCCGGCCCTGCGCGACGACGCTGTCCCAGCTGGCGGGGTCGGCCGCCGCGAAGACGCGCGCGCCCCACGGCAGGGCGCCGGCCGCGGCGGCGACGAGACCGCCGGTCAACCCGGACCGCTGCCCGGACACGAACGTCGCGACGAACAGGAACCCCGCGTACATCACCGCGAGGTCGTAGGCCACGGTGGCGATGAGGACGCCGACGACGGTCGCCTCGACGATGGGCTGGGCCACGGCGATCGCCGCCCGGGGGGGCCGCAGGGACGCCAGGACGCCGGTGACGGCCAGGACAGCGGTCACTGTCACGAGGTCCAGAGCGGTCCAGTCGATGTCGCCGGTCGAGCCGGACTGCTCCAGAGCGCTGTAGATGACGAAACCGACGACCGCGGTGAAGACGAGGAGGACGGCCCGCAGCAGCGGCGCGGCCCAGATCCTCAGCCAGGGGTCGGCGAGCACCGGCATACCGTGACACACGGTGAATCGCTGAGCACGATCTCTCCCGGGTCCGTCAGCGGCTGTTCTCAGTCCGTGACCACGGAGAGGGCTCGGGCGAGCCGGTGAACGGCAGCGGCCAGGGCGAGCGAGGGCGAGGCGTCGGCGACGGCCTCGGTGACGACCGAGACGGCGGCCGGGTCGAAGATCGTGCCGCCGGGCCGGCGCCAGGCGAGCAGCAGGGCGACGGTGCCCTCGCCGTCGCGGGAGGGCGCCGCGAGCACCCACGAGCCCTCGGCCCCGAGGTCCGAGCCGTCCAACACGACCGGTCCGACGAAGGACGACTCCAGCCAGGCCACGAGGCCCGGCACGTCGACGACCGTCGTGACCGTGCCGGCGCCGGGGCACTGCCCGACCGTCACCTCGGTCCGCCACCCGGAGTCGTCCGGGACCAGGATCTCCACCGCGTCCGCCCCGACATGGGTGAGGAGGAACTCGGCGAGCGCGCGGGGTGTCCGCGCGGCATCCACGATGCGGTTGATCTGGGCGAGCGCGGCCGGCACGAGGACGGCGGGGTCGGCCATGGCTCGGGCGAGACGCCGGCTGGGGGCGTCCGCACCCGGTCCGTCGGCCGGCGCCGACGGGGGCAGCGCCACCGTCTCCGGGTCCGGGCGCACGGGGTCCGGGAACCGCCGGGACCCCGGCGGCACCGACGGCGCGGGCGGGGAGTGCGGTGCGAGGACGGCGGTCTCCGGCAGCCGGATCTCGGCCGGCTCCCGGACCGGCACGGGCTCCGGGACCCGGGGCGCGGGCGGCACCGTGGGCGTCGCTGGGGACCCGGCCGCCGCCGGCGGAGCGGGAGGTCCCGACGGCGAGGCGCCGATCAGCGGCGGGGAGGGCAGCGGCCAGGCCGGCGTGGTGGTCCCGTCGCCGGTGAGGTCGAGGGCCCAGGACCGCACGGCGGAGGCCACCGTCGGTCCATGACCGTCGAGGCGCCGGTAGATGTCGTGGCGCCCCGACCCCCTGGGCACGCGGGGGAGGTGGATGACGTTGCGTGGTCCCCCGTCCCCGCCGGAGGCGCCCGGGCCCGCGGCCGGGTCCGTCAGGTAGTCGGGCAGGCCGGCCATGCCGCCCAGGACCACGGTCGCGCCGGGCAGGCGCACGTCGGCCATCTCGCGCCAGCCCGGGGTCTCCTCGGGCACGAGGAGGACCGCCCGGTCGTCCCCGGCGGCCCGCAGCGCTCTCACGAGGTCGACGGCGGACGCGGGGTCGGGTGGCGACGCCACGACGGTGTCGACGTCGGACCCGACGGTGGACGGGGCGAAGCGGTCCCAGGCCACGGTCCGCACGGCGTGCCCCCCGAACGGGCGCAGGGGGTCGCGGCCGATCCCTTGCACGTGGAGCAGGATGGCCATCGAACCCCTTCGTGTCGTCCCCTGGCAGCAGGGCGCTCGCGCACCCAGGACGACTGTGCCACGACGCCGGGAGCTGCGCAGCGTTCCCGGCGATCACCTGCCACCGGCCGGGCGACGCACCTGGCGACCGAGGATCGCTAGAGGCCGACGCCGGACAGGGATCGGAAGGCCTGGACGGCCGCCGGGCCGATGATGACGAGGAAGAGCACCGGCATGATGCCGAAGATCAACGGGAAGAGAATCTTGATCGGCACCTTCTGGGCCTGTTCCTCGGCCCGTTGCCGTCGCTTGACCCGGATCTCCTCCGACTGCACCCGCAGCGCCTTGGCCATCGGCACCCCGAAGGTCTCGGCCTGGATCAGGGCCGAGGCGAAGGTCCGCAGCCCCTCGACGTCCGTGCGGTCCGCCATCGCGCGCAGCGCGTGCGAGCGGCTCGTGCCCAGCTGCATCTCCTGCAGCACCCGGGAGAACTCCCGGCCCACGGGTCCCTGGTCGTTGCGGGCGACGTAGGCGAGGGCGGCGTCGAAGCCGAGACCTGCCTCGACCGAGATCGTCAGCAGGTCCAGGGAGTCCGGCAGGTCGCGGAGGATGGCAGTGGACCGTCCGGAGGCCAGCCGTGATACGTGCGCCACCGGCCCCAGCCATCCGATGATCAGCCCGAAGCCCGCGAGCAGTGCGGTCCGCAGGCCACCGACGTCGAGGAGCAGACCCAGCAGGCCGGCGACGCCCCCGGCGACGACGGCCCCGAGGACCTGCAGCGTGAGCACCCGGTCGACCGACCACTGCGCGGGGTGACCAGCCAGTGCGAGCCGCCGCTCCAGCCTGCGCACCTGACCGCTCGGCGTGAGGAGTCGGCCCAGCCGGACGACCGTTCCGAGGGCGGGGTCCAGCGCCCGAATCCGGAATGGCTGGTCGAGCTCGACGCCCCGGGCCGTGGTCGGCAGCGGGCGGAGCCGGTCGATGTCCTCGATGCGCCGCCGACCCGACGAGGGAATCGCCGAGACAGCCACGGCCCCGGCGAGGACGGCGGCGCCGGCCACCATGACCGCCCCGACGTAGAGACCGGCGGTCGACGACATCCCGCCGAGCAGGCGGTCGACGACCTCACCGATCGGACCGGCGGAGCCGGTGACGCCGGCCGGGCTGATGGCTCTCACAGCTCCACCTTCGTCGCCCAGCGCAGCCCGGCCAGTCCGACAGTGAAGAGGACCACCGCCCCGACGAGGAGGAGGATGCCGAGCGGGTCGGTGACCAGCGGCGTCAGGTACCCGGGTCGGGCCAGCAGCAGGTAGACGACGAACACGACGGGCAGCGCCCCGATGATCCACGCCGACAGGCGGCCCTCGGCGGACAGCGCGGAGACGTGGCGGCGCAGCCGCTCCCGCTCGCGCATGGTCTCGGCGACCGTGTCGAGCAGCTCGGCGAGGTTGCCGCCCACCTCCCGCTGGATCCGGATCGACATGACGACCCAGCGGAAGTCGACGCTGTCGACGCGGTTGGCGATGTCCTCCAGCGACCGCTCCGCCGGGACCCCGAGGCGGGCCTCGACCAGCGCGCGCTGGAACTCCGTCCGGATCGGCTCGCGCCCCTCGCGGACGACGCCCTCGACGGCCTGGGGCAGCGAGAGCCCTGCCCGCAGCATCGACGCCAGCAGCTGGAGGGTGTCGGGCAGTGCGGCGTGGAAGGCCCGGCGCCGCCGGTCCGCCCGCAGCCGGAGGAACCCGATCGTGCCGAGGAAGCCCGCGGCCGAGCCGATGACCAGCGCCAGCGGGTTGCCCACGGTCACGGCGAGGAACAGCAGCCCGAGCCCCGCGCTCACCCCGATCTGGAGGACTACCCACTCCCCGGGCTTGAGGGTGAGGTCGGCGGCCTCGAGCCGCCGGCCCAGCCGCTGCTCCGCCTCGCCGCGGCCCACCAGGCGTCCGGCGACGTCCACGGCCTGCCGGGCGAGGGTGTTGTCGCCCAGCCGGGTCGGGGGAGCGGGGCCGCGCGGTGGTGTCCGCCCGGGGGCCGGCGTGTAGATCTCCAGCGCGTGCTGCCGCCGCCGCTGCGGACCAACCGCCCAGGCGGCGAGGCTCGACAGGGCGACCCCGCCGGCCACGGCGGCGGCGAACATCGCGGCGGCGGCGACGTAGGCCACCTCGACGGGCCACGCCGGTGG
>JBHJOS010000018.1:0-40032 GCA_050329415.1 Kineosporiaceae bacterium
CCCGACCCGAGCCGGCGGACCACCCGCAGGGCGCTGCGCCCGGCGTCGACGAGCATCAGCCCGGTCGGGACAACGGCGAGGACGGTGGCCACGGCGCCGGCGGCACCCAGCAGGCTGAGCAGGCCGTGCTGCGCCACCGCACCGGTCGCCATCAGCAGGATCGCCCACAGCGCAGGGAGGGCGAAGGCGGCGAAGTACCAGGTTCCGGCCACGATGCCCGGGACGTACAGCACCAGGTAGGCCGTGCCCCAGCGGATCTCGGCGCGGCTGACCGACTCCAGGTGAGTGACGTCATCGGCCGTTGCCCGGCCGATGAGCCGTCGGGCGACGGCGCCCTTGGTGGCCCACAGGTTCCGGCAGCCGCTGGCGACCGCGAGGATCGCGTAGAGGTCGGTGCGCATGAACGCCGCAGCCTGGAACGCGATGCCCACCAGCCGGGTGAACACCACCGCCCGGACGACGTCGACGATCAGTGGGTGGGCGTCCTGGAGCGGGCCCGCCAGCAGGACGAGCAGCCCGCCGGCGATGGCGGCGTCGATGAGCATGCCCGCGACCAGCGGCAGGAACCGCTGCCGGCGCGGCAGCGTCCACAGCCGGGTGAGGTCGGTCTGGTAGACGATCGTGAACAGCCGACGGCCCATCGAGATCGAGCTCGGCACCGACCGCCGGGCGGCGGCGAGGTAGTGCGCCGCCTCGTGCACCAGGCCCCCGGCGACGCCGACCACTGTCATGATCAGGATGCTCGCGAGCGGGACGGAGGTGACGATCGCGTCGCTCCAGTGCGGGCGCAGGTCCGGTCGGGCCACCAGGACCGCCGCGCCCAGCAGGGCGGCGCTGCACTGCACGGTGACCCCGGCGGGGCCGAACAGCAGCCGGCCGAGCCAGCGACCGCGCGGCGGACCTGTCCGGACGGCCGGGGCGGGCGCCTCGCCGGGCGCTGCCAGCAGGCCGGCCGACTCCAGTTCGGCGAGGAACCCGGCCACGTCGACCGGCTCGCCGGCCACGTCCGCCGCGCGCGCCTCGCACCGGCCGACGTCCCAGCCCTCCTGCAGCCACCGGACGATCGACCCGCCGAGCTCGGGAACCGCCAGGAAGTCCGCGGACCGGGGACTGCCGAGGATCCAGCCGTCCCCGTCCCGGACCAGGGTGAGCTCGTCGTAGCGGGTCGGCCCGGCGACGGCCGCCCCGACGCTCACCGTCCCGGGCACAGCTCGCACCCGGGATGGTGCTGCCACGGCGTTCGCCGGGTGGTCATGCCGTCGGCCAGCTCCACCACCTGGTAGGCGGCCGCGGCGACCGGCTCGCCGGTGGCCGCCAGGTAGCGCAGCGCCTCCAGGGACACCAGCCCGGCGGCGAGTTGGATCACCGGGCCGGCGGCGCGGTTCACCGGCGCAGGGTCGATGACGGGGTCCTGCCGGAGCGCGTCGGGCATGGTCGCCATCTCGTCCCGCCGGTGCAGGTCGAGGCACCGCCGGCAGGGGCTCACACCGGGCTCGACCGACCAGTAGGACAGCGTGGACCGGTTGAGGCCACCGACCACGTACGGCACTCCGAGCGCGAAGCACGCCTCGTTGACGATCAGGTGAATGTCGTCCGGGGAGTCGATGGCGCACACCACGAGGTCGGCGTCGCCGGCGACCTCGACGATCGACCGGGGGTCCGTGATGCGTCGGTCAAGGGCACGGACGGCGGTCTCCGGAGAGTAGGACTCGACCCAGGACCGGGCCACCTCGACCTTGGGGCGGCCGACGGTGGCAACGCCGTAGAGGAACTGTCTCGCCAGGTTCCCGATCTCGACCCGGTCGAAGTCGACCAGGGTGACCCGCCCGACGCCCAGCCCGGCCAGCGACTGCAGGACACCGGAACCGAGCCCGCCGGCGCCGAGCAGCAGCACGTGCGCGCCGGCGACCGCCCGGTGCCGGTCGGCGCTCGTGCGGTGCAGGTCGGAGAACAGGTCGTAGAAGCGCAGGTTGCTCCGGTGACGTTCCCGGGTCGCCGGGTCCAGGGTGTCCTCGCCGTCGGCGCGTTCCAGGAGCCCGAGCCCGTCGAGCTCCGCGAGTGCGGTCTCCACCTCCTCCGGCGTGACCGCGAACCCCCGCCCGGACAGCTCGCCGGCCAGGGCCTCGGCGGGGCGGGTGCCGGCCGCGAGGAGGGTGAGCAGGGCGCAGAGGGCACCGGTGTGGTCCTCGAGGTGCAGGCGTTCCAGGGCGCGGTGTGCGACGACGACGTGCGAGCCCGAGGCGTGCACGGTGACGGCCTTGAGGCGGGGCCGCACGGCGGGGGGGATGGTCACGATCGCTCCTGGGGGGTGGTGGTGCGGGTCGGACCGGGTGGGCGGCCGGGGTTGGCCGGCCGCCCACCCGGCGGGGGTGCGACTGTCCGCTCAGGCGAGTTCGTACTCGGTGAGGTGCACTCGGGTCGCCTCGATCCGCTCGACCTTCGTCACAGTGATCGTCATTCCTTTCACCTCCTCGTCGTCGGTCGCCGAGAACGCTAGAAACCCGCCGGGCGCGGTGTCCTCCGTACTCACTACGCAAAGCGGGAGGCGCGGGTACCGAGGTCGCCGTCGTGCGGGCATCGAGAAGCCCGCTGCGGCAGGTCGCTCCGACGTGCGGACCGCCGCGGATATGCCCAGGTGGTGAGTCGATCCGGCGTCGCGACCGGTGCTCGTCCCGGCCGAGTCGGTCCCAGGCCGGTCCCAGGGGACTGCTAGGCCAGCCCCTCGTGGCGCACCAGAGCCTCGGCGAAGGCCAGGAGGTCCGGGGGCCCCGTCCGCGCTGCGTCGTGCACCCGCCGGAGATCGAGGTCCGCGTACGCGTGCACGATGAGGTTCCGTATCGTGACCTGCACCGCCTGCCACAGGTGGAGCACCACGGCGTCGGACGCCGCCGTCTCGGGGCGCAGCTCCCCGGGGTCCACCGGCAGCTGGTCGGCCACGCGGCGCAGGTGCCGCTGGACGGCTGCCACCCGCTCGGCCAAGGCGGCCGGGTCGGCGGCCGCCATCAGGCCGTCACCGAGCGCAGGATCTCGGCGTGGGCGCGGCGCACCACCGGCTCGACGTCGCACCAGAACGTGAGGGCCTGGAGGGCGAACTCGAGGAACGCGTCGGGCTTCCGCTCGACCAGCACCACGCCGACCGAGGCGGCGTCCCGGCGGAGCACGGCCGACGCCCGGGTCAGGTCCACGACGTCCACGTCGTCGCTGCCGACCAGGGTCATGAGGTCGGCCGCCAGCCGGGGGAGGTCCACGTCGCCGCCGGGGCCGGGGAGGACACCGAAATCCCAGTCGGACCGCTCGTGCGCGGTCCCGGTGGCCCGCGACCCGAGCAGCAGCAGCAGGCCCAGCGCCGGATGACCGGCCGCGACGTCGTCGATCCGGTCGAGCTCAGCAGGCCGGGGCGCCATGCGCAAACCGTAGTCGGTGCCCACGGCGCGACGGCGTCCAGGACGCCCGGCCCCACGGTGCCGTGCGGACCTAGACTGCACGGCCATGGCCGATCCCCGGGACCTCAAGCCGCGCTCCCGTGACGTCACCGACGGTCTGGAGCGCGCCGCCGCTCGCGGGATGCTGCGCGCGGTCGGCATGGGGGACGAGGACTTCGCCAAGCCCCAGATCGGCATCGCGTCCAGCTGGAACGAGATCACCCCGTGCAACCTCTCGCTGGACCGGCTGGCCAAGGCGTCGAAGGACGGGGTGCACGCCGCCGGTGGGTACCCGCTGGAGTTCGGCACGATCTCGGTGTCCGACGGCATCTCCATGGGCCACGAGGGGATGCACTTCTCCCTGGTCTCGCGCGAGGTGATCGCCGACAGTGTCGAAACGGTCATGCAGGCCGAGCGACTGGATGGTGCGGTCCTGCTGGCCGGGTGCGACAAGTCGCTGCCGGGCATGATGATGGCCGCCGCCCGCCTCGACGTCGCCGCGGTGTTCGTCTACGCGGGGTCCACCATGCCGGGCCTGGCCAAGCTGTCGGACGGCTCCGAGCGCGAGGTCACGATCATCGACGCCTTCGAGGCCGTCGGGGCCTGCGCCCGCGGGCTCATGAGCCGCGACGACGTCGACGCCATCGAGCGCGCCATCTGCCCCGGCGAGGGTGCGTGCGGCGGGATGTACACGGCCAACACCATGGCGAGCATCGGCGAGGCGCTCGGCCTGTCGCTGCCCGGCTCGGCCGCCCCGCCGGCCGTGGACCGCCGCCGCGACGGCTTCGCCCGCCGCTCCGGCCAGGCCGTCATCGGGATGCTGGAGCGCAGTCACACCGCCCGCGACATCCTCACCCGGGAGGCGTTCGAGAACGCGATCGCCGTCCTCATGGCCTTCGGCGGGTCGACCAACGCGGTCCTCCACCTGCTCGCCATCGCCCACGAGGCGGAGGTGCCGCTGACCCTGGCCGACTTCACGACGATCGGTGCCAAGGTGCCGCACGTCGCCGACCTCAAGCCGTTCGGCAAGCACGTCATGACCGACGTCGACCGGATCGGCGGGGTGCCGGTCGTGCTGCGGGCGTTGCTGGAGGCCGGGCACCTGCACGGCGACGCCCTCACGGTGACGGGGCGGACGATGGCCGAGAACCTCGACGAGCTCAAGGTTCCGCGCCCCGACGGCACGGTCATCCGCGCCTTCCACGAGCCGATCCACGCGACCGGCGGCATCACGATCCTCCACGGGTCCCTGGCCCCCGAGGGCGCCGTCGTCAAGAGCGCGGGCTTCGACGAGTCGGTGTTCGAAGGGACGGCGCGGGTCTTCGAGCGCGAGCGGGCGGCGCTGGACGCGCTGGAGGATGGGACGATCACGGCGGGTGACGTCGTCGTCATCCGCTACGAGGGCCCGAAGGGCGGGCCGGGGATGCGCGAGATGCTGGCCGTCACCGGGGCGATCAAGGGGGCCGGCCTCGGCAGGGACGTTCTGCTGCTCACCGACGGCCGGTTCTCGGGCGGCACCACCGGGCTGTGCGTCGGGCACGTCTGCCCGGAGGCGGTCGACGGCGGGCCGATCGCGTTCGTCCGCGACGGCGACCGGGTCCGCCTGGACGTGGCGCACGGCACCCTGGACCTGCTCGTCGACGACGCCGAGCTCGCTCGTCGGCGCGCGGGGTGGCAGCCCCTGCCGCCGCGCTACACCCGCGGTGTGCTGGCGAAGTACGCCAAGCTCGTCCACGGGGCGAGCGTCGGCGCCGTCACGGGGTGAGACCGCGCCGACGGCATCCTGTGGAGAGGGGTCACGTAGTCGTCCGATTCACGGCCCCTCTGCCCCGGAGGCTTTCGCCAGGGGACCCGGTCACGCGGCCGCCGGGGGGTGGACGCGGGCGAGCACCTGATCCACGGCCACGGTGTCCCCGACCGCCACGGTGACCTCGACGGTGCCGTCCGTGGCGGCGCGCAGGGTGTGCTCCATCTTCATGGCCTCGACGACGACGACGGCGTCGCCGGGGCCCACGGCGTCACCCGACGCCACGGCCACCGAGGTCACGGTGCCCGGCATGGGGCTGCGCACGTCGTCGTCGTGGCGGCGGGAGGCCCGGCCGGCGACCCGGGCGGTCGTCTCCGCGACCCGCCAGGTCCCCTGGTCGCCCGCCACCCACACCGCGCCGCCGGCGTCGGCGACGTCCAGCCCAGGGACGACACGCGGGGGCGGGGACCCCGTCCCGGCGATCCGCCACCCCGTGAGGGTGTCCCAGGGGTCGTCGCCGACGGACCCGCGGCGTCGCCGAACGGCGGCGGCGGCCTCGACGACCTCGGCCGGCGGCGCCGGTGGGGTCCACGCCGCGGCGATCCGGTCGAGCAGGGCCGTGTCCAGTCGCCCCGACACCACGTCCGGGTCGGCCAGGACATGGCGGACGAAGTCCACGTTCGTCCGGACCCCGAGGACCCTGGTCGCGGCGAGCGCCCGGTGGAGGCGCCGCAGGGCGGTGGCCCGGTCCGGGCCGTGGGCCACCACCTTGGCGAGCATCGGGTCGTAGTCGCTGCCGACGACCGTGCCTTCGCGCAGGCCGGAGTCGACGCGCACCCCCGGCAGGCCGACGGGCTCGCGCAGGACCAGCACCCGTCCTCCGGTGGGCAGGAAGCCGGCGCCCGGGTCCTCGGCGTACACCCGCGCCTCCACCGCGTGACCGGTGAGCCGGACGTCCTCCTGAGCCATCGTCAGGGGTTCCCCGCGGGCGATGCGGACCTGCCACTCGACGAGGTCGACGCCGGTCACCAGCTCGGTCACCGGGTGCTCGACCTGCAGCCGGGTGTTCATCTCCAGGAAGAAGAACTCCTCGGGCCGGTCCCCGGCCACGATGAACTCCACCGTGCCGGCCCCCCGGTACCCGACCCCGGCCGCGGCGCGGCAGGCGGCCTCGCCGATCCGCTCGCGGGTCGCGGCGTCGACGACGGGGGAGGGCGCCTCCTCGACGACCTTCTGGTGGCGGCGCTGGAGGCTGCACTCTCGCTCGCCGAGGTGCAGCACCCGCCCGTGGCCGTCGGCGAGCACCTGCACCTCGACGTGCCGGGGTCGCTCGACGAAGCGTTCGAGGAACAGGGTGTCGTCGCCGAAGGCCCCGGCGGCCTCCCGACGGGCCGACGCGAGCGCCGCGGGCAGGTCCGCGGGCCGGTCCACCCGCCGCATCCCCTTGCCGCCGCCGCCCGCCGACGGCTTCACGAGCACGGGGAACCCGATGTCCGCCCCGGCCGCGACGAGGTCGGGGTCCGTCATCCCGGGTCGCGCCACGCCCGGGACGACGGGCACCCCGGCCCGCGCCATCAGCCCCTTCGCGGTGATCTTGTCGGCCATCGCCTCGATCGCTGCGACCGGCGGGCCGACGAAGGCGATGCCCGCCGCCTCGCAGGCGTGGGCGAGCGCCGGGTTCTCCGACAGGAAGCCGTACCCGGGGTGCAGGGCACCGGCCCCCGTCGCGACGGCCGCGCCGACGACGGCCTCGACGTCGAGGTAGCTCAGCCGGGCCGGGGCCGGGCCGATCCGGACCGCGGTGTCCGCCTCGGCGACGTGGCGAGCGTCGGCGTCGGCGTCGCTGTACACGGCGACCGACCGCAGGCCCATGGCCCGCAGGGTCCGCATGATGCGGACGGCGATCTCGCCGCGGTTGGCGACGAGGACGGTGTCGAAGCCCGGTGTCGCGGCCGGGTCGCGCGTCATGTCGCTCACATCCGGAAGACGCCGTAGGAGACGTCGGCGAGGGGGGCGTTGGCGCAGGCCGACAGCGCGAGGCCGAGGACGTCGCGGGTGTCGCCGGGGTCGATGACGCCGTCGTCCCACAACCGGGCGGTGGAGTAGTAGGAGCTGCCCTGGCGCTCGTACTGCTCCCGGATCGGGGCCTGGAAGGCCTCCCGCTCGGCCGGCGCCCACTCCTGTCCGCGGGCGGCGAGCTGGTCCGCGCGCACGGTGGCGAGGACCGAGGCGGCCTGCTCCCCGCCCATGACCGAGATCTTGGCGTTCGGCCACATCCAGAGGAACCGTGGTCCGTAGGCCCGCCCGCACATCGCGTAGTTCCCGGCGCCGAAGGACCCCCCGATGACGACGGTGAGCTTGGGCACCCGGGCGCAGGCCACTGCCGTCACCATCTTGGCGCCGTGCTTGGCGATGCCCCCCGCCTCGTACTCCCGGCCGACCATGAAGCCGGTGATGTTCTGGAGGAACACCAGCGGAATCCGCCGCTGGTCGCACAACTGGATGAAGTGCGCGCCCTTGAGGGCGGACTCACCGAACAGCACGCCGTTGTTCGCGACGATGCCCACCGGGTGCCCGTGGACGTGAGCGAACCCGGTGACGAGGGTGCGCCCGTACTCGGCCTTGAACTCGGCGAACGCCTCGGGCGAGGATCCCGCCGGGTCGGGGGAGTCGACGATCCGCCGGATCACTTCGTGCACGTCGTACGGCACCCGTGGGTCGGTCGGGACGACGTCGAGCAGCCCGTCGGGGTCGACGGCCGGCGGCCGGACCGCCGCCCGCAGCCACGGGGCCGCCGGGCGCGGGGCGAGCCCCGCGACGATCCGCCGCACGGTTCGCAGGGCGTCGGCGTCGTCCTCGGCCAGGTGGTCGGCCACCCCGGACACCCGGGCGTGCAGCTCGCCGCCGCCGAGCTCCTCGGCGGTCACGACCTCGCCGGTGGCCGCCTTCACCAGGGGCGGGCCGCCGAGGAAGATCGTGCCCTGCTCGCGGACGATGACGACCTCGTCGCTCATCGCCGGGACGTAGGCACCGCCGGCGGTGCAGCTGCCGAGCACGGCCGCGATCTGCGGGATGCCCGCGGCGCTCATCGTCGCCTGGTTGAAGAAGATGCGCCCGAAGTGGTCGCGGTCGGGGAACACCTCGTCCTGGGCGGGCAGGTAGGCGCCGCCGGAGTCGACGAGGTACACGCACGGCAGGTGGTTGGCGGCCGCGACCTCCTGCGCGCGCAGGTGCTTCTTCACGCTCAGCGGGTAGTACGTACCGCCCTTGACGGTGGCGTCGTTCGCGACCACGACCACCTCGCGGCCCGAGACCCGGCCGAGGCCGGTGATGATCCCGGCCCCGGGGGACTGCCCCGTCATGCCCCACGCCGCGAGGGGTGACAGCTCCAGGAACGGGCTGCCCTCGTCGAGCAGTGCCGTCACGCGGTCCCGGGGGAGCAGCTTGCCCCGCGCCACGTGGCGCGCGCGCGCCCGCTCGTCGCGGCCGAGGGCGGCCGAGGCCAGCCGCTCGCGCAGTTCGGCCCGCAGCCGCAGATGCTCCTGCCGGCTCACGACTCCCCTTTGAGTGAACAGTGGTTAACTCAGTCGAGGCTAGTGTTCGTTCACCGATCATGTCCAGGCGCAGGAGCGGCGACGATGGCGACGGAGGTGACCGGCAGGGCCGGGCTGAAGGCCGAGCGGCGCGAGCGCCTGCTCGCCGAGGCGGCACGGCTGATGGCCGCCCACGGGTACCGGGGGGTGCGCCTGCGCGACATCGGGACGGCGGCGGGCATCAGCGGCCCGGGGGTGTACCGGCACTTCGCCGGCAAGGAGGCGCTGCTCGCCGAGCTGCTCGTCGGGCCGAGCCGGCGGCTGCTCGAGGGCGCCCTGCGCGCCACCGCCGGTGATGGCGACCCGGCCCGCGTCCTGGCGGCACTCGTCGACGCGCACCTCGACTTCTCCCTCGCCGAGCCGGACGTGATCCGGATCCAGGACCGCGATCTCGCCGGCCTGCCCCCGGCCGCGCGGGACGAGGTCCGCCGGACCCAGCGGCGCTACGTCGAGATCTGGGTCGAGGTGCTGCGCCAGGCCCACCCCCGCGCGACTGCCGGGCAGGCGCGCACCTGCGCCCACGCCGTGTTCGGCCTGCTGAACTCCACGCCGCACAGTGCGGGGCCCGGCGCTCCGCCCGGGACCAGGGCCGTCCTGCGTGCCATGGCCGTGGCCGCGCTCGATGCGGGCGGTGCCCCGCAGTGAGCGGCCAGGTGCTCGCCCGCGTCGTCCGGTCCGGGTTCGTCGAGAGCGTCCATCACGGCCACGCAGTGGCTCTGGCCGCCGACGGGTCGGTCGCGGTGTCGGCCGGCGAGCCGGGCGCGCCGGTGTTCGCCCGCTCCTCGCTCAAGCCGCTGTTCGCCGTCGCCATGGTGCGGGCCGGGCTGGACCTGCCGCCGCACCTGCTGGCCCTCGCCCAGTCCAGCCACTCCGGCGAGTCGTACCACCTCGACGGGGTGCGGCGGCTGCTGGCCGTGGCCGGTCTCGACGTCACCGATCTGCGCAACACGCCGGGTGTCCCGCTGGACCCCGACGAGGCGGCCCGGTGGCGGGCCGGGGGCCGCGGGGTGACCCGGCTGGCGCAGAACTGCTCCGGCAAGCACGCGGCGATGCTCGTGACCTGCGCGGTCAACGGCTGGGACCGCACCACCTACCTCCGGCCCGAGCACCCGTTGCAGGTGCTGCTGCGGGACGTCGTCGCGGAGCTGGCGGGGGAGCCGGTGGCGGCGTCCGGGGTCGACGGGTGCGGCGCCGTCGTCCACGCGGTGTCGCCGACGGGGCTCGCCCGGGCCTTCGCGCGGATCGCCGTGGCGGGCCCGGACACGCCGGAGGGACGGGTCGCCGACGCGAACCGGCGGCACCCGGAGTGGGTCGGCGGCACCGGCCGGTACGTCACCGAGCTCGTCCGCGCCGTCCCGGGCGCGATCGCCAAGGACGGTGCCGAAGCGGTGTGCGCCGCGGCGCTGCCCGACGGCCGGGCCGTCGCGGTCAAGGTGCTGGACGGCGCCGAGCGCCCGCTGCGGCCGGTGCTCACCGCCCTGCTGGGTTCCGTGGGCGAGGAATCGCCGCCGCTGGAGCGGTTCGCCCGGGTCCCGGTGCTGGGGCACGGCGTGCCCGTCGGGCGGGTGGTCGCGGCATGGGGCGCGGACCCCGCCTGACGTCGCGGGCGACGTCTCGCGATACGGGACGGGTGTCCGGTGGGTGGCTTCCCCGGCTGCGACGCGCTACGGTGCCGACATGACCCGGATCCTGGCCGCCCGCCTCGGCGTCCTCGTACTCGGCAGGCGCGTCGCCTGACCGACGATCCGTCATCGGTTCCGCGACGCGCGACCCCTCTCGCCTCCGGGCGGAGGGGTCGTTGCATGTCCTCCCCCGGCACCCGCCCGCACCACCCGAGGAGAGTCCCGTGAGCGCCACCCCACCCGGCAGGCCCGGTCACCCGGGCACGACACCGGCCCCGGCCGGAGACGTGATCACGGGGGCCGAGGCCCTCGTCCGGTCGCTCGAGCACGCCGGCGTCGACGTGGTGTTCGGCATCCCCGGCGGGGCGATCCTCCCGGCCTACGACCCGCTCATGGACTCGGCGAAGGTCCGCCACATCCTGGTCCGGCACGAACAGGGGGCGGGTCACGCGGCCGAGGGCTACGCCGCGGCCACCGGACGCGTCGGCGTCTGCATGGCGACGTCGGGACCGGGGGCGACGAACCTCGTCACCCCGATCGCGGACGCCCACATGGACTCCGTCCCCATGGTGGCCATCACCGGGCAGGTGGCGAGCCGGGCGATCGGCACCGACGCCTTCCAGGAGGCGGACATCACCGGCATGACGATGCCGATCACCAAGCACAACTACCTCGTGACCCGGACCGAGGACATCCCCCGTGCCGTCGCGGAGGCCTTCCACCTCGCAGCCACGGGCCGGCCGGGGCCGGTGCTGGTCGACATCGCCAAGGACGCCCTGCAGTCGCGGGCCCCGTTCGCCTGGCCCGACCGCCTCGACCTGCCCGGGTACCGGCCGGTGACCAAGCCGCACGCCAAGCGGGTGCGGGAGGCGGCGCGGCTGATGGCCGAGTCCCGCCGCCCGGTCCTGTACGTCGGCGGCGGGGTGATCCGCGCCAACGCCGACCGGGAGCTGCGTCGCCTGGCCGACCTCACCGGGATGCCCGTGGTCACCACCCTCATGGCGCGCGGCGCCCTGCCGGACAGCCACCCGCAGCACCTCGGCATGCCCGGCATGCACGGCACGGTCGCGGCGGTGACGGCCCTGCAGAAGGCGGATCTCCTCGTCACCCTCGGGGCCCGCTTCGACGACCGGGTCACCGGCAAGCTCGACTCGTTCGCCCCGGACGCCAAGATCATCCATGCCGACATCGACCCCGCCGAGATCGGCAAGAACCGCCACGCCGACGTCCCGATCGTCGGCGACGTCCGCGAGGTGATCGTCGACCTGGTCGAGGCCGTCGCCGCCGAGCACGCCGCTGGGCGCCAGCCCGATCTCGGGGCCTGGTGGCGACAGCTCGACCACTGGCGCACCACCTACCCGCTCGGCTACGACCGGCCCGACGACGGGTCGCTGTCCCCGCAGTACGTCATCGAGCGGATCGGCGCCATCGCGGGACCCGAGGCCGTCTACGCCGCCGGGGTCGGCCAGCACCAGATGTGGGCCGCGCAGTTCGTGCGCTACGAGCACCCGCGGACCTGGCTGAACTCCGGAGGGCTGGGGACCATGGGCTACGCCGTGCCGGCCGCCATGGGCGCGAAGGCCGGCCGCCCGGACGCGACCGTGTGGGCGATCGACGGCGACGGCTGCTTCCAGATGACGAACCAGGAGCTGGCCACCTGCGCCATCAACGACATCCCGATCAAGGTCGCCGTCATCAACAACAGCAGCCTCGGGATGGTCCGGCAGTGGCAGACGCTGTTCTACGGCTCCCGGTACTCCAACACCGACCTCCACTCCACCCGCATCCCGGACTTCGTCCGCCTGGCCGAGGCGTATGGGTGCGTCGGGCTGCGGTGCGAGCGTGCCGAGGACGTCGATGCCACGATCGAGAAGGCGATGGCGGTCGACGACGCCCCGGTGGTCGTCGACTTCGTCGTCCACCGCGACGCCATGGTGTGGCCGATGGTCACTGCCGGGGTGAGCAACGACGACATCCAGGTCGCGCGGGGCATCGCGCCGGTCTGGGACCGCGAGGAGGAGAGCGAGCCCGGGATGGAGTCCGCATGAGCCGGCACACGCTGGCGGTTCTCGTCGAGAACCGCCCCGGGGTCCTGGCCCGGATCTCCGGCCTCTTCTCCCGCCGCAGCTTCAACATCCACTCCCTGGCCGTCGGGCCGACGGAGTCGCCGGACATCTCCCGGGTCACCGTCGTCGTGGACGTCGACGAGCTGCCGCTGGAGCAGGTGACGAAGCAGCTCAACAAACTCGTCAACGTCCTCAAGATCGTCGAGCTGGAGCCGGACCAGGCGGTCCAGCGTGAGCTGCTGCTCGTCAAGGTGCGCGCCGACGCCACCACCCGGGCCGCCGTCGTCGAGGCGGCGACCCTGTTCCGGGCCCGGGTCGTCGACGTCGCGGCGGACGCCGTCACGATCGAGTCGACCGGACGCCCGGACAAGAACGCCGCGCTGCTCGAGGTCCTGGCGCCCTTCGGCGTCAAGGAGCTGGTGCAGTCCGGCGTCGTCGCCCTCACCCGCGGCGGGCGGTCGATGACCGACCGCGCACTACGCTCCGCCTGATCCGCCCCGCTTGATCGGCCCGCCACGGGGCCGCTCGTCACCGCCCCACCCCGCATTCGCCCACCACATCCCGGGAGCAGCAGCACCATGGCCGAGATCTACACCGAGTCAGACGCCGACCCGTCGATCATCCGCGGCCGGAACGTCGCCGTCATCGGGTACGGCAGCCAGGGCCATGCCCACGCCCTGTCGCTGCGCGACTCCGGGGTCGACGTCCGGGTCGGGCTCGCTGCGGGCAGCCGCAGCCGCGCCCGGGCCGAGGAGCAGGGGCTGCGGGTCGTCACCCCCGCCGAGGCCGCCGCCGAGGCCGACGTCGTCATGATTCTCGTGCCGGACCACGTGCAGCGGTCCGTGTACGCCACGGCGGTCGAGCCGAACCTACGGCCCGGCAAGGCGCTGTTCTTCGCGCACGGCTTCAACGTCCGGTTCGGCTACGTCACCCCGCCCGAGGGCGTCGATGTCTGCATGGTGGCGCCGAAGGGTCCCGGCCATCTCGTCCGCCGGGAGTACGAGGCGGGGCGCGGGGTGCCCGTCCTCGTCGCCGTGGACCGGGACGCCACCGGCACGGCATGGGCCCTCGCCCTCTCCTACGCGAGCGCCATCGGCGGCCTGCGGGCGGGCGGGATCCGCACGACCTTCGCCGAGGAGACCGAGACCGACCTGTTCGGGGAGCAGGCCGTGCTGTGCGGCGGCGCCAGCCGGCTCGTCCAGTCCGGGTTCGAGGTCCTCGTCGAGGCCGGTTACCAGCCCGAGGTGGCGTACTTCGAGTGCCTCCACGAACTCAAGCTCATCGTCGACCTCATGTACGAGGGCGGCATCGCC
Source organism: Kineosporiaceae bacterium (assembly GCA_050329415.1). Taxonomy (GTDB): domain Bacteria; phylum Actinomycetota; class Actinomycetes; order Actinomycetales; family JBBAYJ01; genus JANNOG01. Next base: position 13,764 of record JBHJOS010000018.1, read on the forward strand.
AAGCAGCGGTGGTCGGTCTCGGACACCGCCGAGTACGGGGACTACGTCTCCGGCCCGCGAGTCATCGACGAGTCCGTCAAGCAGCGGATGCAGGACGTCCTCGCCGAGGTCAAGGACGGGTCCTTCGCGGCCCGGTTCATCGCCGACCAGGACGCCGGGGCGCCGGAGTTCCGCAAGCTGCGGGCCGAGCAGGAGCAGCACCCGATCGAGGCGGTGGGGGCCCGGCTGCGCCGGATGATGCCGTGGATCGGCGAGGGCGCCCGCGACGCCGACTTCGTCGAGGGCACGGCGGCGCGCTGACGCGGCGGGCCGACCGGCGCGACCGGCAGGCCCGGGCGACGAGAGGCCGGGTCGTCTCCGGACTGCCGCCGCGAAGCGGTGCAGCGCCGTCGGCTCACGGCGCCCTGCCCGCTGGTCGGCGTGCTGCCGTGGCGGTGTCCGTGGGGTGGCGTAGCTTCGCCGCGTGAACCGGAGCGTGCCCATCAACGGCTCTGGCCCGACCTCGACCCCGACGCCGGAGCCGTCGGTGCCCAGCCGCATCCCGTCGACGTCGCCGCATCACCAGCCGCAGGACCTGACAGCAGAGCGGCGGGCGTGGTTCCGCGACCGTGCGGTCCGGTCGCGTGCGGCGAAGGCCGCCGCCGCCCGCGGGGACGGGCCCGCTCCGCTGCACCCGGTCAACGTCCCCCGACTCGACCCGCTCGACCTGATGCCGCAAGCCGCGGCGACGGGCTTGCGGTCGCTGTCGCTGTTCAGCGGCGGGGGCGGCCTGGATCTCGGATTCGAGCGGGCCGGGTACGACCACGCCGCCTCCTACGAGATCATCCAGGCTGCCGCGGACACGCTCGTGAAGGCCCGGCCGGGTTGGGAGGTCCACGGTGGCGAGGACGGCGACGTCCGTCGGACCGACTGGGACCGGTGGCGCGGCCGTGTCGACGTGCTTCACGGCGGCCCCCCGTGCCAGCCGTTCAGCAACGCCGGCCGCCAGCGCGGCCACCTGGACCCTCGGGACATGTGGCCTGAGTTCGTCCGCGCAGTTCGCGCGATCCGTCCGGTCGCATTCGTCGGTGAGAACGTTCCCGCGCTGGCCGGCGCGAAGTTCGCCCAGTACGTGCAGGACACGATTCTCGGCCCGCTGGCCGATCGGTACACCATCGTCCCCGTCATGGTCCTGCGAGCGCAGGACTTCGGCGTGCCCCAGGTCCGCCGCCGCGTGTTCTTCGTCGGCTTCCGCAGCGCACGGGCCGCCGCTCGGTACATCCCGCCGCTGGCGACTCACGCCTGGGCCGACAGCCGACTGGTCCTGTCCGGCCAGGCCAGATGCCTGGGCGTGCGCGAGGCTCTCGGCCTTCCCCGCACTGGCTACGACGACCTCGCGCCGACGGTCCGCAGCACCCTGACTGGTCCGCGGCACACGACATCGATCCTCAACAGCGTGTCTGCCAAGCGTCGATTCGACGAGCTCCAGATCTGGCCCAGTGGTGTTGCCCCGACCCGCGAGAAGGCCAGCGCATTCGTCGCCGAGAACGGTCACTTCCGGCTGTCTGTGCCCGACGTCGCCATCCTGCAGGGCTTCCCGGACGACTGGCCTTTCGTCGGGGCGACGTACATGCAGCTCGGCCAGATCGGCAACGCCGTGCCTCCCCCGCTGGCCTACGCTGTCGCGTCGTCCGTCGCTGCTGCACTCACCAGGTAGTCCCGGACCAGCGCCCGCAGCCGCGCGGCATGGTCCTCGACGATCCGCTCCCACCCGACGAAGTACCTCGCCTCGATGTGCGGGTTGTTCAGCGTCGACCCGCGCATGATCACGTACCGGCACCGCTCCCGCAGGATCTGCACCGTCCGGTCGGGCGAGTACCCCCCCGGCAGGTCCTGGGCCTCCAGGTACCGCGCTGCGCTCCAGTGCTTCTTCATCAGCGCCCGAGCGTCATCCAGCGTGTAGGCATCCTTCGCGCCCAGGATCGCCGTCAGATGTTCCTGCCCGAGCATCTCGGGGGCCATGCCGGCCAGAAGCTGGTCTGGTCGCACGTACGCCGCCTTGCCCTCGATCCAGGGAGCCATCGCCGCGGGCGACCCGTAGCAGCAGTACCGGAGATCGGTCCCGGACCGGTCGTAAAATCCGAACAGCCAGTGCTTGCCGCGCCACTTCGCGATGTGGTCCGCGCCGAAGTCTCGCACCGTGCTCACCGACCCGCTGGTCGTGCTCTTGAGCTCGAACGGCAGATCCGTCCCGTCGAGCCGCAGGTGGGCATCGACATCGGACCGGCGGCGATCCCTGGGCACGTGCAAGTTGAAGAGCTGCAGCATCTGCCGCTCTCGCACGTCGTCCTGCACCGGCATGGGGGCAGGCTAGGTCCATGACGGCATCGCCCGGGCCGGTACCGGCTGAGTACGGCGCGCCGACCGGGCCGGTTCCGTTGTCCGACGCGGTCCGGGACCGCCTTCGGCGGCAGCCGACTCGGGACACCCTCCCGGAACTGGCGCTGCGCCGTGAGTTGCACCGACGGGGCCTGCGGTATCGCGTCGACACGGTCCTGATGCCTGGCGTGCGCCGTCGCGCCGACGTCGTGTTCGCTCGTGCCCGGGTCGCGGTGTTCGTCGACGGGTGCTTCTGGCATCGCTGCCCTGACCACGGAACAGCTCCCCGGCACAACGCCGGCTGGTGGGCCGCCAAGCTCGACCGGACCGTCGCTCGGGACCGCGACACCGACGCGCGACTGGTCAGGGCCGGCTGGACGGTCGTGCGCGTCTGGGAGCACGAGCGAGCGAACGAGGCCGCGGACCGGGTGGAACAAGTCGTCCGACCGTCGCGCTGAACCGCCGTCTCCGCGCCAGGTGCTTTCTCGTGGCAGCGACGAGGGCAGGCGCGGGCCCGTCAGTGCCGCAGGCCCCGGACGAAGATCGCGGCGGAGGCGCGGTCGAAGAACTCGTCGGCGAAGCCGGCCATCGGCGGCAGGTGGCCGAAGACGTCGACGGACACCAGTCCGTGCAGCTGTGCCCAGGCGGTCAGGGCGAACTCGACGAGCCCGGCGGCGAGGTCCTCCGGGACGTCGAGCCCCTGGGCGTGTCCCCGGGCGGCAAGCGCCTCGCGCATGGCCGGGCCCATCCCGGATGCCGCCGCCCGAGCGGCGTCGAGGTCGACCACGCCGGACTGCAGGGCGGCGCCGAGAAGGCGCATCAGGGGTTCCCCCGACCGGCGACCGACGTCCCGGGTCCCCTCCTCGGGTGCGGCGTAGCCGGGGATCGGGGAGCCGTAGACGAGCGCGAAGTCCGCGGAGTGCGCGCGGGCCCAGTCCCGGTACGCGGCCGTGGTCTCGACCCAGGCGGCCAGGAGGTCGCCCTGGTGCGCCGCCAGGGCCGTTGTGACGGCGGCGTCGAGGACGTCGTGGATCTCGACGTAGGTCTCGGCGATGAGCGTCGTCAGCAGCTCGTCCCGGCTGGGGTAGTACCGATAGAGCGCTGACGGGGCGATCCCGATGTCGCGGGCCACCGCCCGGACCGACATGGCGGCGGCACCGTGCTCGGCGACGTGTCGGCGCGCCGTGGCCAGCACGTCGTCGAGCAGCTCCCGCCGACGGCGCTCGCGCAGGCCCTCCGGACGGCCCGGCCCGGCCCGCGGCGAGGTGGAGGACGGCATGCCAGGAGGTTAGGTGAGCAGGAGGCCGGAGTGCGACCGATCGACTTGACGTGAACACTGCTCTTGACAAAGCTTGGAAACAAGACCAGCGTTCACGTCATGACTGATGTCCTCGTCGCGGGTCCGTCCCGTGCCGCGCCCCCGTCCTCGACCGCGCGCCTCCGGCGCGTCACCGCGGTCGTCTGCTTCCTGCTGGTGGCGTTCTTCCTCGCCGCCTTCGCCGTCCTCTCGTCGGCGATCGACTGGCCGGCGTCCCTCGACCTGCCCGCCGCCGAGGCGCTGCCCCTGGTCGCCGCCGAAGAGTCCGGAATCCTGCTCGGCTACAGCTTCTACCTGGCCTTCTCGCTCGGCATCGCGTCCCTGGCCGTGCTGCTGCCCCGGGCGTACGGCTGGCGCCCCGGAGCGATCGTGACCCTGGTCGTGGTCGCCGGTGCGTTGTCGGCGGCCTTCCGGGCCATCGGGATCGGACGGTGGCTCCTGGCCATGCCGGCGCTGGCCGACGGGTACCTCGCGGCGGCGCCCGGCTCGGCCTCGCGGGAGGCCGCCGTCGTCGTCCACACGACCCTCAACGACTACCTCGGGGGCGTGGGGGAGGTCCTCGGGGTCTCCCTGACCGGCGCTGCCTTCGCTGCGCTCGCGAGCATCGCGCTGCTCCGCCACGGCGGTCCGCAGTGGCTGGCGATCCTCGGCCTCGTCACGGCCGCCACCCTGGTCCTGGCCGCCTTCTCCGAGGTCTTCCTCACCGTCGGGCCGACCCTGCTGCTCGGCTGGCTGATCGCCCTCGGCGGCCACCTTCTCCGGGTCCCGCCGCCGGGGGTCCGGACCGGGACGGCGGTGACGGGCTCGTGAGCACGCGACGTCAGTTGCTGCGGGCCGGTGCCGTCACCCTGGTCGTGGGGGGCGCCGCGCTCGGCTACCGGGCGGTCGACCAGGGCGTCTTCGCGGTGTCTCGCGGCCGGGCGTACGCCCTGTGGCGGACCTGGGAGCGGGCCGGCGGCATCGAGCCGGTCGTGGCGGCGGGCGTCCTCGCGTCCAACGCCCACGACTCCCAGCCGTGGCGGTTCCGGGTCGAGGTCACCGACGGTCCCGCCGAGAACCCACGCGAGGCGGTCATCGAGGTCTCCCGAGACTCCGACCGGGCACTGGGCGCCTTCGACCCCTTCCAGCGCGAGGTCCACTCCTCCATCGGCTGCGCCGTGGAGAACATCGTGGTGACGGCCGCCGCCCGCGGCTACCGGGCGACGGTCGACCTGCTCCCCGCCGGTGCCGGTCCCGACCTGCTGGCCCGGGTCGGACTCGAGCGCGGTCCGGCCGAGCCGACCGGGCTGGCGGACGCGGTGGCCCGCCGGCACACCAACCGCTTCCCCTACCAGCGGGACGCCGCCATCCCCGCCGACCTCGTCGCCGGCTTCGACGGCCGGGTGGCGGACCTGCGCGGCATCTCGGTCCGGTGGCTCACCGGCGACGGCGACCTGCAGACCTTCCGCGACGAGACGGTGCTCGCCACCGAGGCCTTCATCGCAGACGAGGACCTCTCGCGCGATTCCCACGCCTGGTTCCGTCACTCGTGGGCGGAGCTGCAGGAGGAGGCCGCCGGCCTCACCCTGGACGGGTCGGTCGCCAGCCGGCCGGTCGCGGCAGTCGCCAAGATGCTGCCCGAGACGGGCGAGTCCCAGTCGAACGGCGTCTTCCTGGCGAACACCCGCCGCGACGTCGACACCGCGCCCCTGGCCGCGGTCATCGTGGCCGACGAGTCGCTGGCGCCGGACCCCGCCGACGCCCGCGAGGCGTGGCTGCTGACCGGGCGCGCCTGGCAGCGGCTCCACCTGGCCATGACCGCCGATGACCTCGTCGCCCAGCCCCTCAGCCAGCTCACCGAGCTCACCGACCGGGAACGCGCGCTCGGCGCCGAGCCCCGCTTCGGCGACGTCCTCGACGACCTCGCCGGCCCTGGCGTGGTCCCGATGATGAGCTTCCGCGCCGGCTACCCGACGCGCGACGCCACGCCCACGCCGCGGCGCCCCCTGGTCGAGGTCGTCGACTACGCCTGACCGCGCGCCGCACCGCCACCCACGGGCGGCGTGCCCCGCGGAGAACCTCGACCCCGACTCCCGACCCGCCGGGATCGACCGCACCGGCCGGTGGCCCACTGCCCATGGGGCCACCGGCCGGTCGGCGGAGAGATCGATCCGGGTTGTCGTCACCCGCCCGCGACGCAGCGGGGAGGTCCGAGCAGATCGCACCGCGCGTGTCGGGCCCAACGGGTGACGGCGGGGTCGGGGTGTCCACGGGGACCGGCGGCCAGGGGTGACCCGGACCCCGGATCGCCGGGACCACCCCGGCACCATGGTCCTGACATGAGCCCTCCCGTCGTCCCGCCACCGCGGACCTGCGCGTCCTGCGGGCGGACCATCACCTGGCGCAAGGCCTGGGCCCGGGACTGGGAGCACGTCCGGTACTGCTCCGCCGCGTGCCGCCGGCGCGGTGTCCGCGACGTCGACCGGTGCCTGGAGGCATCCCTGCTCGACCTGCTGGACCGCCGGGCTCGCGGTGCCACGGTGTGCCCGAGCGAGGCCGCCCGTGCGGTGGCGGCCGGCGACGTCGGGGACGGCTGGCGTCGGCTCCTGGAGCCCGCCCGGATGGCGGCCCGCCGACTCGTCGCGGCCGGCGAGGTCGAGGTCACCCAGCAGGGCCGGGTGATCGACCCCAGCACCGCCAGGGGCCCGATCCGCGTCCGCCGCGTCCGCTGACCCCACCTGACTGCGCGTCCGATGTGCCTGGCCTTCCGAGTGGTCGTGATGAGCCGCTCATCGTCGGCGTGTCGCAGCCCATCACCAGGCCAACCGCACTTGGCCTGATCACGACACATCACATGGGCAGGCCAACTACCGCTTGGCCTGATCCACTGACGTCACATGATCAGGCCAACCACGGTCGGGGGTCCAGGCTCGGGGCTCGGAGGCCGGGGGTCGGAAGCCGGGGGTCGGGAGGAGCCAGGCGGGCCGCTGCGGGCAGGGGCGGATCGAGCCCGGACCCTCCTGGCTCGGAGGGCACCACCACCATGGGCACCATGTCCGTCTCGTCGCCGACCCTGCTGCCGGTTCCGCAGCCCGGGCCCGCCGCGGCCATCGCCTGGGTGCGGCGTCACCTCGGTGACCTCTGCCTCGAGGGACCCGACGGCGTCACGTCCAGCCCCGGCTTCCGGGGCGGGCAGTCCGCGGCCGACGCGCGCCTCGCCGCCCTCGACGTCACCGGCTATGCGCGGCGGCGCAACGAGGTCCACCCCCCGCAACGCCGGGGCGCCACCCGCCTCAGCCCGTACGTCCGGCACGGTCTGCTCGACCTGCCCACGGTGTGGCGCCACGTGGCCGACGCCCCGCGTGCCGACCGTGAGAGATACCGGGACGAGCTCCTCTGGCAGGAGTACGCCCGCCACCTCTACGCCCGTCTCGGCCCGGTGATCGCCCGTCCCCTGCGCCACCCGCCCCCGGTGTCGCCGCCCCTGGCCGTGCCGGGGCCGACCGACCCGCCCCCGGCCGCGCCGCCCCCGACCGACCCGCCCCCGGCCGCGCCGGCCCCGACCGACCCGTGGCCCCGGGAGATGGCCTGCATGGACCTCGCCGTCGGGGAGCTGGAGCGCGACGGGTGGCTGGTCAACCAGACCCGGATGTGGCTGGCGTCCCAGTGGACGGTCCGGGCGGGGCACGACTGGCGCGAGGGGGAGGACCGGTTCTTCCGTCACCTGCTGGACGGTTCCCGGGCCGCCAACCGGCTCGGCTGGCAGTGGACCGTCGGTACCGGGACCGGCCGCCCCTACGGCTTCAGCCGGTGGCAGGTCCGCCGCCGCGCCCCCGGGCTGTGCGACACCTGCCGGCTGCGGGACTGCTGTCCCGTCGAGGCCTGGCCCGACGAGGCGGGCGGGGTGGCGCCGCCCGTCGACCCGCCGCCGGGGCTGCGGGGCGACCCGGACCCGGTGACCACGGCGGGCCCTGCGGCGGTCGACCTCGACGGCGAGGCACCGGGGTGCGTGTGGCTGACCTTCGAGAGTCTCGGCGACGCCGACCCCGCCCTGGCCGCGCACCCGGGGCTGCCGGTCGTGGCCGTGTTCGACGAGGAGTTGCTCGCCCGGCTGCGGCTGTCCGGCAAGCGCCTGGTGTTCCTCGCCGAGACGCTTGCCGATCTCGCGACCCGCCGGGACCTCGAGGTCCACCGGGGCGACCCGGTCGAGGTTCTCGCCGGGCGCCGCGCCGCGGTGACCCACGCCCCGGTGCCGGGCTTCCGCACCCGCGCCCGCCGGATCCGCCCGGCCGCCGTCCACCCCTGGCCGTGGCTGGTCCCGCCGCATGCCGGGCCGGTCACCTCCTTCACCGCCTGGCGCCGCGCCGCCGGGGTGTGACCCGTCCCGGCTCTCACGGGTTGTGCCCTCCCCGTCACGCAGGCAGAGTGGCGCTCGCATCCCGGACATCCCGGACCTCGAACCCGGCCGTCCGGGTCGCACCGCCGACGCCAGGAGGCCCCCATGCCGCTGCCGCTCGCTCGACCCGTCGCCGGCCGGGCGCGCAGCGCCGCCCTCGTCGCCCTCGTCACGGCCGCGCTCACCGCGGGGCTCGTGGCCCCCGCGGCGGCCGGCGGGCGGGTCCCGGAGAAGGCCCCCGAGGCCGTCGGATACGGCGGGGCCGTCGCCAGCGTGGACGCCGACGCCACGGCCGCCGGCATCAAGGTCCTGCGCCGCGGCGGCAACGCCGTGGACGCCGCCGTCGCGACCGCCGCCGCCCTCGGCGTCACCGAGCCGTACTCGGCCGGGATCGGCGGCGGCGGGTTCCTCGTCGTGTACGAAGCCGCCACCGGTGAGGTCCACACCGTGGACGGCCGCGAGACCGCCCCGGCATCGGCGGGGGCGGACCTGTTCCTCGAGGACGGCCTTCCGGTCCCGTTCGGCGAGGCTGTGACCAGCGGGCTGTCAGTCGGCGTCCCCGGCACCCCGATGACGTGGCAGGTCGCCCTCGACCGGTGGGGGACGCTCTCCCTGCGGGCGGCGCTGCGGCCCGCCGAGCGGCTCGCCCGCCGCGGGTTCACCGTGGACCAGACCTTCACCGACCAGACGGCCGCGAACGCCGAGCGCTTCGCCGCCTTCCCCGCCACCGCGCAGCTGTTCCTGCCGGGCGGCGCCCCGCCCGCGCCGGGGACCCGGTTCCGCAACCCCGACCTCGCCGCCACGTACCGGCTGCTGGGCCGCGACGGCGTCGACGTCCTGTACCGCGGGGAGCTGGGGGAGGAGGTCGTCGCGACGGTCCAGGATCCCCCGGTGGACCCGGCGAGCACCCGGGTGGTCCGCCCGGGCGACCTCACGACGGCCGACCTCGCCGACTACACCGCGCCGTTGCGGGAGCCGACCCGCACCGAGTACCGGGGTCTCGAGGTGTTCGGCATGGCGCCGCCGTCGTCCGGCGGCACCACTGTCGGCGAGGCGCTCAACCTCCTCGAGGCGCTCGACGCCCGCGACCCGGACCCCGGGGACGACCTCGCCGCGGTCGACGCCACCACCGCGCTGCACCGCTACCTCGAGGCCAGCAAGGTGGCCTTCGCCGACCGCAACCGGTGGGTCGGCGACCCCGCGTTCTCCGACGTCCCCGCGCAGGGCCTGCTGAGCCAGGAGTTCGCGGACTCCCGAGCCTGCCCGGTGTCGGACGACGCCGTCCTGCCGGTGCCCGTCGCGCCCGGCGACCCGGACGACCCCCGGCCGTGTGTCGCCGGCGCCGGGGCCGTGGTCGACGGCGAGCGCTCCGGCAGCACCACGCACCTGACGACGGCCGACCGGTGGGGCAACGTCGTCGCCTACACCCTGACGATCGAGCAGACCGGCGGCAGCGGCATCACCGTGCCGGGCCGGGGCTTCCTGCTCAACAACGAGCTGACGGACTTCTCGTTCGCCCAGGCGGACCCCGCCGTGCCCGACCCGAACCTGCCGGGTCCCGGCAAGCGGCCCCGCAGCTCCATGGCACCGACGATCGTTCTCGAGGACGGCGAGCCGGTGCTGGCGGTCGGCTCGCCCGGCGGGTCGACGATCATCACGACGGTCCTCCAGGTCCTCGTGGGCCGCCTGGACCGGGACCTCACCCTGGCCGAGGCGATCGCGGCGCCCCGTGCCTCCCAGCGCAACACGGCCTCGGTGTCGGCGGAGCCCTCGTTCCTCGCCACCCCGGAGGCCGCCGGGCTCGCCGGGCTCGGTCACGTGTTCGCCTCCACCCCCGAGATCGGCGCGGCCACCGGCGTCGAACGGCTGCCCGACGGCCGGTGGGTGGCCGCCGCCGAGCCGACCCGGCGCGGCGGCGGCTCGGCGGCCGTCCTGCTGCCCTGGCCCCGCCCCGGCCACGACTGACGCATGCGGATCTCATGCATCTCGCATGCTAGCCTCATGTTATGGCGATTCTGCAGATCCGCAGTCTTCCGGACGACGTTCACGAGACGCTGAGGGCCCGGGCCGAGCGTGAGGGTGTGCCCATGAGCGCGCTGGCCTCGAAGCTGCTCGCCGAGGCGCTGTCGTCGTCCGACGGATACACGCTGCGGCGGTTCCTGGACGACCTCGACCGGGCGAGGCCGCCGCTCGACCGGGAGGTTGACGTGAACGCCGTGATGGATGAGATCCGCGGCGAGTGGCCGGGCGAGCCGAGCCGCTCGGCCGACCGAGCCTGACCCGTGCTGGTCGTCCTCGACGCCGGTGCCGTCGTCGACCTCGTCCTGGGCAACGAGCGCGCCCGTCGAGTACCCGCGTGGGCTCTCGACGCCGACGCGGTCGCGCCGGCGCTGCTCGACGGGGAGGTCGTGTCCGCGGTCGCCCGGCTGGAGCGCGCCGACGAGGTGAGCGGGCCGCGGGCGGCGGCCGCGATCCGGGCACTCACGGTCCTGCCGGTGCAGCGCCTGCCGCTGCAGCACTTCTCCGAGCGCGCGTGGGCGTTGCGCGGCTCGCTGCGGATCACCGACGCCTACTACGTCGCCTTGGCCAAGGCCGTCGACGCCACCCTGGTGACCACCGACGGTCGGATCGCTCGGTCCGGTGTGCGCGGGCTCAGCATCACCGTGGTGTCCTGACGATCCGCCGCCCGCCCGGGCGCCGCTAGGCTCCTGGCGATGTCCGAGACGCCGCCCGACGCCGCCCCTGTGCCCGCGCGCCTCGACCTCGCGGTGATCGGCGGGGACGGCATCGGGCCCGAGATGACGCGGGCGGCCCTCGTCGTGCTGCGGGAGGCGCTGGCCCCCGAGGGGGTCGACCTCGCGACCACCGAATACGACCTGGGCGCCGCTCGCTGGCACCGCACCGGCGACACCCTGCCGGACGAGGAACTGGCGGCGCTGCGTCGCCACGACGCGATCCTGCTGGGGGCGGTCGGGGACCCGTCGGTGCCGTCCGGGGTGCTCGAGCGCGGGCTGCTGCTGCGGCTGCGGTTCGCCCTCGACCACTACGTCAACCTGCGGCCGTCGGTCCTGCTGCCGGGGGCGCCGACGCCACTGGCCCCCCACGTGCTGGCGGCCGGGGAGATCGACTTCGTCGTCGTCCGCGAGGGGACCGAGGGCCCCTACGTCGGCAACGGCGGCGCCCTGCGGGTCGGCACCCCCCACGAGATCGCCACCGAGGTCAGCGTCAACACGGCCTTCGGGGCCGAGCGGGTGGTCCGCGACGCCTTCCACCGCGCGCAGGCCCGACCGCGCCGGCACCTCACGCTGGTCCACAAGCACAACGTGCTCGTGCACGCCGGGCACCTGTGGCGGCGCACGGTCGAGGCCGTCAACGCCGACTTCCCCGACGTCACGGTCGACTACCTGCACGTCGACGCCGCCACGATCTTCCTCGTGCAGCGGCCGCAGCGGTTCGACGTCGTCGTCACCGACAACCTGTTCGGCGACATCATCACCGACCTCGCGGCCGCGGTGACGGGTGGCATCGGGCTGGCGGCCAGCGGCAACGTCAACCCGGACCGGACGGTGCCGAGCATGTTCGAGCCGGTGCACGGCTCCGCCCCCGACATCGCGGGACAGGGCGTCGCCGACCCCACGGCGGCCGTGCTGTCCGCGGCGCTGCTGGCCGAGCACGTCGGGCACCCGGTGGCGGCGGCCCGGATCACGGCCGCGGTCCGGGCGGTCGTCACCGCACGCCGGGACGACTCTCCGGTTCGCACGGCCGAGGTCACCGACAGCCTGGTCGCAGCCCTCACGGCATAGGCTGGGGGATCGTCCCCGCCGCAGGGACGTCTGGAGGCCTCTCATGACCGGGAGCACGACCGGCACCACGTCCGCATCGGCCCTGCACTTCGCCGAGGTGGACAGCGCGGACCCGGCCGGGGGGGCCGTCGGCATCCGCGAGGCGGTGCTGGCCGACCCCGGCTTCGGGCGGCACTTCACGCCGCATATGGTGACCGCCCGGTGGACCCGCGAGGTGGGATGGCACGACGGGCGCCTGGAGCCGTACGGCCCGATCGTTCTCGACCCGGCGGCCGCCGTCCTCCACTACGCCCAGGAGGTCTTCGAGGGCCTCAAGGCGTACCGGCACGCCGACGGCTCGATCCGGGCCTTCCGCCCGGAGGCCAACGCCGAGCGGTTCACGCGCTCCGCCCGCCGCCTCGCCCTGCCCGAGCTGCCGCCCACCGACCTGCTGCGCTCGCTCGAGACGCTCGTCACCGCGGACCGCGACTGGGTGCCCGCGGGGGAGGAGCAGAGCCTGTACCTGCGGCCCTTCATGTTCGCCTCCGAGCCGTTCCTCGGGGTCCGCCCGGCCGACGAGGTCCGCTACGTGCTCATCGCCTCACCCGCGGCGTCCTACTTCGGCGGGGGTGCCCGGCCGGTGGCGATCTGGCTCACCACGACCTTCACCCGGGCTGCGCCGGGTGGCACCGGGACCGCCAAGTGCGGCGGCAACTACGCCGCGGGCCTCGCCGCGCAGCTCGAGGCGGCGGAGCGGGGCTGTGCGCAGGTCTGCTTCCTCGACGCCGCCGAGCGGCGCTGGGTCGAGGAGCTCGGCGGCATGAACCTCTTCTTCGTCCACGCCGACGGCCGGATCGTCACCCCCACCCTCACCGGCACCATCCTCGAGGGCATCACCCGCTCCGCCCTGCTGGAACTGGCCAAGGACCTCGGCCACGACGTCGCGGAGGAGCGGGTCGACATCGACGACTGGCGCCGGGGCGCGGCCGACGGGTCGATCACCGAGGTCTTCGCCTGCGGCACGGCCGCGGTCATCACCCCGCTCGGGCGCCTGGTGTGGGAGGCCGGGGAGGCGGTCCACGGCGACGGGAGCGCCGGCCCGGTCACCACGGCGCTGCGCTCGGCGCTGCTCGACATCCAGTACGGCCGGGCCGCGGACCCCCGCGGGTGGATGCGGAGGCTCGCATGAGGCTGCCCGAGACCTTCCAGGTCTACGACACGACGCTGCGCGACGGCGCCCAGCAGGAGGGACTCAGCCTGTCGGTCGCCGACAAGATGGCGATCGCGACTCACCTCGACGACCTCGGCGTCGGGTACATCGAGGGCGGGTGGCCGGGCGCCATCCCCAAGGACACCGAGTTCTTCGCCCTGGCCGCCGAGGAACTGCGGCTGAAGAACTCCGTGCTGGCCGCGTTCGGCGCCACCCGCCGCGCCGGGGTCCGGGCCGAGGACGACCCGCAGGTACGGGCCCTGCTGGAGTCCCGGGCACAGGTCGTCACCCTCGTCGCCAAGAGCCACACCGGTCACGTCGAGCGGGCCCTGCGCACCAGCCGGGCCGAGAACCTCGCCATGGTCGCGGACACGGTCCGGTACCTGGTCGCCGAGGGACGGCGGGTGTTCCTGGACGCCGAGCACTTCTTCGACGGCTACGTGCTCGACCCCGGGTACGCCCTGGACGTGGTGCGGGCAGCGGCCGACTCCGGGGCCGAGGTGGTCGCCCTGTGCGACACCAACGGCGGACACCTGCCGCAGCGCATCGCCGAGGCCGTGGCAGACGTCCGCGACCGGACCGGGACCGCGGTCGGCATCCACTGTCACAACGACGCCGGGTGCGCGGTCGCCAACACCCTGGCCGCGGTCGACGCGGGCGCGGTGCACGTGCAGGGGACCGTCAACGGCTACGGCGAGCGCACCGGCAACGCCGACCTGGTCACCGTCGTCGCCAACCTCGAGCTCAAGCGGCAGCAGCCGGTGCTGCGCCCCGGCGGCCTGTCCGAGGCCACCCGGATCGCCCACGCCATCAGCGAGATCACCAACGTGCCGCCGTACTCGCGCCAGCCCTACGTCGGCGCGAGCGCGTTCGCTCACAAGGCCGGCCTGCACGCCAGCGCCATCCGCGTCGACCCCGACCTGTACCAGCACGTCGACCCCACGACCGTGGGCAACGACATGAGGATGCTGGTGTCGGAGATGGCGGGCCGGGCCAGCATCGAGCTCAAGGGCCGCGCCCTGGGTCTCGACCTGTCGGACCGCGAGCTGCTCACCACCATCACCGACGCCGTCAAGGCGCGCGAGGCCGAGGGGTACACCTTCGAGGCGGCGGACGCCTCGTTCGAGCTGCTGGCCCGCCGCCTCGGCGGCGGCGACGCGGCCTGGGGCGTGCCGACGTACTTCGAGATCGAGTCCTGGCGGGCGATCACCGAGCACCGTCCGGGATCCGCCGTGGGGGACACCATGAGCGAGGCCACCGTGAAGCTCGTCGCCGGCGGGCGCCGGGTGGTGGCGACGGGTGAGGGGAACGGTCCGGTCAACGCCCTCGACGCGGCGCTGCGCGAGGCACTGGCGCCGTGCTACCCGGAGCTGGCGGCGTTCGACCTCATCGACTTCCGGGTCCGCATCCTGGAGTCCAGCCACGGCACGGACGCCGTCACCCGCGTCCTGCTGACCACGGCGGACGACTCGACCAGCTGGACCACGGTCGGGGTCGGTCCCAACATCGTCGAGGCTTCGTGGGAGGCGCTGACCGACTCCTACGTCTACGGCCTGCTCCGGATCGAGGTCCCGGCTCGCTGAGACACGAACCCGGGGGCCTGTGGAGCACCGCGAGGGCGTCGCGAGGCGCGGTCTCGGCCCTAGCGAGCCCGCCGGCCCGTGTAGCCCTCGGCCAGGTAGCGCGACCCCGCCGTCGACCCGACGACCGAGTGCAGCTCCGCCGTCTGCCGGCGGACGTCGAAGTCGGTCGTACCCGGCAGCCGGTGCAGCATCGTCGTCATCCAGTACGAGAAGTTCTGCGCTCTCCACACCCTGTCCAGGGTGCGCCTGCTGTACTCGTCCAGTGCAGTGCTGTCGCGACGGCGCACGGCCCGCTCAAGGACCTCGGCGAGCACCAGGACATCGGCGAGAGCGAGGTTGAGCCCCTTCGCTCCGGTGGGGGGCACCGTGTGGGCGGCGTCGCCGGCGAGCAGCAGCCGGCCCCAGCGCATCGGTTCCTGGACGAAGCTGCGGAACCTGAGCACCGACTTCTCGAGGACCGGCCCCTCGTGCAGGGTGTACCCGTTGTGACCCACGCGGCGCTGCAGCTGCTCCCAGATCCGGTCCTCGCTCCACGCCTCGACGTCCTCGTCGGGATCGCACTGGAAGTACATCCGCTGCATGGTCGCCGTCCGCTGGCTGACCAGCGCGAATCCGTCGGGCGACTGGTTGTAGATCAGCTCCGGGGCGCTGGGCGGGGCCTGGCAGATGATCCCGAACCACGCGAAGGGGTACTCGCGGGTGCACTGCCGCCGGTGTGCCTCGGGCACCAGGTGGCGGCAGGCGCTCCGGGATCCGTCGGCCCCGACCAGGTAGTCGCAGTGCACCTCCCGCGGCATGCCGGCGGTGTCGACGAACCGCAGGACCGGCCCGTCCGGCAGGCCCGTGACGTCGGTGCCGGTGACGCCCCAGTGGACCCGGCCGCCGTCGCGCTCGCGCGCTGCTGCGAGGTCGACGACGACGCTGGTCTGCGGGTACAACCAGACGGAGGCCCCCACGAGGGCCTGGAAGTCGATCCGGTGACCTGCGCCGCCGAAGGCGAGCTCGATGCCCTGGTGCTCCTGGCCCTCCCGCAGGACCCGGTCCGAGACGCCCGACTCGACGAGCAGCCGGGCGCTGTCGTGCTCGAGGATCCCGGCCCGGACCGTCGTCTCGATCTCCTGCCGGGTGCGGTCGTCGACGACGACGGAGTCCACCCCGGCACGCTGCAGCAGGTGGGCGAGCATGAGGCCGGCGGGGCCGCCGCCGACGATGCCGACGCTCGTGCGCTCGGTCCGCGGGGCGGGGGGCATCGGTCGAGTGAAGTGGCTCGGCCGCGGCCCTCGTGTGCCGTCTTCCACTGGGCAGAAGCCCGCGCGGACGAAATCAGACGATTTCCCCGATATGGCGACATGATGTGATCGATCGGACACTTGGGGCGACGGTCGGGCCCCAGGCGCCTGGTCACGATGCCGGGGGCAGGACTCGGGAAATGCCGGCGACCGCCACTCGCAGGGCGGCCAGCAGCCGTGCCCGGTCCCGGCGCAGGTCCGGGACGACCACACCGACGGCGGCCACGACGGGCCGCTCGCCAGGGCGGGGACTCCCACCCTCGGCGCGGACCGGCACCGCCAGGGAGCACGCGCCGAGGGTCATCTCCTCCACCGTGGTCGCCAGGTTCTCCGACCGGACCCGCCTCAGCTGCTGGGCGAGCCGCCCGGGCTGGACCACGGTGTGCGGGGTGACCCGGGTGAGGTGACCGAGCACCTCCCTCTGGACGGCCTCCGGTGCGTGCGCCAGCAGGACCTTGCCCACCCCGGTCGCATGCAGCGGCAACCGGCTCCCGACGTGGCTCACCACGTGGACCGAGCCGTGGCCGGATACCCGGTCGAGGTACAGCGCCTCGGTCCCGTCCCGCACCGCCAGGTGGACCGTGGCGCGCGTCGCCGCGTACAGGTCGTGGAGGAAGGGCGAGGCGGTCTCGCGCAGCCCGGCCGGCTTGGGCGCCAGCAGGCCGAGGTCCCACAGCCGTTGCCCGATCGTGTACCCACCGGACGGACGCCGGGTCAGCGCCCCCCAGGCGGCCAGCTCACCGACGAGCCGGTGCGCGGTCGCCATCGGGACCTCGGCCCGTCGAGCCAACTCGCTCAACCTGAGCTCCCGGTGGTCGCCGTCGAAGGCGCCCAGCAGGGCCAGGGCCTTGTCCGTCACCGTGCGCCCGGGCCGGGCGTTCCGCCCGGCCATCAGCGGGACCAGGTGTTCCGCTCACCGGAAGCCATGCCTGCCATCGTGACGGGCCGCGGGCTTGGCTGTCGCCGTGCCCGTCCCGTCCCGTCACGCCGCCGACTCGACGCAAGCCGAGATCAGCGCCGAGATCGCGACCCTGGCCGCCGACCACGCCGCGGCCGGGACCGAGGAGACCGGTCCGCGCCTCGACTACCCCCCCTACCGCGGCACCGCGCTGCGTCACCCGACGAAGGCCCTCCACCAGGCCGACCCCGAGGGGGTCGAGCGCTGGGCGCCGTGCTTCGGCCCGCAGGACGTCGACCCGCTCGAAGCGGACCTCACGATCCAGCGGGGCGGGGACCCGATCGGCGAGCGGGTCGTCGTGACCGGCCGGGTCCTCGACGGCGCCGGCCGCCCGGTCGCCGGGCAGCTCGTCGAGATCTGGCAGGCCAACGCCGCCGGCCGGTACGCCCACCGCCGCGATCAGCACCGGGCACCGGTCGACCCCCACTTCACCGGCGCGGGTCGCTGTCTCACCGGCCCGGACGGGACCTACCGGTTCACGACGATCAAGCCGGGCCCCTACCCGTGGGGCAACCATGTCAACGCCTGGCGGCCCGCCCACCTCCACTTCTCGCTGTTCGGCCGCGAGTTCACCCAGCGGCTGGTCACCCAGATGTACTTCCCGGGGGACCCGCTGATCGCCCTCGATCCCATCGTCCAGTCGATCCGCGACCCGCGGGCCCGCGAGCGGCTCGTCGCGACGTACGACCACGGGGTGACGACCCCCGGGTGGAACACCGGCTATCGCTGGGACGTCGTCCTCGCCGGACCGCTCGCCACGCCCCCGGACACCGACCTGCAGGCCGACACGTGATCGCGGGCGCCGAGCGCCACCTCGTGGCCACGCCGGGCCAGACCGCCGGTCCCTTCCACGGCTTCGCCCTCCCGTGGCCGGGCGGGCAGCACCTGGTCCCGCCCGGCAGTCCTGGTGCGGTGCGCTTCACCGGCCGAGTGCTCGACGGCGCGGGCGCCGGGGTCCCGGACGCCCTGGTCGAGATCTGGCAGGCCGACGCCGGCGGCCGGGTCCCCCAGGTGGCCGGCTCGCTGCGCCGGGACGGTCACACCTTCACCGGGTTCGCCCGCGCCCACACCGACGACACCGGCCGGTTCTCGTTCACCACGGTCCGGCCGGGCGCGGTCGGTGGCGGCCGGCCGTTCATCGCCGTCGGCGTCGTCGCCCGGGGCCTGCTGGACCGGCTGGTCACCCGGGCCTACCTGCCGGCGCCGGGCGACGGGCTCGCCGCCGACCCGTTCCTGGCCACTGTCGAGCCCGCCCGGCGGGCCACCCTGGTCGCCGTGGACGACGGCCGTGCCCTGCACTTCGACGTCCGCCTCCAGGGCGAGCACGAGACGGTGTTCCTCGCCTTCCCGAACCACCGCCGGTGACGGGATGACGGACCTGCTGGCGCCCGGCGACGACCGGGCTGACGGCCTGGTCGACGACGGCGCGGTCCTCGCCGCGGCGGTCGGCGTCGAGCAGGCCTGGCTGGACGTCCTCGTCGACGCGGGGATCGCGCCCGCTGCGGCCCGGGCCGACCTGGGCGGACTGGTCGGCCCGCCGGACGTCCCGGCGCTCGCCCGGGCGGCCGAGGGCGGCGGCAACCCGGTCCTCCCACTCGTCGTGCTGCTGCGGGAGCGGCTCGGTGACGGGGACCCCGCGCGCTGGCTGCACCGGGGCCTGACCAGTCAGGACGTCCTCGACACCGCCCTCGTCGGCTGCCTGCGCGCAGCGGGGCGGCGGGTGCTGTCGGACATCGACCGACAGGTCCTGGCACTGGTCCGGCTGGCCGAGGAGCACCGCGGCAGCGTGCAGGCGGCCCGGACCCTCGCCCGGCACGCCGTGCCGACGACCTTCGCCGCGGTGGCGGCCGGCTGGCTGCACGGGGTGCTCGATGCGGCGGAGGACCTGAGGCACGGCCTGGACCGGCTGCCGGCCCAGGTGGGCGGGGCCGCCGGGACCCTCGCCGCCCCGGACCTGCTCGCCCGGACGGTCGGCCTGGACGGCCGCGTCCTGGTCGCGCGACTCACCGACCGTCTCGGGCTGCCCCCGGCGCCCCCCTGGCACACCCGTCGCCGACCGTTCACCCGGGTCGGCGACGCCTTCACCGCGTGCACCGACGCCTGGGGCAAGATCGCCGAGGACGTCGTGCTGCGGACCCGGCCCGAGGTCGGCGAGCTCACCGAACCGCCCGCCCCGGGCCGGGGCGCGTCCTCCGCGATGCCGCACAAGGCGAACCCGGTCCTGGCGACCCTCATCCGCAGCCGTGCCCTGGCTGCCCCCCAGCACGCGGCCACGGTCCACCTGGCCGCCGCGCTGGCCGCCGACGAGCGCCCGGCCGGGGCCTGGCACGCCGAGTGGCCGGCGCTGCGGGCGCTGGCCCGCGGCGCCGTCGTCGCCGGGTCGCTGACCGCCGAGCTGCTGGCCGGCCTCGTCGTCCACCCCGACCGGATGCGGGCCACGGCAGCGGCCGCCGCGGCGGACCTGCTGGCCGAGCGCCGCGCCGCCGAAGCCCTCACCGGCGTGACCGGGGACGGGCCGGACCTGGACGACACCGTCGGGATGGCGGGTGACCTCGTCGATGAAGCCGTGGCCCGCGCCGCCGCCTGGCTCGCCCCGCCGACCGAGGGAGGGCGACCGTGACGCTCCCACCCGTCGTCCTGCGCGACTTCGCCGGCTCGGGGCCGCTGCTCGTCGTCGGTCCCTCACTCGGCACCGGGGTGCGGACCCTCTGGGGGCCGACCGCCGGGCTGCTGGCCGACACCCTCCGGGTCGTGGGCTGGGAGCTGCCAGGTCACGGGGGAGCGGCTCCCGCCACCGGGTTCGGCCTCGCCGACCTGGCCGAAGCGGTCCTGGCCGCCCTCGACGCGGCCGGCCTCGGCGGGGCGTGCCATGTCGCGGGCGACTCCGTCGGCGGGGCGGTGGCGCTCGAGATGGCGCTGCGCGCCCCCGACCGGGTCCGGTCCGTGGCGGTGCTCGGCTCCGGCGCCCGCATCGGGACGCCGCCGACGTGGGCCGAGCGGGCCGCGCTGGTGCGCTCCGCGGGCACCGCCGGGCTCGTGGCGAGCACTCCGGGTCGCTGGTTCGGACCCGGCTTCCCCGACCGCGACCCGGTGAGCGTCGCCGCACTGCTGGCGGACCTGGCCGATGCCGACGACGCGTCCTACGCCGCCGGGTGCGAGGCGCTCGCCGACCACGACCTGCGAGGGCAGCTGCCCCGCATCGCGGCTCCGGTCCTCGCCGTCGCCGGCTCCCACGACGGCGTGACTCCGGTGGCGACCCTGCGGCACGTCGCCGACGGGGTGCCGCACGGGCGCCTCGTCACGCTCGACGGCATCGGGCACCTGGCTCCGATCGAGGCGCCCGGGCGGGTCGCCGCGCTGCTGGCCGCCCACGCGCTCGCCGGCCCGCTCCCGCAGACCTCCGCGGCACAGGTTCGCGCCGAGGGAATGCGGGTCCGCCGCGAGGTCCTGGGCGACGCCTGGGTGGATGCCGCGACCGCGGGCACCGACGCCCTGACCGCCGACTTCCAGGACCTCGTGACCCGGTACGCCTGGGGAACCGTGTGGACCCGGCCGGGTCTGGACCGGCGAAGTCGCTCGATCGCCGCCATCACGGCGCTCGTCGCCCGCGGTCGCGACGAGGAGCTCGCGGCCCACCTGCGGGGAGCCCGTGCGAACGGTCTCAGCTGGGCCGAGATCGCCGAGGTCCTGTTCCAGGCGGCCGTCTACTGCGGGGTGCCCGACGCCCACGCCGCCTTCCGGGTCGCCGCCCGGGTCGCGGCCGACGACCCCGACGACCCCGACGACCCCGACGACCCCGACCATGGGACCCCTCGCCCGAGCGTCTGAGAGCCTGTTCGGGAGTCGTGGGTGGAGTGTCCGGTGAGGTGGGGCGACCCCAGCCGGGCTCGCCGACGTCCCGTCGTCAGGGACCGAGCAGTGCCCGGCCTCCCAGCACGTACTTGTCGGAGCGGACGAGGACATGGGTGGCGGCCACGTGGATGTCCCGGAAGGCCCGTTGCAGGGGGGCCTGCTCGTCCACGGCGCTGCCGCCGGCGAGGGAGTGCACGAGGTCGACCGCGGCCACGCAGAGCTCGGTCGCGTAGGTGGCGGCGAGGCTCAGGTGGACGAGCTGGTCCTCCCGGGCTCGCCCCTGCGTGCGCGCCGTCGACCATGCCGCGTCGACCGCCGCCAGCGCCGTGGCCCGGGCGGCATGGACCATCGCCTCGGCCCGCCCGACTCCCTCGGCCACGTGGCCCTGCTCGACCAGCCGCGACGTGCCGGCCGTCGGGACCTTGGACCGGGCCAGCTCCCGGAAGTCCGCGAGCGCCCCCCGCGCGACTCCCACGGCCACGGCTGCATGGGGGGCCATCGCCTGGGCGATGTAGGGGACGGCGTAGTTGACGCCGTCGACGACCGGTCGCGCCACCATGCCGTCGAAGGCGTGCTCGGCGGGGACGGCGAGGTCCCTCACCTCGAACTCACCGCTCGCGGTCGCGCGCATCCCGGCCGCGCGCCAGGTGTCGTGGACCGTCGTCGCCTCCCGGGCGAAGACGAAGGCCTTGGTCTCGGGCAGGTCGGGGGCCGGACCCGGCTTCGGCTTCCCGGCGGCGTCGACGACGACTGCCCCGCCGACGACCCACGCGCTGTGAGCGACCCCGGTGCCCCAGTCCCACCGGCCGGTCACCCGGTACCCACCGGCCACCTCGACGGCTCTGCCTCGGGGGTGCAGGTTCCCCCCGGTGACGATCGTCGGGTCGGCCCAGATGCGTCGGGCGGCGGCTGCCGGGAGGTAGCCGGCCATCTGGTTGGTCGTGGCGCCCTTCAGCAGGCACCAGCCCGCCGACCCGTCGGCGGCCGCCACCTCCTCGATGACGGCGAAGGCCGCCGGCAGCGGCAGCTCCGCGCCGCCATAGGCGGCGGGCAGGAGCACGGCGAACAGCCCGGCCCGGCGCATCGACGCCACCGTGTCCTCGCCGAGGCGCCGCGCCGCCTCGTTGTCGGCGGCGGCCTTGCGGATGCCGGGTGCGAGGTCGCGCGCCGCCTGCAGGGCAGCCTCGGCGGGGGTCATGGCGTCTCCTCCGGTGTCACGGCCGCCGTCCCGGCCTCACGTGAGCGGCCGGAGGCGGCGGAGGAACTCCTCCTCGCCGAGGGCGCGGCTGATCGCGTGCAGGTCCGGGCTGCGGGTGGAGCCGGTGACGGCGACCCGTACCAGCTGCGCCGCGTCGCGGATCGACCCCACGTAGGCGTCGGGGTCCTTCTTGTACACCTTGGGGCTGGGGGCGAACCCGTGCCGGGCCGAGGCCTGGCGGATCTGGTCGAACCACTCGCCCTGGTCGTCGAGGTGGCGGTAGCTCGCGACGAGGTCCCGGACGAACGGCCCGGCCGCCGCGCCCGGCAGACCGGCCGTCGTCACCCGCTCGTCCTCCGGACCGGCGAGGAGGGTGAACAGCGTCGGGAAGAAGAACCCGTACGCCGCCCGGAAACCGGACCACGTCCACAGGTCCTTGCGCGGGTTGTCGACCCCCTCCCGTTCGACTGACAGCGCCCGCAGCGTGAGGTCCGGTTCGGCGGCGAGGACGTCGGCCACCTCGGGGTCGTGGGTGCGCGCCCACGCCGACACCGCGGCCGCCACCTCGGGGCCGGACATCCCCGCCACGTGGTCGGCGCTGAGGTCGTCGAGCTTCGGCAGGTCCACCAGCGGTCCTGCCGTGCCGAACTGGTCGAGCGCGAGCGGGGCCGCCAGCGCCTGGGCCTGCGGCAGGTCCATCAGTCGGCCGTTGGCCAGCCCGCGCAGATAGTGCAGGACCGCCTCCGCCGGATACCCCGCCGCGAGGTAGAAGTCGACCCCGGCCTCCGGGTCGTGGCGCTTGGACAGCTTGCGCCGGCCGCCGGGGACCAGCTTCATCAGCGGGGCGACATGGGCGTACCGCGGCGGCTCGATCCCGAGCGCGGCGAACAGCTGCCGGTGCAGCGGCACCGACGACAACCATTCCTCGCCACGCACCACCGTGGTGACCCGCATCAGGTGCTCGTCGACCGCGTGCGCGAAGTGGTACGTCGGCAGCCGGGGCGAGGCGTCGGAGGCCTTGAGCAGCACGACGTCGTTGCGGTTGGCCTCGTGCTCCAGCCGACCGCGGATCGCGTCCTCGTAGCGGGCGCGGCCGGCCTCGTTGGGGGAGCGGAACCGGACGACGTACGGCCGCTTCTCGTCGAGGGCGGCCCGCACGCGGGCCGGGTCGGCGTCCCGCCACAGCGCCCACTCCCCGTAGTAGCCGGTGGGCACCTTGAGCGACTCCTGCCGGGCGGCGAGGGCGGCGAGGTCGTCCTTCGTGGCGAAGCACAGGTAGGCCCGACCGCGGCGAAGCAGGTGCCGCGCGAACGAGTGATAGATCGCCTCTCGTTCGGACTGCCGGTACGGCCCGTACGCCCCGCCGGTGTCGACGCCCTCGTCGGGGTCCAGCCCGGCGTAGGCGAACGCCCGCCGGAACCCCTCCAGCGCTCCCGGCACCTCGCGCGCCCGGTCGGTGTCCTCGATCCGGACGAGGTAACGCCCCCCGGAACGGCGGGCGAGGTCCTGGCAGACCATGGCGACGTAGAGACCGCCGATGTGGACGCTGCCGGTCGGGGACGGCGCGAACCGGGTGACGTGAGCGGCGTCCGGCAGGTCGCGCGGCGGGTACCGGCGCTCCCAGTCGTCGACCTCGGGCAGGTCGTCGGCGAACAGGGAGTCGATCAGGGCGTCGTCCAGCATCACGGCCTCACGGCAGGGGGCGGGGGCGCCCGCACGCTAGCAACCGCTCAGCCCGTCGGTGGAGCGAGCGGGGTCACAGCGGGGCCAGCCACACC
Organism: Kineosporiaceae bacterium; assembly: GCA_050329415.1. GTDB lineage: Bacteria > Actinomycetota > Actinomycetes > Actinomycetales > JBBAYJ01 > JANNOG01. The sequence goes on from JBHJOS010000018.1 coordinate 37,465, forward strand.
TGGAGGCTCAGGGGCCGGGTGCCGTCGGGTCGCTGCTCCAGCCAGCGCTGCGGCTCGGTGGTGTCGAGCTGGACGACGGGTGACCACTGAGCATCCAGGGCCGCGGCGAGGTCGTCGCGGGGCCCGGGCGTCGCCCCGGCGAGCGCCACCGGGGCGTACCCGTTCTCGCGCGCGGTCTCCGCCGCCTCGCGGACCCGCTGTCGGTGGTCCCCTGCGTCGGACTGAGCCGCGATGCCGACGACGCCGACTCCGCAGCGGGCCCGCAGCACCGGTCCCCACAGCACCCTGGTGGGGTCGTCCACCGCGATGAGGACGGCGTCCTCCGGCAGCTCGGCGCAGACCGCGTCGGCCGCCGCGGGCTGGCCGACCTCGGTCCGGTCGGTCGCCACCGGCCAGGTCGCCAGCGCGGGGGGGACGAGCAGCGCCGTGGTGGCCACGACCGCCGTGGCGGCGACCGCCGTGGCGCGCACCTTGGCGCCCCGGAGCCGGGCCGCCTCGCCCACCAGCCACGCGAACGCGACCGCCGCCAGCAGGGCGACGGTGGGCAGGGCCGTCGTCACCAGGCGGCGGTCGGCCCATGGGTGGTCCGGCGTGATGCCCGGCCGGGCGAGGGTGAGGACGGTGCTCGCCAGCCCGACCACGAGGACGGGCAGCCAGGGCGGCATCCCGCCGGTGGTCACCGCCCGGGCCCCGGCCCAAGCCAGCATCACGGCGGCGCAGAAGGCCGCCGCCACGGCCGCCGGTCCCAGCCACCACGACAGCCACGTCACGGTGTGCTCGGCATAGCTGCGCATGGGGTCCACCGGCAGGCCCTGCGCCATCTGGAGGCTCCCCACGAAGTCGCCGAGGCCTGGCAGCAGCGGGTCGTGGTAGTCGACCAGCCACAGGGGCCGCGACACCAGTCCGAGCCCGGTGACGGCGACGGCCGCGGCGGCCGCCCCCGGCAGCAGCGCGAGCAGGGGCGCGACGCGTCGCGGCGGCACCCGCCGACCGAGCGCCACCACCGCCGCCGCGGCTGCGGCCAGCACGCCCGCGCCGGCCAGGAGCGGGAACAGGGAGTCCCTCACCTGCGCGACGTAGGGCGAGCTCCAGGGGGTGGCGGCCAGCGCCGCCGGCACGGCGAGGGCGACGAGCCCGAGGACCAGACCGCGCGCGGCGGGGTGACGCAGCAGGACGAGGACGGTGACGACCGGGATGAGCAGGACCGCCTCGCGCAGACCGTCCACCCGGACGAACATGTTGGCCCCGAACAGCGCCCCGGCCAGCAGGCCCAGCCGGGCGGCCGTCCCGGTCCGGCCGGCCGCGACCGCGAGCGTCAGCACGGTGCCCGCGGTGACGAGGAACAGCAGGGACAACGGCTCGCTGTAGGTCTGGCGGTTGGCGAGCAGCACCGGCTGGGCCAGCGCCAGGGCGGCCGTGGCGCCGACGGCCGTCCGGGGGCCCGCGGTCACCGCCGCCAGGGCGCCGAAGCCGGCCAGTGCCGCGGCACCGACCACGGCCGGGACCACGAACAGGCCCTGCCATCCGGCGACCCACCAGCCGAGAGTGAGCACGGCGGGAGTGCCGACGAGGAACTGGGGGACGATCTCGAGGTCGACGACCTGGCCGCCCTCGACGACCGGGACCTGGTAGTTCGCGGCTCCGCCGACGCGGACGAAGGGGTCGGTGGCCGCGACCCCGAGGACGTCGATGCCGGGATCGATGGGCACGCCCCCGAAGCGAGCCAGCGAGAGGGCGTAGGTGGCGTAGGCGCCCGCGTCCCGGCGCACCGCGACGTGCTCCCCGTGGGTGAGGGCCGCCCACCCGCCCGCGGCCACCGCGATCAGGACGACGGCGACCACCGCCCAGGCCGGGATGGCGGGGACCGGGACCTGCCGGGCGACGAGCCAGGCGAGCACGGCACCGATCGCCAGGGCACCGAACGCGGCGGGCGGCGCCCAGACGCCGACCTGCTGTGCGGCGCCGGCGACCGCCATCACCGGGACGAGGGCGACGGCGACGGCGACCGGTCCCCGGACGAGGACCGCAGCCACGGCTCCGCCGCGCCCCTCGGCGGGGCCGGTGGGCGACGCGGTGCGGCGGCCCACGGCAGGCGGGCGGTCCAGATCGACGTCCAGGAGAGCCCCCGTGCTGCTGCTCGGTCCGCGTCGCGGGAAGGGTCGGATGGTCGGTCACGCGAGTGTGTCCGCCCCGCCGACGAGGACGGGGTGGAACCTCCCCCGACCCTAGGCGATCTCGGCCGGGGGGGAACCCGTGGCGGCACCCGACCTGACCGCCCGCCCGGCTTCCCGGGCGCGCTTCGGGGCCGCCCGGGCGGGCCGGGTGGGGGTTCGGGGCGGGCCCGGGGCGGGTCGGGTGCGGCCCGGTTGCGGGCCGGTGCGGGCCCGGTGCGGTGGACCCGCCAGGGTCGGGTATCCTCCTGGAGGTGTCCGGCCGACGGCTGGTCGCGACCCTTGGGGTATGGGGTAATTGGCAGCCCAACGGATTCTGGCTCCGTTAGTCTAGGTTCGAGTCCTGGTACCCCAGCGTCGATGCGAGCTCCGGTCGCGTCGATGGCACCAGCGGCAG